>JAEYAL010000147.1 GCA_023404805.1 Actinomycetes bacterium | reverse complement strand
GCTGAAGGCGCTGGCACGACGTCGCGCGCGACGACCACCGGCGACGGCTCTGCGGCCGCCGCGGAGTCAAGCGGTGCATCCGCGCGCCGCGCCGCCTGACCAACTGCACGCCCCAACTCGCGCGGCGGGGCCGAGGCCCGGAGCGCGCGAGACCGTCCACCGAACACGGAAACGACTCACGCACCAAGGCACCACCGCACCATGAGCACCATCACCAACCTGATCTCGTCGCAGCCAGGGAGCGCGCACGCCGGCGAAGACCGCTTCGCCGCCGCGCTGGAACGCGCCGATGGGGTCGCGGCCAAGCTCCGCCAGACGGCGGCTGAGCGCGACCGCGCGAACGGCACCCCGCGCGAGGAGGTCGAGCTGCTGCGCGCCGCCGACCTGCTGCAGGTGCAGGAGCCCGTCGAGTATGGCGGCGACGGCCTCAGCTACGGCCAGGCGTCGGCGATCACGCGGCGGATCGCGCGCGGCGACACGTCGATCGCCCACCTGCTCGGGTACCACTACGCGCAGACCCGCGTAGCGCAGCTCTTCGGGACGGCCGGCCAGGCCGACGCGCAGTCGAGGAGGAACGGTGAGGGCAAGCTCTTCTGGGGCGGCATCCAGAACCCGCGCGGCGGCTCGGACCTGCAGCTCACGCGCGACGGCGACGGCTTCCGCCTGAACGGCCACCGCACGTTCGCGTCGGGCGCGTCGCTCGGCGACCAGCTGTCGGTGACGGCCCTGCTCGACGACGAGCTCGTCTTCCTCTCGCTCGCGAAGGGCAAGGAGGGCGTGAACTTCCTCCACGACTGGGACAACATCGGCCAGCGGCTCACCGACTCCGGCGGCGTCGAGCTCAACAACGTCCGCATCGAGAAGGACGAGATCCTCGGCGAGGAGCCGTGGATCGGCGGCGTGCCGACGGCGTACCAGACGCTCGTCACGCCGCACTGGCAGCTCGCGTTCGTGAACTTCTACATCGGCACCGCCGAGGGCGCGATCGCGGAGGCCCTGGAATGGGTGAAGGCGAACGCGGCGGCGTGGGAGTCCTCGGGCGTGGAGCGCGCGAGCGACGACCCGTACATCCTGCAGACCGTCGGCGAGATCGTCTCCGAGGTGCGGGCCGCGTCGCTGCTCGCCGACCGCGCGGGCGAGGCGCTTGACCGCGCGCTGGCCGTCGGGCCGTCGCTGACCGAGGAGCAGCGCGCCGACGCCGCCGTCGCGATCTACGAGGCCAAGTACCTCACGACGAAGGTCGCGCTCGACGCCACCAGCCGCCTCTTCGAGATCCAGGGCGCCCGCGCGACGAACGCCGCCTACGGCTTCGACCGCCACTGGCGCAACGTCCGCACCCACACGGTCCACGACCCGGTCGCCTACAAGGCGCGCGAGGTCGGCGACTGGGCGCTCAACCACCACGGCCCGGAGTTCAGCTTGTACCGCTAGACCCGACCCGAATCTACAAACGGACCGCGGTCCAGGGTCGCAAAACGACCCTGATCTTGAGTCTGTTTTCCGGTTTCTCGCCAGCTAGACGAATCCGGTGCCCCTGAGCAAGGGACGCCGCGCAGGTCTGGCCGACGGGTGGGGCGGCGCTGGGCTTTGCACCCCGGCGCCGCCCCGAACACGTTTCTGACCCACGACTCAAGGCACCACCCCGCACATGCCCGTCACCCTCCACTGGTTCCTCCCGACAAACGGCGATTCCCGCGCCGACCTCTCGCTCGGCAATGCCGTCGGCGCGGCCGGCTCGCGCGTCGCCGCCGATGGCTCCTCCGGCGACCGCCGCCCGACCCTCGACTACCTCGCGCAGATCGCGCAGGCGGCGGAGGGCGTCGGCTTCGACGCCGCGCTCACGCCGACCAGCTCGTGGTGCGAAGACGCCTGGCTGACGACCGCCGCGCTCTCCCAGCGGACGAAGACGTTCCGCTTCCTCGTGGCGTTCCGCCCGGGCATGCAGCGTCCGACCTACGCGGCCCACCAGGCCGCGACGTTCCAGCGGCTGACGGGCAACCGGCTGCTCCTCAACGTGGTCGTCGGCGGTGACGACGCCGAGCAGCGCCGCTACGGCGACAAGCTCGGCAAGGACGAGCGCTACGCCCGCTGCGGTGAGGCGCTCCACATCATCCGCGAGCTGTGGACGGGCGAGGTCGTCGACTTCAAGGGCGAGCACCTGTGGGTCGAGGGTGCGCAGATCGAAGCGCCGCCGGTCGTCCCCGAGATCTACTTCGGCGGCTCGAGCGCGCCGGCGATCGACGTGGCCGCCAGGTACGCCGACGTCTACCTCACGTGGGGCGAACCGCCGGCGGCCGTCGAGGAGAAGGTCGCCCGCGTGCGCGCGGCCGCAGCCGAGCAGGGGCGCGAGCTGCGCTTCGGCATCCGCCTCCACGCGATCGCCCGCGACACCGCCGACGAAGCCTGGGCTGAAGCCGACCGCCTCCTCGCGGGCCTGGATCCCGAGCAGATCGAGGCGGCGCAGCTGATCCAGCGCGCGTCGCAGTCCGAGGGCCAGCGCCGGATGACCGAGCTGCATGGCGGCAACACCGACAACCTCGTGGTCTCGCCGAACCTCTGGGCGGGCGTCGGCCTGGTCCGCGGCGGCGCTGGCACGGCGCTCGTCGGTTCGCACGAGGAGATCGCCGACCGCATCGCCGAGTACCACGCGATCGGCATCGACGAGTTCGTCCTCTCCGGCTACCCGCACCTCGAAGAGGCCTACCGCTTCGGCGAGGGTGTCACGCCCGTGCTCGCCCGCCGCGGGCTGCTCGCGCCGCCGCGCGCCGTCACCGGCTGAGGCCCGCCGCCCGCCGGGTCGTACGGGTCGGATTACCCGTCCCTGCGCCGGGTAATCCATCCCGTTCGGCCGGCGCGACCGCGTACGGGTCGGATTACCCGTCCTCGGGCCGGGTAATCCATCCCGTACGTCGTGGCCCGGTTCACCCGATCGGGGCTGGTCGTCGGCGGTCGCCGGAAAACCAGACCGCGCCGCCCCACAATGTCCCGCTACGCCGGGCGGCGCTCCACGTCCGCCCGGGTTCACCAACCGCGAGCCGACGCCAGGGGGATCGGACGTGTCAGCACCAACACAGGCGGCGAGCGCCGTCACTCGCGCACCCGCCGCCGCCGCGGAGCGCCGCGGCGGGCCGGCGTCGCGCCGCCGTTCAGCGGCGCAGAGCGGCCTGCGCTGGGTCAGCCCGCTCGCGATCATCCTGCTCTGGCAGCTCGCAAGCTCGACCGGCGTGCTGCCGGAGGACACCCTCGCCAGTCCGGCGCAGATCGCCCAGACCGCCGTTGAGCTGACCGAGTCCGGACAGCTCCCGGAAGCGCTGCTGATCTCGCTCCAGCGCGCGATGCTCGGCCTGGTGCTCGGCACGATCGTCGCTGTCCTGGCCGCCGTGGTCGCGGGGACCAGCCGCGCAGGCGACGTGATCATCGACCCGCCGATGCAGATGATCCGCACGGTGCCGCTCTTCGGCCTCGTGCCGCTCTTCATCCTCTGGTTCGGCATTGGCGAGACGCCGAAGGTGCTGCTGGTCGCGCTCGGCGTGGTCGTCCCGCTCTACCTCAACTTGCACGCGGCGCTGCGGGATGTCGACCCCGAGCTCCTCGAGGTCGCTCAGACGCTCAAGCTCTCGCGCACCCAGCGCTGGCGCCACGTCGTGATCCCGGCGGTGCTGCCGTCGGCGCTCGTCGGCTTCCGGCAATCGCTCGGCATCGCGTGGCTGGCGCTGATCGTCGCCGAGCAGATCGCCGCCAGCGCAGGTCTCGGGTACATGATCAACAACGCCCGCGACTTCCTCCAGACCGACATCATCGTCGTCGGCCTGCTCGCCTACGCGGTGCTCGGCCTGATCACCGACGCGATCGTCCGGGCGCTCGAGCGGCGCGCCTTGCGCTACCGCGACGAGGGGGTCACGGCATGAGCGCCCCGACCCTGGACACGCCTGGCAGCGCGGCCGGAGCCGGCGGCGACCGCGAGCCGGTCGTGCGCCTGCGTGGCCTGACGCGCCGCTTCGGCGACCACGTCGTTCTGGACCGGCTCGACCTCGACGTCGCGCCGGGAGAGTTCGTCGCGGTGCTGGGCCGCTCCGGTTCCGGCAAGACGACGCTCCTGCGCGCCCTCGCCGGCCTCGACGACGGCGCCGAGGGCGACCTGCGCACCGGCTCCTCGCCCGCCGTCGTGTTCCAGGACCCGCGGCTGCTGCCGTGGCGCCGCGCCCTGGAGAACGTCGCGCTCGGACTGAACGCAGCCGACGCCGACGCGAAGGCCCGGGCGGCGCTGCGCGAAGTCGGCCTCGAAGGCCGGGAGCGGGCCTGGCCCCGCGAGCTTTCCGGCGGGCAGCGCCAGCGCGTCTCGCTCGCGCGGGCGCTCGTGCGCGAGCCAGACCTGCTGCTGCTCGACGAGCCGTTCAGCGCGCTCGACGCCCTCACGCGCGTCGCCGCCCAGCGGCTGGTGCAGTCGCTCTGGCAAGCCCATGGGCCGGCGGTCCTCCTCGTCACGCACGACGTCGAAGAATCGCTGTTGCTCGCCGACCGCATCCTCGTGATCGACGGCGGCCGCGTCGCCTACGACGAGCCGTTCGACCTGCCGCGCCCGCGCCGCCGCGACCACCCGGCGCTCGTCGCCCGCCGCCGCGAGCTCCTCGCGCTGCTGGGCGTCGAAGACGCCGCCGCTTAACCCACCACCGACGGCTTGGAGGCCGCTCTCATGTCTCACGCACAGCCCCGTCCCCGGGGGCGCGCACTCGCGTCCCTCGCCGCGGCCACATTCCTCGCTGCGGGTCTGGCCGCCTGCGGCGACGACGACACCACGACCCGCAACGCCAAAGCTCCGGCGGACCAAGGCGCGGTCAAGGGCACCACGGCGTCATCGAGCGACGTCGACCTCTCGAAGGTGACCCTGCGCGTGGGCGTGCAGAAGGACGGCATCCGCGCAGTCCTCGGCAAGACCGGCGCGCTCGACGACGTCCCCTACAAGGTCGAGTTCTCGACGTTCCAGTTCGGGCCGCCGCTCGTCGAAGCGGCCGGCGCCGACAAGATCGACCTCGCGTGGGTCGGCAACACGCCGCCGCTCTTCGGCGCCGCCGCGGGCTCAGACTTCAAGATCATCGCGGCCGTCCGCGAGTACGACAACCAAGAGAACTCGCTGGTCGTCCCCAAGGGCTCGCCGATCAAATCGTTCAAGGACCTCAAGGGCAAGAAGGTCGCCGTGCCGAAGGGCTCGTCCGCCAACGGCTACCTGTTCTCGGGCCTGAAGCGCGAAGGCGTCGACCCCAAGGAGGTCGAACTGGTCTACCTGCCGCCGGCCGATGGTCTCGCGGCGTTCTCGTCGGGCCGCGTCGACGCGTGGGTCGTGTGGGATCCCTTCGTGCAGCAGGCCGAGATCGGGGCTGGCGGCGTCGCCGTGCAAGGCGGCGAACCGGATGAGCACGGCATCGGTTTCCAGATCGCGTCGAGCAAGGCGCTCGAAGATCCCGCCAAGCGCGCCGCGTTCACGGACTACCTCAACCGGCTCCAGAAGGCGTGGGCCTGGGCCAAGGCCAACCCGGACGGCTGGGCCGAGGCATGGTCGAAGGACTCGGGTCTGCCGATCGAGGTGACGAAGGCCGCAGCCCCAGCGAAGGCATCGCGTCTCGCGCCGGTCGACGACGAGGTGATCGGCCACGAGCAGACGCTCGCCGATCTGCTCGCCGACGAGGGCGTGCTTCCGAAGCCGGTCGACTTCACGTCGATCGTGGAGACGGGCGTCTTCCAGCCCGAGTAGTGGGCGCTGGCGGGGCGCCCTTCATGGGCGCCCCGCTCCAGCGTCAGCGGACGGGTGCCGGCCCCCACCTGGCCAGCACCCGGTCCTCCTAAGCGGCAGCGTGTGCCGCTTCCTGGGCAGCCTCCTGCGCGGCGTGCACCGCGTCCTCGGCCACATGCTTGCCACGGTCGAACGCCTCGTGCCCGGCGTCGCGGGCCTGCTCCTTGAGCTGGTCCGCGATCGGGCCGATCTTTTCGTTCTCCACGCGCGTGGAGGGCACGAGCAGGCCGCCGAGGAAGCCGAGGGCGACGGCGCCGATGGCGAGCCCGAGCGGGTTCTCCTGCGCGAGGCTCGCCGCCTGCCGGGCGTTCTGCTTGGCGGTGTCAGCGCCGTCGCTCACGGTGCCCCTCACGTCGTCGAGCTTCTCGGCGGCGGTCTCCTTGAGGTCCTGGCCGCTCGAGGCCTGGTCGGCCACGGTTCCTGCCTGTCCCACGATCTTCTCCTTCACAGCCGTGACGCGGCCTGTCACCGCTCCGACCTTGTCGTGCACGTTCTCTTTGGTCCGCGCCTTCACGTCGGCCTTGTAGCCGATCGCTTCCACTGTTTCGGCCATCTGGTCGCGGGTCTCCGCTATCTGGTCGCGGATGGCTTGTGGGTCTTGGCCCATTGCACGTCCTCCTTCAGGGTTTCGACGGTTTGCGGGGCAGGCGGTGTCGCTTGGGTGACCCGCTTCTTGCCGGTGATCGCGAGGATGCCCGCGGCGATGCCGTAGACGACCGCCACGATCAGCGCGGCGAGCCACGTGGGCATGCCGGTGGCGAGCGCGGCGATGAGCGCCGCCGTGAGCGCGCCGAACGCGAAGATCGCGATCAGCCCGCCGCCACCGAGCAAGCCGGCGCCGACGCCGGCTTCTTTGCCGCCCTCGGTGAGCTCGGCCCGCGCGAGATCGAGCTCCTGTTTGACGAGCGTCGCCGTCTGCTCGGACAGCTGCTTGAGGAGCGCTGCGATCGACTCGCCGCGCAGCTCCCCTTGGTGGCCGTTCGGGTTCAGCGACGTGCGCGGGGCGTGTTCAGGAAAGGCCATCGCTGCCCAGTCCGTTCTCGCGGTCGCGGTGCGTGGTGGTGGTCACGGGGGCCGGCGTCGCCGGCGCTGGAGGCGCCGTCAGCGGTTCCAGGCGGGCGGCGTCGGCGGCCACGTCGTCGAGTGGCGACGCAGCTGAGGACGAGACCGGCCTCGACGCCGCCCCTGCGCCGGCGGGCGCGCTTTCGACGCCGCTGTACTCCGCCGCCGGGCGGCTCGGGGTCGTCGCGCCTGAGCGCCCGCTGACGGCCGGCTGGGCGCCCGGGCCACCGCCGTTGCTGGGCGAGCTGCCGTGGTAGCGGTCGGCGCTGGAGCTCTTGAGCAGACGCGATACGGCAAAGCCGAGCGCGAGGCCGCCGGCGATGACCGCCCAGGGCTTCTCACGCCCCACGCGCTCGGCGTCGCTCAGCAAGCGGTCAGGGCCGTTGTCGGTCAGGTACGACGCCGCGCGGTCGATGCGCTCGGCGACCTGGTCGGCGAGGTCGGCGGGCTGGTCCTTGCCTTGCTGGCGCAGCTGCTCGCTCACGCTGCGCAGGTCGCCCGCCGTCGACCCAGCCCGCTGACCGAACTCCGTCGAGCGCTGGTCGAGCTGGTCGCGCACGCGGCCCTTGGCCTTGCCAGCCTGACTGCTGGCTTGCTCCTTCGCCTGCTCTGCCGCGTCTTGCAGCTTCTCCTTGGCCTGATCGGCGGCATCTGCGGCCTTGGCCTTGATGTCGTCGGTCCCTGTCGGTGTCTGACCCGTTGTAGCGGTCGCCATCTGGTCCTCCTCCGTTCGTGTGCTCGGACCCCTCGAGCCGCCGCAGGCGGCCTGCGCCGCAGCTGCTCGTGGTGTTGGGTTCGGTCTACGGCTCGCGCCGCGCGGCGCGGCCCGGCTGCTTCGGTCAGACACGGGCTCGCAGCGGGCACAAGCGGGCGGAAGCGGTGAGCGGGGGACGGCGGATGGCGACGCGCCCAGCCGGCACCCGATCGGGTCCGGTCGGCAACGCGCTGGCGTAAATACGACAAATCCAGTCCACAATTCGGCGTATGCCGACGGATCCGACACAGAACGCCATCAAGTTCGCCTACTGGGTGCCCAATGTGAGCGGCGGCCTGGTCGTCTCGACGATCGAGCAGCACACCGACTGGAGCTACGAGTACAACGCGCGGCTCGCGCAGATCGCGGAGCGGTCGGGCTTCGAATACGCGCTCTCGCAGGTGCGGTACACCGCGTCGTACGGCGCGGAGTTCCAGCATGAGTCGACCTCGTTCTCGCTCGCGCTGCTGCTCGCCACGCAGAAGCTCAAGCTGATCGCGGCGGTGCACCCGGGGCTGTGGCAGCCGGGCGTCCTCGCGAAGTGGCTGGCGACCGCCGACCACATCTCAAACGGGCGCGTCGCGGTGAACGTCGTCTCGGGCTGGTTCAAGGACGAGTTCCGCCAGCTTGGCGAGCCGTGGCTGGAGCACGACGAGCGCTACCGCCGGTCGGCCGAGTTCATCCAGGCGCTGCGCGAGATCTGGACCAGCGACGACGCCCAGCTGGCCGGCGACTTCTACCGGATCCGCGACTTCAACCTCAAACCCAAGCCGCTCGACCTCCCCGGCCGCCCGCACCCGGAGATCTTCCAGGGTGGCAACTCGACGGCGGCCCGCGGCAACGGCGGCCGCTACGCCGACTGGTACTTCTCGAACGGCAAGACCTTCGAGGGCGTGCAGGAGCAGCTCGACGACCTCGGGCGCATCGCCGCCGATGCGGGCCGCCCGGCGCCGCCGAAGTTCGGCCTCAACGGCTTCATCATCGTGCGTGACACGCAGAAAGAAGCCGAGGAGCAGCTCCGCGAGATCATCGCCAAGGCGCACGTCGAAGCGGTCGAGGGCTTCGGCTCCGCGGTGCAGCAGGCGGGCCCGTCGACCGGCGACAAGACCGGCATGTGGGCCGACTCAAAGTTCGAAGACCTCGTCCAGTACAACGACGGCTTCCGCACCCAGCTGATCGGCACGCCGGAGACGGTCGCGCGCCGGATCGTCGACTACCGCAAGATCGGCGTCGACCTGATCCTCGGCGGGTTCCTGCACTTCCAGGAGGAGGTCGAGGCGTTCGGCAAGACGGTGCTGCCGATCGTGCGCGAGCTCGAGATCGAGGCGGGGCTGGAGCCCTCCGCGGTGCCCGATCCGACGCAGGGGCTCGGCCCGCTGCCCGACCCGGTCGGCGCCCGTGGCTAGCCCGGCGGAGACTCCGGCGCTCGCGGCGAAGGCGAAGCTCGGCCACGGACCCGATAGCCACGCGTCGCGTCCGCCGGTCTTCACGACGCATGAGGAGGCGGTCGCTGCGGCGCACGCGTACGCGGAGTCGATCCGCGTCGGCATCATCGAGCGTGAGCGTGCCGGCGGCGTGCCGTGGTCGCAGCTCGCGGCGCTCGGGCGCAGCGGCCTGCTGTCGATCACGCTGCAGCCAGAGCTCGGCGGGCCAGGCCTCGGGTCGCGCACGCTCGCCGAGGTGATCCGGATCATCGCGGCCGTCGACCCGGCGATCGCCCAGATCCCGCAGGTGCACTTCCTGTTCCCCAGCGCGCTGTGGGAGCTGGGCTCGGATGAGGCGAAGCGCACCCTCGCCGAGGTGATCCTCGGCGGCGGGCGGATCGGCAACGCGGCAGCGGAGCGGGGTGGCCAGCACGCGCAGGACCTCCGCACGCGGCTGACGCGCGCGGCCGACGGCACCCTGCGCCTCAGCGGCACGAAGTACTACTGCACGGGTGCGATCTCGTCGGCGTGGATCGCAGTGACGGTGCTGGCGGACCCGAGCGTCCTCGGCGGCGCCGGCGCCGCGGCGGCGGCGGCGCCGTCCGGCGG
>JAEYAL010000143.1 GCA_023404805.1 Actinomycetes bacterium | reverse complement strand
CGCCGGCAGCGTCGACGGAGTGGTCGCGTGGGACGTCGCTGAGCACGTCCCGGCGGCGCGCCGGTAGCGGCGCCGCTACATTCTTTCGATGCCGGACGTCCCCCAGGCCGCATCGCTCACCTCGCTCGCCGAGCGGGCCCGCGTGGTGGTCGACGCCGCCGCGATCTCCGCCAACGTCGCCCGCATGGCGGGCGCCGCGCCGCGGTCGGCGTGCTGCGCCGTCGTGAAGGCTGACGGCTACGGCCACGGCGCGGTCACGGCCGCCCGCGCGGCACTCGAGGGCGGCGCGACCTGGCTCGCCGTCGCCACCGCCGCCGAAGCGGCAGAGCTGCGTGCCGCTGGCATCGACGCGCGCCTCCTCGTGCTCGGCCCGCTCACCGGTCCGGAACTCGGAGCCGTCCTGGCCGCCGACGCCGACATCGTCGCCTGGACCGAGGAGACCATCGACGCGGCCGCAGCGCTCGGCGGCGCTCGCGTGCACGTCAAGTTCGACACGGGCATGGGCCGCCTCGGCACCCGCGACCGCGAAGGCGCGCTGGCGCTGCTCCGCCGCTGCGTCGACACGCCCGGGATCGAGCCCGCCGGCGCGATGACCCACTTCGCGACCGCCGACGAGCTCGGCGACACCTATTTCGGCGAGCAGCTCGCCGCGTTCCGGGCTTGGGTGGCCGACGCGCGCGCGATCGCGCCGGAGGCCGTCGTGCACGCGGCCAACAGCGCGGCGATCCTGCGCGACGAGGCGTCGCACTTCGACCTCGTCCGGCCGGGCGTCTCGATCTACGGCCTCGACCCGTTCGGCGCCGACCCCGGCTCGCGTGAGCTGCAGCCGGCCCTGTCGCTGCGCGCCGCGATCGGCGCGGTCCGCCACGTGCGCGCCGGCCAGAGCACCGGCTACGGACGCCGCTGGGTCGCGCCCGCAGACGGCTACGTCGGCGTCATCCCCGTCGGGTACGCCGACGGGTGGCGCCGTGGCTTCACCGGCCGCGCCGACGCCCTCGTCGGTGGCCGCCGCTGCCGGCTCGTCGGCACGGTGAGCATGGACAGCGTCGCCGTCGACCTCGGCGCCGAACCCGTCCCGGTCGGCACGGAGGCCGTCCTCATCGGCAGCCAGGGCGGGGAGCGGATCATCGCGGAGGACCTCGCCCGGGCGATCGGCACCATCAACTACGAGATCACCTGCGGCCTGGGGTCGCGGCTGCCGCGCCGGTGAGCGCCGGCGCCACCTCAGCCGCGCAGCTCGCCCGCACCGCTCTGGCTGCCGCGCAGGACGCGGCTCCCGGCCGGGCCTGGCTCGTCGGCGGCGCGATCCGCGATGTCCTGCTGGGCAAGCTCGAGCCGCTCGACCTCGACCTCGCCGTCGACGGCGATCCCTCACCGGTCGCCAAACGCGTCAGCGAGGTCCTCGGCGCACCGCGGTTCGCCCTCTCAGACCGGTTCGGCGGCTACCGCGTGACCGCCGCGACCGGGCTGCAGGTCGACGTGATGCCGCTCCACACGGGCGGCTTGGCCGCCGATCTGCGCCGCCGCGATCTGACGATCAACGCCCTCGCCCTGCCGCTCGACGCGGCGGCGGCCTGGCCCGACTTCGATCACGCCGATCTCGTCGCCGAAGCCAGCGGAGTCGCCGATCTGGAGCTGCGCACCCTGCGCGCCTGCAGCCCCGATGCGATGCGCGACGATCCGCTGCGCGTCCTGCGGATCGCGCGGACCGTCTCCGGCGGCCCGTGGCGGATCGACGGCGCGACCGCGCAGCTCGCCCGCGACGCAGCGCCGTTGCTCGTGCAGGTCGCCGGCGAACGGATCGGCGCAGAGATCCGCGGGCTCATGGCGGGGGAGGACCCGCTGCAGGGCCTGGCTGCCATGCGCGCGCTCGGCGGCACCGACGCGGTCCTGCCTGAAGTTTCCGCGCTCGACGGCGTCACCCAGAGCAAATACCACCACCTCGACGTCGGCGGCCACACGCGGGAAGTGCTCGAATACAGCCTCGCGCTGGAGTCGAACCTGGCGTCGTACGTCGACGCCGACTCGGCAGCCTGGGCCACCGCGCGCCTGGACGAGGAGATCGGCGGCGGCTGGTCGGTCCGCGAGGCGATGCGCTTTGGGGCGCTGCTGCACGACATCGCCAAGCCGCAGACGCGCGTGGTCGACGAGTCGCGCGGCATGATCGGCTTCCCGAACCACGATCGCGCGGGAGAGAAGCTCGCCGGCCAGATCCTCGAACGCCTGCGCGTGCCGCGGCGCGTCGTGCGGGCCGTGCAGTCGCTGACGCTCAACCACCTGCGCCTCGGCTTCCTCGTGCACGCCAGGCCGCTCGACCGCGGCGGCGTCTACGACTACCTGCGCCGCTGCGACCCGATGGAGGTCGAGGTCACCGTGCTGGCGCTCGCCGACCGGTTGGCGACGCGCGGACGCCGCGCCGAAGAAGCCATCGAAGCGCACGCCGAGCTCACCCGCGAGCTGCTGCCCGAAGCGATCGCGTGGCGCGAGTCTGGCGGGGCGCCGTCACCGCTGCTCGACGGCGACGCGCTCATGCAGGCCCTCGGCCGTCCTGGCGGCCGGTGGCTGGCCGACGCGCTCGATGCCCAGCGGCGCGCGCAGTTCGTCGACCCGGCGCTGACCGCGGACGCTGCCTTGGCGGTCGCGCGCTCCGCCGCTGACGCGCGTTAGCCTGCGGCTGTGCCTGACGACTGCATCTTCTGCGCCATCGTGAGCGGCCGGATCCCGGCGACGAAGGTCGACGAGGACGACCGCGTGATCGCGTTCATGGACATCAACCCCGCGACGCGCGGCCACACGCTCGTGATCCCACGCGTGCACGCCGACAACGTCCTGGAGATCGACGAAGAGGATCTCGCGGCCTGCGTCCGGATGGGGCAGCGGATCGCTCGGCGCGCCGTGCGCGGCCTCGGAGCCGACGGCGTCAACCTCCTGAACTCCTGCGGCGAGCATGCCTGGCAGACCGTCTTCCACTTCCACCTGCACGTGATCCCGCGCTACCAGGCCGACCCGCTGCAGCTGCCGTGGTTGCCCCATCCCGGCGACTCCGAAGACATCGCGGCAGCCGCCGCCGTGCTGCGGTCGACCTCCTAGCCGCGCGCGGCGACGGCCAGCCCTAAGCCCCACGGGCGCCGGCGTGCGCGACGGCGGCGCTCAGCGTTCGTAGCGCCGCAGGCGAGCCAGCGCCAGCGCGGTCACGACGACGCCGATCGCGATGAGCGCGCCGTAGGCCTCGAGCGCCGCTTCCACGGTCAGCTCGCCGACGAAGCACTCCCGGAGCCCCTCGATCACATACGTCACCGGGTTGATCTCGGCGATCGTCTGCATCCACGGCTGGAGCAGCTCCAGCGGCGCGTACGACGTCGAGAAGAGGACGGTGCTGAGGATCGATGCCTGGATCAGCGGCGACGCCTGCTGGCTGCGGAGCTTGAGGGCGAGGACCGAGCCCCAGGTCGCGGCGACGGCCGAGAACATCGGGACGAGCGTGAAGATCACGAGCAGCTCGAGCGCGTTCGGCGCTGGCGCGCCGACGATCACCGCGATCACGAGCAGCGGCGGGACGGGGATGAAGACGCGCGCCGCAGCCGACAGCACGAGCCCGGCGAGGATCGACGAGCGGCTCGTCGGGGAGAGCAGCAGGCGGTCAAGCCAACCCTGCTCGATGTCGCGGCCGAGGTTCACGCCCGTCGCGCCGCCGGTGAAGCCGGCGCTCTGTAGGAGCGCGACCGGCAGCACGAACGCCAGGAAGCTGTCGGTCCCATAGCCCGGCAGCTCGGTCGCTTCGCCGAAAACGAGCGTGAGCCCGAGGAGGAAGATGGCGGGCGAGACGACGCCGGGGATCGAGGCGCCCGGGACGCGCAGGATCTCGTTGAATCCACGGCGGACAAGCACACGGACGGCGCTGGGATCCAGCAAACGGCCCGAATGGGCCGTTGACGAGGCTGCCGGGGCCGACGGGTCGTCCAGACCGGCGGGCAGCGTCTCAGGCGGCATCAGCGAGCCTCCAGCGCATGCCTGCGACCGCGGCGGCGCTTGCGACAGCGATCACCCCGAACGTGACGAAGAACCCTTCGAGGATCGGCACCCACTCCATGCCGAACGCGATCGGCGTGCGCAGACCCTCGGCGATGTAGCTCAGGGGGTTGATCGCCGAGATCGTGTCGGCGGGCGGAGCGAGCAGCTCCTGCGGGAAGAACGCCGACGAGAGGTAGAGCACCGCGAACACGAACGGGAACAGGCCCTGCACGATCGACGCCTGCCGCGCGCGGAACGCGATCGCGAGGCCGATGGCGGCGAACGCGACGGCGGCCAGCGCGCCCAGGATGACCACGACGACGAAGCCTGGGGCCCCGCCGGCCATATCGGCGCCGAACACCAGTCCGAGGAGCAGGAAGAACAGCACCTGGCCGGCGCCCAGCACCGCGGCGGCCATCAGGCGCCCGGCCACGATCGCGAGCCGTGGCACCGGCGCGGTCACGATGCGGTCGAAGAAGCCTGACTCGATCTCGAGCGCCACGGCGATCCCTGCCTGGAGGCCGCTGAGCATCAGCGACTGCACCATCGCGGCGGGCAGCTGGAACGCCAGGAAGCTGCTCGTCTCCGGAAACCCCGGCAGCCGAGTCGTCGCCGAGAGGCCGCCGGTGTTGACCGCGAGGAAGATCGACGGCATCAGGAACAGCGGGATCAGGAACTGCGGGCGGCGCAGCGTGAGCCGCAGCGCGCGGAGGGCGAGCGCGACGGACGGCGCCGAGAGGCGGCGCGGCCCGGTCAGGACGGAGGCGCTCAAACCACCGGCTCCTCAGCCAGGTGCTCGCCCGTCTTCTGCAGGAACACGTCATCGAGCGTGGGCCGGACCACGTCGAGGCCCGCGACCGCGATGCCTGCGTCGTCGAGCGCGCGGACCAGCGCCGGCAGCTCGTGGGAGCCGTCGTCGACGGTCACGTCCATGCAGGAGTCCGTGACCCCCGGGCGCGGATCCCCGACGGCGGTCGCCGCCTGGAGGGCCTGCGCGCGGTCGGCCGGATCGTTGAGCACCACGTGCACGTGCGGGCGCCCGACCTCGGCCTTCAGCGCCGCGGGGGTGTCCTCGGCGACGAGGCGCCCGCCAGCGATGATGCCGACGCGGTCGGCGAGCTGGTCGGCCTCTTCGAGGTACTGCGTAGTCAGGAAGACGGTCGTGCCCTGGTCGCGGAGGCGGCGCACCTCGGCCCACAGCAGCAGGCGGCTTGACGGATCCAGGCCCGTCGTCGGCTCGTCGAGGAAGAGGACCTTCGGCTCGTGGATCAGCGCCATCGCGAGGTCGAGGCGCCGGCGCATGCCGCCGGAGTACTCGCCGACGCGCTTGTCGCCGGCCTCGGACAGCCCGACGCGTTCCAGCAGCAGCGCGCCGCGCGGGGCAGACTCTCGGCGCGAGAGGCCATGCAGCACGGCTTGGAGCTCAAGCAGCTCGCGCCCGGTCATCAGCGGATCGATCGCCGCGTCTTGGAGCGCGACGCCGATGCTCGCCCGGACGGCGGCCGGGTCCTTGACCACGTCATGCCCGGCGACGAACGCGGTGCCGCCCGTGGGCCGCAGCAGCGTGACCAGCAGCCGGACGGTCGTCGATTTGCCAGCTCCGTTGGGGCCGAGAAAGCCGTAGACCTCGCCGTCAGCGACGTCGAGATCGACGCCCTGGACCGCGTAGGTTCCGCCCTTGGGGTAGCGCTTCTCGAGCGCGCGGGTGACGATCGCGTGGGACACGCCGGAGGACTCTAGTGTCCTCCCGCGACACGCCCGTGATCGCCGGCGCTACTTCGTCTTCGGCTTGCTCTTCGCCGGCGTCGGCGTCGGCACCATCACGGCGCTGTACGCCATGCGGGCACGCTGGTAGAGCGCCGCAAACGAGGCTTCGGTGCTCGTGCCGACCAGCGCCCGCTGCGGGCGGTAGTCCTTGGCGACCGATTCCTTGAGTGGCTTGCTCGAGCGCCACGACGTGTCGCTGCCGAGGCCGAGCTGCAGCAGCGGAGCCCAGGTTGGGATCGTGATGCCGACCACCTGGCCCGCCTTGATCGGGAGCGCGGTGGGGAGCGCGAAGGTGGGGGTGGTGCCGAGGTACTTGGTGAGGTCGACGAGCGGCCCCTTCTGCACGACCTTGAACTTCGACTTGCCGAGCGGCGCGAGGATCACGACCGCGGCCCGCGGCGCGCCGCCGTACTTGTCGTTGACCTCTTTGACCTTCGACGCCGCCACGGAGACGAGCGAGACCGACCAGGCGACGACATGGCCGGAGGTCTTGGCCGTCGTGAAGGCCTTCGTCGTGCCGACCTTGGCCTGGAAGCCAGTCTGGCGGACCACGAGGATGCCGCACTCGTTCTCAGCGAACCCGGGGCATCCGGCGGTGTTCGTGCCGAGCGGGGCGATCTCCGTGACGCCGGCCGTAGCGGCCGCCGGAGCGAGGAGCGCAGCGAGCAGCGCGAGGAGGGGGAGGAGATGACGATGTTTCATCAGGGGGTTCCAACACAGAACCGGGCGGATCGGAGCGATCAGCAGACGCCAGGATTCAGTTCACAGAAGTCGCCACCGGAGCTCGAGCCGCCGCTGCCGGTGCTGCCACCGCCGCTGGTGCCCGTGCCGCCGGTGTTGCCCGACGTGCCCGTGCCGCCGGTCGCGCCGGCGCCGCCTCCGGTGGTCGTGCCGCCGCTGGATCCCGAGCCGGTCGAACCGCTGCCGGTCGTCGTGCCGCCGCTCGATCCCGAGCCGGTGCTCGTGGAGCTGCTGCCCGTCGAGGTATCGGTCGGCGTCGTCGGCGTCGTCTCCGGCGTGGTCTCGTCAGGCGTCGTCGACGGCGTAGAGCCGCTCGCCGCCAGCGTGGTCACGTCGCCGGTGGGCGGGACGACATCCGGGCTGCCAGCCGGCTCAGGGGCGACCTCGGTCCCGCCGCCACAGCCCGCGAGGACGGTGGCCGCGAGAACGGCGAGCATGCTGCCGCGTGTGGCCGGCAGGCGCATGGAGCAGGCGCTCCTAGTCGGCGAGCGCCGTCATGCGGCGACCGCAGGTGGGGCACTCGTTCAGGTCGCGCTGCGCCATCGAGCCGCAGTGCGGGCAGATGCGGAGCGTGGCCACGGACCACGGCAGATTCGACTTGGAGGGCGCGAGCGGCAGGACCTTGCCGATGACTTCGAGCTTTTCACCGCTGACATGGTCGTGGTAGACCAGCTCGGGATCGGCCTCGAGGATGAGCTCGCGGCCGCTCGAGGGCGTGCGGAACCGGTAACGCTGCTTCACGGCGCAAACCCTACCAAGGCGGGCAGGCGAGGCGGCCCACACCGGGTGGGCCGCGACTCGCGAGGTGTTAGGCCAGCAGGTAGGAGCGGGACTCGAGGCCCGCGCTCTGCGGCTCGTCGAGGCCGAAGCGGCGGCGCACGCGGAACTCCGACGGCGAAAGGCCGTGGTGGCGGCGGAACGCCTTGGCGAACTGCGCGGGCTGGCGGTAGCCGACCTGGAACGCGACGCTGCGCACGGAATAGCGCGGATCGGTCAGGAGTTCGGCGGCGCGATCCATCCGGACGGCCGTGAGGACGTCTCGGAAGGTCGTTTCACCGACCTCGGCGAAGGCTCGCTGCAGCTGGCGGCGCGACGACGCGATTTTGACCGCGATGTCGTCGAGCGTGAGCGTGTTGGCGTAGTCGGCTTCGATGACCGACACCGCCTCGCGATAGAGGGCGGTACGGCTGGCGATGGTTGAGGCGCGATGCTCTGTCATGGGTACCTCGACTGGGGGTCTCGGTGTTGTACGTCGCGTGGGTGGGCGATCGTCGGCGCATCGAGGTGGGGTTCCCGGTGGACACTCCGGGCTCGAATGCGCCTAGCCTCGTGGGAGGCGGATCCTGGCGCGTGTGTGCTTGCAATAGCAACTATAGCGCCTGGTTCGTTGCGTCCGCAAGCAAGTGGTTCAACAAGCCTGCTTTTGCGCGCGAGCCTGACGGTCATTCCCGGTCGCTGGCGGGTATGACACGGCGCATGTCCAACCATAGCCCGCTTGCGCGACAAGCAACGCCGGTTGCCGGTGTCGAGGGTGGACATTGTGACGATTGATGCGATATGGTCCGGCGGCCGGATTCGAGATCCGGCGCCGGGGAACGCGCCGTAGCATCGGTGTCAAGTGGGCATTCGCGCTCGTCCCGGCCACCTATTGGGAGAGCAGTACGGCGATGGCGATGGTTAGCGAAGCGATGTCGGCGGTGGTCCTCACCGTCGGACCGGGGCATACGTTGCGGGAAGCGGCCGAGAAGATGGCCGAGCGTGGGGTCGGGTCGGCCGTTATCAACGATCCCGACGGTATGGGTCCGGGCATCGTCGCTGAGCGCGACATCGTCAAGGCGGTGGCCGCAGGGCTCGACCTCGACAAGGAGATCGTCGCCAACCACATGGCTCGCGACACCTCCATCGCCGTTCCGAGCTGGCCGCTCGAGCAGGCGGCGCAGATGATGCTCCGCGGCCGTTGCCGCCATCTGGTCGTCGTCGACGGCTACGAGGTCGTTGGCGTTGTCTCGATCCGCGACATCGTCGCCGCCTGGGAGCCGATCGCGATGCAGATGCACCGCAAGCCCGCAGGCGCTAGCGCTTAGCGAGCCGCTCTAATACGGCCAGCCCTCGGCTCGCCGGCGCCGTTCGGGTTCCACCAGCTCTCGGTGGACGACCCGCGGGCCCGGCTCGATCGACGAGGAGGCCGCTGCGTTTGAGGCCTCGCGCTGCCCTCAAACGACGACGGGCACCGCGATGCGGTGCCCGTAGAAGTGGTTGCGGTGCTGAACCGCGAAAACCGGCGCGGGGCGCCGGAGAAGCTCAGTGCTCCGGGGCGGCGTCGGCCTTGTCGAGCGCGGGGGCTGCGGCAGCGGGCTCGGCGTGGCCGTCATGGCCGTGGTCGTCGTGACCGTGGTCATGGTGCTCGGGCAGTGCCTTGAACTCGACGACCGCGTCGCGGATCCAGAGGTACAGCGTGATCAGCAGGCCCGTGATGCCGATGATGAAGAACACCGGGGTGGCCATCGTGACGCCGAGCAGGGCGATGGTCGACGTGACCGCGACCATCAGCGGCTGGGCGCTCAGGCCGGGGAGGTGGATCTCCTCACCGACGGGCGGGAGCTTGCGCTCGGTAGCCATTACGGCGTACCTCCGACGTAGATGACCGAGGCGACGAAGCCGGCGCCAAACATCACCAGGGCGACGAGCGACGAGATGATCGTGACCCGGAAGTTGCTCTTCACGAGTTGCTTGTCCATTGGCTGACCAGTCTAACGATCGAGATTGAGGGTGGAAGTGCGCGGCATGAGCCTTAGAGGCGCAGGTCGCAAACCATCCCGCCGAACAGAAGGGCGAGATAGAGCAGGCTGAAGAGGTAGACGCGCAGCGCGAGCTGGCGGCTCGGGTGGCGGCGCAGCAGCTCTGCGCCGATCAGGAAGACCGCGCCGAGGATCAGCGCCGTCGAGAGGTAGCGGCCGCCCATGTCTTCGGTGAAGTAGGGCACCAGCGAGCTCGCGACCAGCACGACGGTGCTGATCGAGATCCAGACGCGGGTGGCGTCTTCGCCGCGGACGACCGGCAGCATCGGCACGCCGACCTTCGCGTACTCGTCCTTCATCAGCAGCGACAGCGCCCAGAAGTGGGGCGGGGTCCAGAGGAAGACGATGGCGAAGAGCGCGACCGACGTGACGGTGATGTTGCCCTGCACCGCAGCCCAGCCAGCCATCGCAGGGAAGGCGCCGGCGGCCCCGCCCCAGACGATGTTCTGCGGCGTGCGGCGCTTGAGCCACATCGTGTAGACGAAGACGTACCAGACGAATCCAGCCAGCGAGAGCAGGGCCGTGAGCCAGTTCACCGTCAGGCCGAGCAGCACCATGCTGCCGACCAGGAGGAACCCGCCCCAGCCGAGCGCCACGGCAGGCGACACGCGCCCGGAAGGGATCGGCCGGTCGGCGGTGCGGCCCATCTGGATGTCGATGTCGCGGTCGTACCAGTGGTTCACGGCGCCGGCGGCGCCAGCGCACATGTAGCCGCCGAGCACCGTGAGCAGCACGAGCTGCACCGACGGCAGGCCCGCGACGTACATCGAGGTGACGGTGGTCAGCAGCAGCAGGCTCTGGACCTTCGGCTTCGTGAGCTCGAAGAGGTCCAGCGCCAGCTGGATGCTCCGCGGCCGTTCGGCCGCGGCGACGGTGACGGAGGTCGCTCCCACGTGGGTCAGTGAGCGGCCGGGGCCGGAGCGGCCTCAGCGGTGCCCGTCTGCGAACGGCTCGCGACTTCCTGGCGGATGTCCTTGAGCGGCTCGACGGAGCGGACCGTCGGCACGACGTCGAAGTTGTTGGCAGGCGGCGGCGAGGGGATGAACCACTCGAGCGTGTTCGCGCGCCACGGGTCGGGGCCGGCGATGGCGCCGTTCTTGAGCGAGCGGTAGCCGTTGATCATCGAGAGGAGCAGGCCGACGCCGAGGATGAACGAGCCGATCGTCGAGATCAGGTTCCAGGTGCCCCAGTTGCCGATGTCGCCGTACTCGTAGATGCGGCGCGGCATGCCGTCGAGGCCGAGCGAGTGCTGGATCAGGAACGTGACGTTGAAGCCCACGAACATGAACCAGAAGGACCACTTGCCGAGGCGCTCGCTCATCATGCGGCCCGTCATCTTCGGGTACCAGTAGTAGAGGCCCGCCGTGATCGAGAACATCGCGCCACCGACGAGGACGTAGTGGAAGTGCGCGACCACGAAGTACGAGTCGTGCAGCTGCCAGTCGATCGGGAAGGTCGCGAGGACGATGCCCGAGATGCCGCCGATGAGGAACATCGACAGGAAGCCGACGGAGAACAGCAGCGGCGTCTTGAACTCGATGGCGCCCTGGTAGAGCGTGAAGATCCAGTTGAAGATCTTGACGCCGGTCGGGACGCCGATCAGGAACGAACCGATCATGAAGAACACCAGCACGGCCGTCGGGCTCGGGGTGGTGAACATGTGGTGCGCCCACACGAGGGTGCCGAGGAAGGCGATCGAGGCCGTGGCGGCCGCGACGGCCTTGTAGCCGAAGATCGGCTTGCGCGAGAAGACCGGCAGGACCTCGGAGATGATCCCGAAGCCCGGGATGATCATGATGTACACCTCGGGGTGGCCGAAGAACCAGAAGAGGTGCTGCCACAGCATCGGGTCGCCGCCGCCGGCGACGTCGTAGAAGTGCGTGCCGAAGTGGCGGTCGGTCAGCAGGAGCGTCGCGCCGACGGCGATGACCGGCAGGGCGATGATCAGCATCACCGAGTAGATCAGGATCGTCCAGACGAAGATCGGCATCCGGCCCCAGCCCATGCCGGGCGCGCGCATGTTGGCGATCGTCACCACGAAGTTGATCGCGCCGACGAGCGACGAGATACCCGTGAGGTGGACGAGGAAGATCCAGGCGTCGGTGCCGAAGCCGGGGGTGAACGCGTCGTCAGAGAGCGGCGCGTAGGTGGTCCAGGCGGCTTCCGGAGCGCCGAAGAACAGCGACGAGTAGAAGACGATGCCACCGGCCATGTAGAACCAGAACGACAGGCCGTTCAGCTTCGGGAAGGCCATGTCTCGCGCGCCGATCTGCAGCGGTGCGAAGTAGTTGCCGAAGCCCGCCATGATCGGGATGACGAACAGGAAGACCATCGTCGTCCCGTGCATCGTGAACATCGCGTTGTAGGTCTGGGGATCCAGGAGCGTGTTGTCCGGGGTGCCCAGCTGGAGGCGGATCAGCAGCGCCTCGGTCCCGCCCAGGACGAAGAAGACCAGGGCGGCGATGATGTACATGATCCCGATCTTCTTGTGATCGGTGGTCAGCACCCACGAGCGCCAGCCCGTGTCTTCGCGCTCAACCGAGTGCGCGGTGAGGAGCGGAACCGCGGGAAGCGTCTGCTCGGTGGTCTTGGTGGTGGTCACGTCAGCGGCAGCCATCGTCAATCTCCGTCCGCTACTTCAGTTCTTCGCCGGCGTCGACCACGGCGCGCTGCACGGCGGCGTCCTTGGCGGACTGGTCGAGTTCGAGTTTCTTCTCCGCCAGCCAGGCAGCGAAGTCCGTGGGGGACAGCGCCTTGACCGACGCGGTCATGTTCGCGTGGTTGCGGCCACACAGCTCGGCGCACTGGCCGCGGAAGCTCAAGCCGGCCTTGTCGGCCGGGATCTTGAACCAGGTCCAGTTGCGGAAGCCGTCGACAGCGTCGAACTTGCCGCCGAGCTCCGGGATCCACCAGGAGTGGATGACGTCCTGCGACGTGATGCTCAGGAGGACCGTGGTCTGCGTCGGCGCGTACAGGTCGCGGTAGGTGTACGGGTCGCGCGTCGTCGGGTCGCCGTCGTCGTACGTGTAGCGCCAGCCGTACTGGTAGCCCGTGACCTTGATGTGGAGGCCCTGCTTGTTCGGCGGGAGCTTCTGGTTCGTGCCCGGGTCCGCGGCGATGGGCTGGACCTTGAAGCCGGCCGCGTCGCTGTTCGGCGGGTTGCGGATCTCGCCGAGCTTGGCGAAGGAGACGATCGCGAGGATGATCACGAGGATCGCCGCACCGCTGGTCCAGCCGATCTCGAGCTTGGTGTTGCCGTGGATCTGCTTGGCCTCGTGGCCGCGGCTGGCCTTGAACTTCCAGAGCGTGTAGAGCAGAAGCCCTTCCGTGAGGAAGAAGACGATCAGGCCGACGACCAGAAGGATCACGTAGAGCGAGTGGATCGCATCGGCGTTCGGCGATCCACCGTGCTCGGGAGCGATCCAGTTGGCCGAAGCGGTTTCGGCGAACAGAAGTGTGGCTGTGGCGGCGGCTGCGAGCGGGGCGACACCCCGGCGCAGGCGGCCGACTGAAGACTGAGCGGGCACGACCGGCGGGATTCTAACTATGAGCCGGTCGGTGTGGATGTTGACCGCGTGAACTGGCGCCCGCTGGCGGTTTCCTGGCGGTCCGCGGGCGCGTCGCGCGTGGGCACGCCGAGGTCGGCGGGTCGGAACCGGGCGATCGGACTCACGCCGGGGCGCCGCTCTAGACTCGCACCGGAATGCAGCCGTCCGGGCCAACACACGGCAGCGGCGAGGCGCAAGCGTCCGGCGATGCCGCCGGGGAGCGCCCCTCTGCAGCGCTCCCTGCCGACGAGCGCGCCCCGCGCGTGATCGCGTCGACGGCGCCGCTTGCCGACGTCGCGACGCCGTCCTCCGATGAGGAGGACGACGAAGGCCCGGGCATCGCGCTCCGGCGCGGCCAGCTGGTCGTCGCAGTGCTCGCGGCGCTCGTCGTGATGCTGGCGCTGTACGTCGGGCTGCCGCTCATCCCAGGCATCCAGGATGACTTCGGCAAGCTCCGCGATGGCCAGCCGTTGTGGCTGGCGGCGTCGTTCGGGTTCGCGCTGCTGTCGTTCGCGGGTTACGTGTTGATGTTCCGCGGCGTCTACCGCGTCGGCGGCAACCAGCGCATCGACCTCGCCGCGAGCTACCAGATCACCCTGGCTGGACTCGCCGCGACGCGGATCCTGGCGGCCGGCGGCGCCGGCGGCCTCGTCCTCACGGCGTGGGCGCTGCGCCAAGCCGGGATGGACCGGCGCACGGTCGCCGACCGCACGGTCACGTTCCTGGTCTTGATGTACGTCCCGTACATGCTGGCGATCGTCGTCGGCGGGCTCGGGATGCGCTGGGGCCTCTTCCCCGGGCCGCGGACCTGGGGCATCACCGTCCTGCCGGCGCTGCTGGGTGGCACGGTGATCGTGCTCGCAGCCGTTGCGGCGCTCGTCCCGTCGGACCTCGAGCGGCGCATCCACCACTGGGGCGAGCACGGCGGGCGCCGCGGCAAGATCGCAGCGCGGATGGCCAACCTGCCCGCATCGGCGTCGACCGGGGTGCGCGGCGCGTGGGCGCATGTCCGCCGCGGCGACCTCGTCACGTTCGGCGCCTTCGTCTACTGGGGTGCGCAGGTGGCGTCGCTGTGGGCGGCGTTCCGGGCGTTCGGGGAGACCCCCTCGGCCGCGGTCGTGACCCTCGGGTTCTTCATCGGCATGCTCGGCAACCTGCTTCCGCTGCCGGGCGGCGTCGGCGGGGTCGACGGCGGCATGTACGGCGCGCTCACCGCCCTCGGGTCTGGCGGCGGCGTGGCGGTCCTCGCGATCCTGGCCTACCGCCTGTTCGCCTTCTGGCTGCCGACGATCCCGGGCTTCATCGCGTACCTCCAGCTGCGCCGCACCGTGGCGCGCTGGAAAGAGGAGCGGCGCGAGGAGCGCGCCGCGCTCCACGACGGATCGCCATCGCCGGCGTCCTGAATCCGCAGAGAGCGGGCGCGCCTGGGCGAGGGTCACGCACGCGTAAGGCGGGCGTACTAACGTCATTGCCATGAGCGAGCAAACCCACAACGTGGTCATCGTCGGGTCCGGCCCGGCGGGCTACACCGCAGCCCTGTACACCGCACGAGCCAACCTCGAGCCGGTCGTGATCGAGGGGTTCCTGTGGGGCGGCCTGCTCCAGCAGACGACCGACGTCGAGAACTTCCCGGGTTTCCCCGAGGGGATCATGGGTCCGGCGCTCATGCAGAACATGCGCGACCAGGCTGAGCGTTTCGGCGCGAAGCTCGTGAGCGACCTCGCGACCGAGATCAAACTCGCCGACGAGCCCGGTGGCATCCACGAGGTGCACGTCGGCGACGACGTCTACCGCACGCGCGCCGTGGTGCTCGCGATGGGCGCTGAGCACAAGAAGCTCGGGGTTCCGGGCGAGGAGGAGCTCGGCGGCCGCGGCGTCTCGTACTGCGCCACGTGCGACGCGGCGTTCTTCAAGGAGCTGCCGACGCTGATCGTCGGTGGCGGCGACTCGGCGATGGAGGAGGCGATCTTCCTCGCGAAGTTCTCCTCGAAGGTGGTCATCGTGAACCGCCGCGACGAGTTCCGGGCGTCGAAGATCATGCTCGAGCGCGCACGCGAGGTCGAGAACATCGAGTTCCTCACGCCATACGTGACCGATCACTTCGCTCCCGGCGACAACGGGGCGCTCGACGTGGCGCACCTGAAGCACGCCGAGACGGGCGAGGCCACGGAGATCACCGTCAAGGGCGCGTTCATCGCGATCGGCCACGAGCCGCAGAGCCAGCTCGTCGCCGGACACCTCGCCACCGACGAAGAGGGCTATGTCGTGGTCGAAGGCCGCACGACGCGCACGGCTCGCCCCGGTGTGTTCGCCGCCGGCGATCTGATCGACCCGAGCTACCGCCAGGCCATCACCGCCGCTGGCTCCGGCTGCCAGGCCGCGATCGACGCCGAGCGCTACCTGCGCGACACGCCGGCGCGCGACGAAGAGCAGCACTCCGTCCAGGCGGCCTAGCTGCCGCACCCGGCGGCTGCCGCTGCCCCGGGTTGCTCGGGGCAGTGGCAGACGGCGCGGTGGGCGCGACATATCGTCGAGCCCACGACCGATGGGGCGGGGAGGCTCTGAGACGGTGCATTCGCTCCAGGAGAACGCCAACTGCCTGCTCGCCCACGCGACGTTCCGCGTCGTCGGCGCAGTCCTCGATCCCAATGACGTGACGGCGGCGCTGCAGCTTGAGCCGTCGCAGGCCCTGCGGACGGGGCAGCTCGTGCCGACCGCGACGCAGATCCGCCGGCAGGAGCTCGGCGTCTGGCTGCTCAAGAGCGAAGGCCACGTCGTGTCGACGAGCCTCGAGCGGCATCTGAACTACCTGCTCGACCGCGTCGAGCCGGGTGTCGCTGCGCTGCGGCGGCTCCAAGAGGCGCAGGAGGTCTCGACAGACTTCTTCTGCTTCTGGATGTCGGCCACCGGGCACGGCGGTCCGGTGTTCTCGACCGAGGTCCTGCAGCGCGTCGCTAGGATCGGCGCCGAGCTCGGCATCGACTTCTACGGTGGCGGAGCTGAGGACGACGACAGCGACTTGCAGCCGCCGCCACGGACGAAGCTGCAGGTCGTGCGTCCGCCTGACGGCACCGCCTGACCGCAGGTGTCCACGAGGCCGGCGGCATGGCGCCGCGGTCGACCACCGCCACGGCTTGCTCTACGCGCCAAATCTGCTCGCCGGCACGGTCACGGTGCTCAACGCCACGACGCTGAAGCCGGTCGCCACGTTGTCGGTTCCCGGCGTGCCGCTCGGCGTCGACATCGACCAGCGCCGCGGGACGGCGTGGGTCAGCCTGCGCGACGCGTCTGCGCTCGTGGCGATCCGGCCGCGCTGACGTCGCCAGCGCGGCTCGTATGGATCTGAGTCAGTGCGAGACGGGCGCGCTGCGCGAGTCGGCTGCGGCAGCGACTGCACGCTCGACGGCGTTGACGTCGCGCACCGCGCCGGTGTCGGCCGACGTCGCCATCGCGGCGTAGGCGCGCAGCGCAGGGGAGACCACGCGGTCGCGCGCGACCGGCACGTAGCCGTTGCCGTGCTCGAGGCGGTCGCGGCGGTCGGCGAGCTCCTCGTCGGAGACGTCGAGCGAGATCTTCCGGGCGGGGATGTCGATCGAGATGATGTCGCCGTTCTCGACGAGCGCGATCGTCCCGCCGGCGGCGGCCTCGGGCGACACATGGCCGATCGAGAGCCCCGACGTGCCACCGGAGAACCGGCCGTCGGTGATCAGCGCGCACGCCTTGCCGAGGCCGCGGCCCTTGAGGTACGAGGTCGGATAGAGCATCTCTTGCATGCCGGGACCGCCACGCGGGCCCTCGTAGCGGATGACGACCACGTCGCCTTCCTTGATCTTGCCCTTGAGGATCACGTCGACGGCTTCGTCCTGCGACTCGACCACGACGGCGGGGCCGCTGAACTTCCAGATCGACTCGTCGACGCCCGCGGTCTTCACGACGCAGCCACGGACCGCGAGGTTGCCGTAGAGGATCGCGAGGCCGCCGTCCTTGGAGTGCGCGTGCTCGATGTCGTGGATGCAGCCGTCAGCGGCGTCGGTGTCGAGCGACTCCCAGCGCTCGGACTGCGAGAACGCCGTCGCTGACCGCACGCAGCCGGGGGCCGCGTGGAACAGCTCGATCGCTTCCTCGGACGCCTCGCCGCTGCGGATGTCCCAGGCCTTCAGCCACGACGCGATGTCGGGCGAGTGCACCGTGTGCACGTCTTCGCGCAGCAGGCCGCCGCGCCACAGCTCGCCGAGCAGGGCGGGGATGCCGCCAGCGCGGTGGACGTCCTCCATCAGGTACGTGCCGTTCGGCGCGACCTTCGTGAGGCACGGCACGTGGCGCGAGACCTCGTTGATGTCGTGCATCGTGAAGTCGAGCTCAGCCTCCTGCGCGGCAGCGAGGATGTGCAGGACGGTGTTCGTCGAGCCGCCCATGGCGACATCGAGTGCCATCGCGTTCTCGAACGCGGCGCGGGTGGCGACGCTCCTCGGCAGCACCGATTCGTCGTCGTCCTTGTAGTACCGGTTGCAGATGTCGACGACCGTGCGGCCCGCCGCCTGGTAGAGGTCCTTGCGGGCGGTGTGCGTCGCGAGGGTCGAGCCGTTGCCGGGCAGCGCGAGGCCGAGCGCCTCGGTGAGGCAGTTCATCGAGTTCGCGGTGAACATGCCCGAGCACGAGCCGCAGGTCGGGCAGGCGGCCTCTTCGAGGATCGCGATGTCCTCGTCGGACACCTCGTCGGCGACGGCGTCGGCGATCGCGGTGATCAGGTTCACGCGCTTGCGGACCGTGCCGTCGACGAGGACCGCGGTGCCGCCCTCCATCGGGCCGCCGGACACGAACACGGTGGGGATGTTCAGCCGCAGCGCGGCGTTCAGCATGCCCGGCGTGATCTTGTCGCAGTTCGAGATGCAGATCAGCGCGTCGGCGCAGTGCGCGTTCACCATGTACTCGACGCTGTCGGCGATCAGGTCGCGCGACGGCAGCGAGTAGAGCATGCCGCCGTGGCCCATCGCGATGCCGTCGTCGACGGCGATCGTGTTGAACTCGCGAGGGATGCCGCCGGCCTCGAGGATCGCCTCGGAGACGATCTCGCCGACGGGCTTGAGGTGCGTGTGCCCCGGGACGAACTGCGTGTAGGAGTTGGCTACCGCGATGATCGGCTTCTTGCCGAGATCCCCCTTCTCCACGCCGGCGGCGCGGAACAGCGCGCGGGCGCCGGCCATGTTGCGGCCGTGGGTGACGGTGCGTGACCTCATCGGGGGCATGGAGACAAGGCTACGCGAAACGCGTCGGCCTGCCGCAGCTCTTCGCGCTCGGCCGGCAAACGGTGGTGGGCGGGGCCGCTGCGGCGCCTCGCGCGGAACCCGACGGCCCCGGGGCCCTAGCGGTCGGCCGTGCCCGGCGCGCGGCGGGGCCGCGTCGCCTGGCGGGCGCGCTCGACGAGGAAGTCGGCGGTGCGCACGATCTCGGTGGAGAGCTCGTCGACGTCGGGGATCGTGACCGGATCGGCGGTGAGGCCGATGCGGATCGAGCCGTTGTACGACACCGCCGCGGCGGCGAGGCCTCGGTCGCCGGTCAGCGGCATGATCGGGAACACGGCGAGGAGCTGGCGGTCGAACAGGGTGCGCGTCTCGCGCGGGCCTGGGACGTTGGCGATCAAGATCGCCCGGCCGTCGCCGCTCGCCGCGAGGCGGGTCGCGTCGGCGAGGACGGTCGGCGCGGCGAAGCGGTACATGCGGGCGATCTCATCGGCGCCGAGGGCGTCGCCGGCTTCGACGGCCTTGGCGGTCGCAGCCTGCACGGCGCGCAGCGACTCGACCGGGTCGGCGCGGTGGAGCGGGAGCGGCATCTCGATCGGGTCGAGGCGCACGCCGCCATCGTCGCCGCGCTTGGCGATCGGCACCAGCGCGGACACCGAGAGGCCGTGGGCGCGCAGGCCCTGGGCGTGGCGCCAGCGGCGCACGCCGCCAGCGATCGACGCGACGACCGCGTCGTGGATCGTGCCGCCGAAGCGGTCGCGCACCACGCGCAGCTCCGACAGCGGGAGGGTCACGGTGGAGAACGCGCGCTGCTGGCCGCCGGACACGTGGAGCGGCTTGTCGTCGCGGCCGCGGCGCAGCGCGGTCTCGGCGATCGCGACGGCGCTGGACTTCGCGACGCCGCCGACGAGCTTCGTCGGCTTGCGGGCGATCGAGGCGGCCGAAAGCGGCGCCTGGAGGAAGCGGTTGGCGAGCGTGCCGGCGCCGAGGGCAGCGAGCTGCGCGTCGGAGGGCGCGGGGCGGGGGAGCCACCGCAGCGCCTCCTGCGACGGGTGGTCGGCGAAGAGCGCGGTCACGAGGTCGACGGCGACGCCCTTCTCCACGAGCGCGTACGAGGTCTTGGCGAGGATCGCGAAGTGCCCGCGCGCGAGACCCTCGATCACCCACAGCTCCCACAGCGGCTTCGTCACATCGAGCGGCGTCGAGAGGATGCGCGCGACGTTGCGCTCCAGCAGCTCGTCGGTGCCCGGGCGCGGCAAGGCCGAGCGGCGCAGGTGGTAGTCGAGGTTGAACGTCGGGTCGTCGATCCAGCGCAGCGGACCGATCGGCGGGTCGACCACACGCTGGCGCGTGCGAGGCGATGCCGAGAGGCGGGCGCGGACGTGCGTGCGGAGCTCGTCGGCGGTCGGCGGCGGACCGTCGAAGATCAGCAGCGTGCCGACATGCAGTCTGCCGGCGTCTCCGCGCTTGAACAGCGCGGCGTCGTTGCGTTCGAGCTCGTCGGCGTACCCCATGACTGAGGCGGGAGTCTAAACGCGCGGCGGCGGGGTGTCGGGTGCCGCTTCCCACGGCCATGACATCGCGGGCAGTCGCGGGTTAGCATCGCCGCCGTGGATCGCCTCTGGCTGCTTGCTCCGACCGCCACCGCTGTGCCCGCGCGCGCTGCGCTGGAGGCCGCATGCGGGCGTTGATCGTCGGCGGCGGGCAGCGCGGCCTGCGGCTCGCCGAACGGCTCCGTGATCGTGGCGACGCGGTGCGCTTCGCCTCGCGCAAGGAGGAGCGGCGCGCCGAGATCGAAGCCACGGGCGCCGAGTTCCTGCTCGGCGATCCCGACCGCATCGTGACGCTGCGCTACGCCTGCGAGCACGTGACGATCCTCGTCTGGGCGCTCGGCACGGCGACCGGCGAAGACCCCGATCGCGTCGCCGCGCTCCACGGCTCGCGCCTGCAGATGATGCTCGAGCGGACGATCGACACGACCGTGCGCGGCGTGGTCTACGAGGGCGTCGGCACCCTGCCGGACGAGGTCCTCGCCGAAGGCCGCGCGGTCGTCGAGAAGATGTGCCGCAAGAACGAGATCCCGTTCGAGGTGCTTGAGGCCGACCCGTCCGACGCTGAGGCGTGGGCCGACGCCGCCGACGCCGCGATCGCGAGGCTGCTGGCCTCGGGCCGCGGTTGACAGCCCGCAGGCTGACCGCCCCGCCTGCCGGTTCTCTTTAGGCTTTCTGGCCGTGTCTGCACCCGTCATCGAGGTCTCAGGGCTGCGCAAGCGGTTCGGCGATTTCGAAGCCGTTCGCGGTGTCGACCTGACGGTCGAGCGTGGCGAGGTCCTCGCGATCCTGGGTCCGAACGGCGCCGGCAAGACCACCACGGTCGAGATCCTCGAGGGCTACCAGTCGCGCGACGCCGGCGATGTGAAGGTGCTCGGCCACGACCCGGCCGGCGCGCCGCGCGCGCTTCGGCGCCAGATCGGGATCGTGCTCCAGGAGTGCGGCATCGACCGGTTCCTGACGTGCCGCGAAGTGCTGCAGCAGCACGCGAGCTTCTACCCGTCGCCGCGCAACCCGGATGAGCTCCTGGAGCTCGTCGGCCTGACCGAGAAAGCCGGCGAGCGCGTCAAGCGGCTGTCAGGCGGCCAGCAGCGCCGCCTCGACCTCGCGCTCGGCATGGTCGGCAACCCGGAGCTGATCTTCCTCGACGAGCCGACCACCGGCTTCGACCCGCAGGCGCGCCGGCAGGCGTGGGAGATCGTGCAGGCGCTCGCGTCCGGCGGCACGACCGTGCTGCTCACGACGCACTACCTCGACGAGGCGCAGGCGCTCGCCGACCGCGTCGTCGTGTTCGCGGCTGGGAAGGTCGTCGAGAGCGGCACGCCCGCCGAGCTCGCGGCGCGCACCGGCTTGACCCGCATCACCTTCACGCTGCCTGAGGGGCTCGCGGCGCCGGACGTCCCCGGCCTGCGCCGCGCTGGCAGCCACGGCTTCGAGCTGGAGGCCGTCGATCCGACCACGGCGCTGCATGAGCTGACCGGCTGGGCCGTCCACCACGGGGTCGCGCTCGGCGACCTGTCCGTCGCGCGCCCGTCGCTGGAGGACACGTACCTCTCGCTGGTCGACGACAGCGGCGAGGTCGTCGTCTCAGGCAAGGAGCTCGCCGATGCATGACCTCGCGTTGACCTTCCGCCAGATCGGCTGGGAGCGCAAAGCGTTCTTCCGCAACCCTGCCGCGGCGGGGTTCACCTTCATCTTCCCGGTGATGTTCCTGGTGATCTTCGGCGCCGTCTACGGCGACGAGACCTACCACCTGTCGACGGGCAGCATCCCGGCGATCCAATACCAGCTGGCGCAGATCCTGGTCTTCTCGGTCGTCGGCACCACGTTCGTCGGACTGGTCACGTCGATCGCGATCCGCCGCGACACCGGCGAGCTCAAGCGCAAGCGCGGCACGCCGGTCTCACCGGCAGTGATCCTCGGCGGCATCATCGGCAACGGCGTCCTGCTCGCGCTCCTGATGAGCGCGCTCGTGATCGCGCTGTCGATCGTGCTGTTCGGCGCCGAGATCGAGCCGGAGCGGCTGCCCGCGCTGCTGCTCACGTTGACGGTCGGGGCGCTCACCTTCTGCGCGCTCGGCGCGCTCGTCGCGGCGCTCGTGCCCAACGGCGACTCGGCCTCGGCGACGGCGAACCTCGTGATCTTCCCGCTGTACTTCCTGTCCGGCATCTTCATCCCGGACATCCCGGAGACGTTCGAGCACATCGCCAGCGTCTTCCCGCTGCGGCCGTTCCTGCTGTCGCTCTCGGAGCTGTTCAACCCGGCCGCCTCGGGTGCGCCGGACTGGGCGAACCTCGCCGTCGTCGCGGCGTGGGGCATCGCGGCATCGATCCTCGCGGTGCGCGTGTTCCGGTGGAGTCCGCGCCGGTAACGGCGGTCCGGCTGGGCGCCTGACCAGCGCCGCCGACGCCGGCAGGCACGACGGCCACCGGGCTCCGTGGCGCTCCGGTATAGGGTGGCCTGCGAACCCCCGATGGAGAAGCTATGTCGATCTTTCTGACCGGCGCGACGGGCCTCATCGGCCGGCACCTCGTCGAGGTCCTGCTGCGAGACACCGACGCAGACGTGCACCTGCTCGTGCGCGAGTCGTCGCTCCCCAAACTCGACGCGCTGATCGGAAAGTGGCCAAGCGATGCCCGGGGCCGGATCCACCCGGTGGTCGGCGACCTCGACGCGCCCGCGCTCGGCATCGACAAGGGCTGGATCGCCGAACACGCCGGAGAGATCGACCACTTCTTCCACCTGGCAGCGCTCTACGACCTGTCGGCGACGGCTGCCGACAACGCGCGCGCCAACGTCTACGGCACGCGCCACGCGGTCGACGCCGCCGGCGATATGGCCGCCGGCTGCTTCCACCACGTCTCGTCGGTCGCCATCGCCGGCCGCTACGACGGCGTGTTCCGCGAGGACATGTTCGACGAGGGCCAGGAGCTGCCCACGGCGTACCACCGGACGAAGTTCGAATCCGAGCGGATCGTCCGCGAGGAGAACGACGTGCCGTGGCGGATCTACCGCCCTTCGATCGTCGTCGGCAACTCGTGGACCGGCGAGATGGACAAGGTCGACGGTCCGTACTACCTCTTCCCGATCTTGCGCCGGCTCAAGTCGATCGTGCCGCCGTTCGTCCCGCTGGTCACGCCTGACGTCGGCGACACGAACGTCGTCCCGGTCGACTACGTCGCCGAGGCGATCGCGCACCTCGGGCTGCTGCCGGGTCTCGACGGCCGCGCGTTCCATCTGACGAACCCGTCGCCGCAGCGCGTCGTCGACGTCTGGAACGCGTTCGCGGGTGCCGCGGGCGCGCCGCAGATCACCGTGGCGGTCGACCGCCGCGTGATGGGCCTGATCCCGAGCGACGTCTACGACGTCGCGCTGCGCGGCAAGACCCTCCGCCCGCTCCGCAAGCTCACGACCGAGCCGTTCGGCATCCCGGACGAGGTCGTCGGCGAGCTGGCGTTCGCGCCGGTCTTCGACAGCACCGAGGCGCGCCGGCTCCTGGCGTCGGCGAGCATCGACCCGCCGGAGGTCGAGGACTACGCCGGCCGCCTCTGGGAGTACTGGGACCAGCACATGGACCCGGTCCGCCCGCACGTCGGCAAGAAGCAGAAGGCGGCGCTGCGCGGCAAGGTCGCGCTCGTCACCGGCGCCTCATCGGGCATCGGCAAGGCGACCGCGCTGAAGATCGCGGCCGCCGGCGGCGTGCCGCTGCTCGTCTCGCGCACCCGCGACAAGCTCGAAGAGGTCCAGCGCGAGATCGAGGAGCAGGGCGGCACCGCGCACGTCTACCCGTGCGACCTGTCGGACCTCGACGCGATCGACGTGCTGGTGCGGGACGTCACCGCCGCGCATGAGGTCGACATCCTCATCAACAACGCGGGCCGCTCGATCCGCCGCTCGGTCGCCCTCAGCTACGACCGCTTCCACGACTTCGAGCGGACGATGCACCTCAACTACTTCGCGCCGGTGCGCCTCACGCTCGGGATCCTGCCGGGCATGGTCGAGCGGGAGAGCGGCAGCGTCGTCAACGTCACGACGATCGGCGTCACCACGCTCGTCCCGCGCTTCTCGGCCTACATCGCCTCGAAGTCTGCGCTTGACGCGTTCAGCCAGGTCGTGAACTCCGAGCTCGTGAGCGACAACGTGCTGATCTCATCGATCCGCATGCCGCTCGTGCGCACGCCGATGATCGCCCCGACGAAGTCCTACGACTACTTCCCGGCGATCTCGCCGGAGGAAGCCGCCGACATGATCATCGGCGCGATCGTCGACCGCAAGCGCACCGTCGACACGAAGGTCGGCAGCGTCTCGCAGTTCCTGCACGCCACGACGCCGCGTTTCGCCGACACCGTCAAGCACATCGGCTTCAACATCTTCCCCGACTCGCGCGCCGCGATCGGCGAGGCTTCTGACCGGGCCGACTCGCAGGGGTCGATTGAGCAGCGGGTCGTCGCGGCGCTGCTGCGCGGCATCCACCTGTAGCCGAGGGGTGCGGGGCGCTCCTCCGGCTCATTCCTCCCTGCGCCTAGCGGCTTGGGCATCAAAGTTCGCCTGCGGAGCGCCCCGCACCCCTCGGCGTCGCGCTGTTTGCCGCGCATCGGCTCGCGGCGGACCGCAGCGGTGGGGGTCCTTATCTGCCGAGCGCGCTGACGGGCTCGTACGGCGCGCCGTCGGGGGTGACCGCGTCGATGATCGGCGCCAGGCGGGCGAGGAGCACGTCCAGGATCCGGGCGGTGGCGCCCCAGACCGCACGGTCGGGACCGAGCGGGAAGACCGGCATGTGGACGGTCACGCCGTCGCTGCGCTTGATCGGATGCACCTGACGGCCCGCGATGAGGTCGGCGAGACGCGGCTCGGCGACCTCGGCGACTTCGCTGACCTGGGCGACCCATGTGGGGGAGGCGTCGATCACGCCGACGAACGGGCTGATCGCGTAGTTGGTCTTGTAGGTCGTCGTATCTGGCAGGCGCCCGACGATGCGGACGCCGTCGGCGGCGACGCCGACCTCTTCGTGGGCCTCGCGCAGCGCGGTGGCGAGCGCGTCGGCGTCGCCCGGCTCGGGGCGGCCGCCGGGGAAGGAGTACTGGCCTGCGTGGTTATTGAGCCCGGCGGCCCGCAGGGTCAGGAGCACGCGCAGTTCGCCGTCGCCCGTGAGCAGCGGCACGAGGACCGACGCAGGGCGGTCGCCCTCCATCGGGCGCCAGACGTGCAGGTCGTGCTCATCGGCGCCCGCGAGGAGCGCCGACAGGGTCTCGTCGGACGGGATCGACCCGGGCGCGGTCACGCCTTGGCCTTGGCCCGTCGCTCCACGCGCTCGCTGAAGATCGCCTCGCCCTCGAGGGTGCGGTGGATCGGGCACTTCGCCGCGATCACCGTGAGCTTGTCGACCTGGTCCTCGGTGAGGTGGTCGGGGAAGCCGAGGATCATCTCGAACTGGGTCAGCGCGCCGCGCTCGGCAGGCTGGAAGTCGACCTCGACCTGGAGGTCATCGAGGTCCCAGCCCTTGCGCTTGGCGTAGAGCTGCATCGTGATCGCGGTGCAGCTGACCAGCGACGCGGCGAGGAGTTCAAGCGGGCTCGGGCCCGTGTGCGTGCCGCCGCGCTCGACCGGCTCGTCGGCGACGAGCTTGTAGTCGCCGACCGTCACGAGGTGACGGAGGCCGCCTTGGGACTTGGATACCGCTCGCATGTGCCCTTGACGATAGCCGGGCGACCGGAAAACCGAGTCACCAGTCGACGTGGTCGTGACCGGCGCTGGCGCGGCTCGCGAGGGCGAGGTCCGCGGCGGGGGCGCTAGGAGCGGAAGCCGAAGTCGGTCGTGTAGGTCGCGCCGGCCGAAGCAGCGGCCGCGACGGGGGCGCCGGCGACGATCCCGATCCCGATCTCCTTGAAGGTCGGGTCGAGGATGTTGCGCTTGTGGCCCGGGGACTTCATCCACGCGTCGACCATCGAGGCGGGGGTGGCGCGGCCGCCGGTGCCCCAGCCGATGTTCTCGCCGAGAGCCCAGGAGCGCGCGCCCTTGGTGTACTTGACCTTCTTCACGCGCGTGCTCAGCGTGGAGCCGCTCGGGGAGACGTGGTCGAAGAAGCGCTTGTCGACCATCTCCTTGGAGAAGCGGAAGGCAGCCTTGTCGAGCTTCCGGTGCGCCTTCAGCGGGCCGACACCCACTTCAGCGCGCTCCTCGTTGAGGAGGCAGAGGGTGGCTTCACGCAGGGCCGACGAGGCAACCGTGCCCGGTGCGGCGTCTGCGCCCGCGCAGGAGGTGGCGGCAGCCGCCGGGCTCGCGCTGGTGAGCCCGGCAGCTAGCGCCGTGGCGATGAAAAGTGTGGTCGTCCGTGCCCGCATCTTGGTCTCGCTCGCAACGTGGGCGACATCCGTGCCACCCGATCGGAGTTCGTTGCGTTGAACCCTCCATCGGTGTGCGGCGGGTCTGAAAACAGCTCTCCCGCCTCCGTCTGGACGCTTGGTGGGTGGACCATCCAACGGGTGTCCAGCTGAACGCCAAACACCCGACAACCGTCCAGCGCACTCTTTTTTAGTAGCTAAAGGTTCCGAGTCGCGCGTCGCGCGTGAAACGGTTCGTGCGCGCCCACGGGGATGGACGCGGCGGCGATGCTCCCCCTTCTGTCCAGAAAGCAGTGGTTTAGGGACTTGAGTGTTGATGTGGCCGCCGGGCGCCGCTGGGCCGCGGTGTCCAGGGTGCGGTGGGCGGCGCGTTTGCCGCGGAGGCGTGCCGCCGCTCCGCCCGTCGGCCCCGTAGGCTGTGCAGTCCACGCACGGGGCGTGGCGCAGCTTGGTAGCGCGCCTGTTTTGGGAACAGGAGGTCCTCGGTTCAAATCCGGGCGCCCCGATTGGAGTGGAGTGATCCTGCCGCCACGCGGCGAGGTGGCCCGCGCTCTGGCCGCTGACCACCGGAGCCGGGTGGTGTTGCCGTTACACTCGCCAGGCCGCAGGAACGGCTCGCAGGCCAACCGCCTGCTGCCGCGCGGCGTGAGCGCCCGTAGCTCAGTTGGATAGAGCGGCGGATTTCTACTCCGCGGGTCCCGGGTTCGAATCCTGGCGGGCGCGTCCGTCTCGCCTGGCCGCCATGTGCGGCTGGGACGAAACGTCCACCCGCCCTCTGGCGAGGTTCTACGCTGGCCCGATGGCTCCGACGCGTCCGACGACTCCACGGCCGCGGCGCCGACCGGCCAAGGCCGCTGCGGCGCCCGCGGGGCTGAGCTCTTGGACCGAGCGCGCGGCCGTGACGGCGGTCCGCGAGCTGATCGGCGACCGCGCGGTGGCCAAGCAGTGCGGCGGCTATCTCGACACGCTCGGCGCCGACGGTGTGCCGCGCAGCACGGCTCAGGCGGTGATGGACTCGACCTTCCTGCCGGAGATCTACGAGCGCCTGTGGCGGCCGATCCTCTTCGGCGCTGCGACGGCGGGCATTTCGGAGGCCGACGAGGCCGACATGATGCGCCTGCTGCTCAAGCTGCGGGCGGGCGACCGCGTCCTCGACGTCGGCTGCGGCCCCGGCAACACGCTGCGACGCCTGCTGGAGACGGTTGGGCCGGACGGCCTGGCGGTCGGCGTCGACGCGGCGCGCGGCATGCTCGAACGCGCCGTCGAAGACACGCCTGCGGCCAACGCCGTGTTCGTCCGCGCCGACGGTGGGCTGCTGCCCTTCGCCGACGAGTCGTTCGATGCGGTCTCGTGCTTCGGGACGCTGTACCTCGTCGACCGGCCCTTCGACGTGATCGACGAGCTCGTCCGCGTGCTGGCTCCTGGCGGGCGCGTCGCGATCCTCACGAGCTGCCATCGCGCGCCCGCGCCGCTGCGGCCGCTCGTCGACCTCGGCCGGCCCGTCACGGGCTTCCGCTGGTTCGGCCCCGACCAGATCGTGCGGGCGCTGCGCAACGCCGGGCTCACCACGGTCCACCGCGAGGTGCGCGGCCTGATGCAGTTCGTCGGCGCCGTCAAGTCCACCCGCTGACGCTCGGGGTCCGGGCAGACCGCGGCCGCAGCCGGGCATCGCGGGTCCTGGGCCGGTCTGCGGTCCAGGCGTTCAGCCGAGGCCAGCCAGGAGGGTCTCGTCCGCCCTGGCGAGTGTCCGGCGGGCCGCCCGGGCCAGCGCGAGCTCGGCGATGCTGGAGACGGGCGCCAGGAGCGTGCGGGCCAGGCTCGATGTGGCCCAGAGCGCTCCGCTGACGACGACCGCCCGCTCAGGGCCGCCGCGGTCGGCAACCAACTCGACGTAGCCCGCCAGCCGATCGGCATCGAGCCGGTACTGCACGCGCTGCCCTTCCTGGCAGTCAACGAGCGTGAGGACCCCGCGGGGTGTGCCGACGATGGGCTGCAGCAAGCTGAGTGCTGGTGGGAGCTCGACCGCAAACTCGACCCGCGAGCCGATCCGGGCTGGCTCGTCGAGCCACCGGGCGTCGAGCAGCCTGGGGTGGAGCGCCCGCATCCGCGCAGGATCGACCGCCAGATCGACGAACTGGCGTGGCTCGGCACGAACCGCGGCTTGCACGTGGACGCGGAGGGCACCGCGCGGCCGGGCTCCCTCGGGGGAGGGCTCGTCGCGGCTCAGCTCGGCTGATCCCCGGTGGTGATCTCGATCACCGATTCGGAATGGTGGCCGCCCGGCCCGCCATTCTGGGACCTTCCGTCGGCCGCGCCGTCCAACGCCTTCCCGTTCGGTGTGCCGCCGGGCGACGCGCCAGGGGAGTACCGACCGTTGGAGCTGCCATTGGTGGACGTGCCGCCCGACCCAGGGGCATGCCGTTGCAGGCCTGCGAGCTTGCGTTGCTGCTCGCGGACCTGCGCCGCCAGGACCGCCTGCGATCTGGCGATTTCGAATTCGCTGCGGGCAGCTGCCAGTTCGACGGACTTTGCCAGCGCCGTCGCCTGCTCGTCCAAAGACGCGACGGCTTGCCCGAGCGCCTCGTTGACTTCGTGCTGATACACGGTGAACGGACGCATCACGCGCAGGGCCAGCCGACGGGCGACGGTGCCAAGACGGCCGAACCGGGAGGGGTCGTCGGGACGGCCGCGGAGGTCGAGCAGGGGGCGGACCTGCTCCACGGCGGCGGCAGGGACCACAGCCGCGGCCACAGGACCGTGGGGAATGTGGGGCGCGATCTCGACGAGGCGCTGCCGCATGGCGGCGCCGGCGGCGTGGGCCGAATGGCGCTCGCGCATATCGCGGGCCGCCTTGGCCGCCTTCGGGACGGAGGCCTCGGGAGATTCGAAGACCCGGCGCATCAGCTGTGAAGCCTCGGCGACGTCTGGCTCGGCCCACAGACCGTCGGCCGGGTACGGCGCGGCGTGCTCGCCGATCCGGACCATGCGGTGTCCGACCAGGTCGCTGTTGGAGTCATCCATCAGCTCCAAGTTGCCTGAGTATCCAGTCGCGATGACGGGGCGGCCATAGAAGAGCGCCTCGGCGATCGTCAGGCCTAGTCCTTCGGAGCGATGCAGCGACACGTAGCAATCGCAACTGCACATCAAGCGGTCCTTGTCGCGCGCGTCGAGGTACGTGTCGATGATGAGGATGTCCGGGCGGCCAGCGACCGCGTCGAGCAGGCGGCGGTGGTTCACCGGGTCGCCCTCGTGGTTCATGCTCTTCAACACGAGCGCCGCGCCGTCGCCGACCTCGAACGCGGCGGTATAGGCCTCCACCACGGCCAGCGGGTTCTTGCGCTCGAACACGCTGTTGTAGTCCCACGAGAACAAGAACGTGAAGGCATCGGGCCAGCCGTGCTCGCCGACGGCAAATGGCGTCGCGTCCGGGAAGACGATCGGCATCGGCACGTGGATCACCGGCACCGGAGAGACCTTCTGCAGCCCCTCGGCGATGAAGCGGCTCCCGACCCAGACCTCGTCGAGCAGGTCGAACGCGGCGTGGTAGATCTCCGGGAACTGGTCGGTCTCCCACCACCAGACCCCGATCGTGTACCGGTCGGCGAAGAACCCCTCTCCGACATCGGCGGCGAACGCCGGCAGCATGTCGGCGTTCAGGCACAGGACGTTGACCGGGAACGGATTGTGTGGCTGGCTGGAGGCGTTGTACCAGTGGCGCTGGCGGCTGTTCGGGGTGGGGATGTTCGTGGCCGCCGCCGTCACGCCGGCGGCATCGAAGGCGCCGATGAGCTGGCGAGCGACCTCGCCGACGCCGACTTCGGACCGCAGATACCCGACGACGTTGACCCCGCTGGGGCGCATCGCGGCGGGGAGGGGCTCGGCCGGGGGAGCTCCCGCGACCGGTTCGTCAAGCGGAGCGTGCTCAGCGGGAGGTGTGGCGGCCACCGGCTCTGCTGACGCGACGGCCGGGGCCGGCGGCTCCTGGGCTGGCACGAGGAGTTCGTCAGGAGCCTCGATCTGCTGCCGGCCGTCGTGGGCCAGCCACTTCAGGTAGCCGGCGACGTCACCGTGCGGGACTCCAGGGAATGCCCCCATCAGATCCGGGCGCTCCGACCACACCCCGTGTTGGAAGCGGTTGATCTCCGGGGCGTGCTCGGCCGGTTCGGACAGCCACGCGAAAAAGGCGGCCTCGCCATCGGCGGTGAACGGCGGACCGAGCTCTGCACCGAGCTCTACGCTGCGGCGGTACAGCGTCCGCATCGAGCGGGTCAGACGCAGCCCGGAGGGCAGCGCGTCGTGCTCGTACGGGAGGGTGGACACCGCGTAGTAGCCGTGGGCCTCGAGCTGGTCGGCATAGTGGTTGCACAGCTGCAAGAGCAGCTCGTGCTCGGCCAGGTCCACGCGCGTCTGGTGCAGGCTCAGCTCCGAGCGCCGCTCAGGGGAGTAGCCGCTGAAGTGGTAGAAGCGCAGGGGGCGCCCGCCAGCCCAGTACGCGCCAGCGCGCAGCTCCAGGTCTCGCTCGGGGAGGTTCCAGTAGGCGGCGTTGTACCCCGGGTCCCGGAGGATCTTGAGGTCATCGATCAGGCCTGGTGCGAAGTCGATCCAGCGCTGGTCGACGAAGTAGCCGCGTTCGGGGGCGACGAAGCAGTCCGTCTCCAAGCGCTCGGCCCACCACTCGATGAGGGTGTGGGCATCGGGCCGGCGCGACATCCCGATGAAGCCCAGGTTGTAGACGCCCGCCTGCAGGATCTCGGTTTCGGACGGCCGCTTCCCGTCGCGCGGCATGCCCCGCAGCACATGCGGAGTCAACACGACCGCGTGCTCCGACAGCGCCGCCTCGAGCTCCGTCATCCGGCTGTGGATCTCGATGTCCGGATCGAAGTACGCGATCCCCCTGCCGTCGTCGTGATGGTCGAGCATGAAGCGCATCAGCCACGGCTTGAGCGCGGTCGAGAGCTCCATGAGCGTGTAGATCGCCCGCATCCGCTCGAACGCATCGACCCCGAGCTCTGCGGGGCGGACGAGCACGAAGTCCTCGTCGCTGAGATCCACGTGCCCATCGACCTCGTCGATCACGAGCACGTAGCACCGGCCGTCCGGGTGATGGCGGCGGAAACTCTCGGCCAGCACGCGCGCCTGGGCCAGGTAGTTCTTGGCGACGATCGAGCAGATGTTCACGACGCGTGCTCCTGGCCGGCTGCGCGTGCGATCTGCTCGTCACGGATCGCGACCTCGCGATGAAGCCTGCGGACCTCGTCGTCGCGGATCGCCACCTCGCTGTGCAGCGTGCGGATCTCCTCATCGCGCGTGGCGATCTCGCGATGCAGGACCCGGAGCTCCTCGACGCGCGCCGCGATCTCGTGGTGCAGCCCCTCGGCCTCTTGGTCTCGTGGGCCGAGCTCGCGATGCAGTCGCTCTTGGTCGCGGGCCAGCGCCGAGAGGTCGCTCGCCATGGTCTGCGCCCCCATCAGGATCTCGGCCAGGTGCTCGCCGTAGAGCTTCTCGTGGCGGCCGATCACGTGGTCGTACAGACGGCGCCGCGCCTCAGGGGCTGCGGTCCCGGCGATCATCGAGTCCGGCCGGACGCGATATTCGAACCCCGGGGCGGGGACATGCTCGAAGCCCCAGCCGCGCTCGGCGACCGCGATCCAGAACTCCCAGTCCTCCCAGCCCGCGACCGGTGCCGTCGTGTCGTAGCCGCCGGCGGCGTCCCACGCGGTGCGCCGCACGACCGCGCACGCGTCGATGAAGTTGTACGTGAGCAGCCGCGGGAGGTCGAAGTCCGGCACGTCGACGACGCCGTCCCGCAGGCCGAACTCGCGGCGGTTGCCGTAGACCACGCCGACCTCGGGAGAGGCCTCGAGCACGGCGATAGCCTGCTCGATGAAACCGGGGCTGAGGCGGTTGTCGGCGTCGACCGGCAGCACCGCTGCGGCGCGCGTTTGCGCGACGCCGGCGTTTCTGGCCGCCGCGACGCCGGCGTTCGCTTGGTCGTGGACCACGTACCCGCGGCTGCGGAGGGCCTCCAGGGCCTTGAGGGTCACCGGGTCGTCGGAGCCGTCGTTGACGATCACGAGCTCGACGGCTTCGGTGCACCGCTCGACGCTTGCGATCGTCTCGATCAGGGTCTCGCCCTGGTTGAAGCAGGGGATCACCACGGCAAGCTTCGGCGTGCGCGACTCAGGACTCCCGCGGAAGCGTGGCCCGGCGGCCGGCCACGCGCGCTGCGTCGGCAGATCCGCTGCGGTGTCGAGCCGTCGCAGGAGGTCCGACGCTGCCGGGTGGACGGCGTCGACGAGCGCTGCCAGCGGGTCGCCGGTGCCCACCTGGACGAGCGCGTCGGCGTCGATCAGCGCCGTCAGGCGTTCGGTGGGCACCCTGATGCCGAGGCGCTCCTCGAGCAGCTCGCCGAACCGCGCCGGTTCGCTGACGATGGCGTCCGCGCTCACGAGCAGGCTGCGGTCCGCGTGGCGCTGGTGGAAGTCCAGGAGGTGGTCGTTGTAGGACGCCCAGATCGCGAGCGCGTAACCGGGATTGCTGAGGAAGACGCCGGCGCCCAAGCGCTGCATCGAGTCCGCGACGCCCCACGGCGGCCGGTACACCGAGAGGTAGACCGGGTCTTCCAGCAGCGGGTGCCAGAAGTCGAGCAGGAGCGTGGTGCGAGGGTCTTTCCAGCCCCAGCGGCCGCCGGCGGCGGTTCGCGCCGCGATCAGCTCGCGGGCACGAGCGGCGAACGCATCGGTGCCGTCACGGCGGCGGCGGTCGTGCTCGGTCCAGCCCCAATCTGGGTGGCCACCGTCGTCGGTCGGGGTGGTGGCGGCGAGCACCTCGCGATTGAGCTCGAGGAAGTCGAGATCCTCGGTGTAGCCGTGGCGGTTGTTGCGATCGGCAGCGAGCAGGCGCTTGCCCATCCGCACGCCGCCGGCGGCAACGATCGACGCGGCCAGGGAAGTCCCCGAGCGATGCATGCCGGCGACCACGACCGGCGAGAGTGCTTTGTCCGCGTCGGTCGACAACCGAGGGCGAACCATATCGCGTCGATTGGGCTCCACAGAACGGTCCGAACCCTCGTTCACCGGACGAGCATGGCCAAGCCGACCAGCGCGAAGAGCAGTCGAAACCGCCGCTGCATCCACAGCGCCGTCTCCATCCCGAGGCCGCGGCGCAGCGCCTGCAACGACCATGCCGCCTGGAGCAGCCACGCGACCCCGGCCAGCAGCAGGACGCTCGGCAGCAGCCCGGCCGCTGCCAGCACGACCACCAGCGCATAGGCCGCGGTGAACAGGCAGAAGCTCGCGGCGAAGGCGGGCCGGCAGCCGTAGACGACGGCCGTGGTCCTGATGCCGCCGGCGCGGTCGGACTCGTAGTCGCGGATCTCCTGGTTGAGGTGGCCGGCGGCGAACACGAACGCGAAGAAGAAGCTGAGGGCCACGCCCCTGGCGTCGAGGGGGTCGACGAGCGTGTACCCCATCAGGAAGTGCAGCGCGCCGCCGAGCAGATGGTTCAGCGATGCCCACACGGGCGTGCTCTTGCCGAAGCGCGGCGAGAGTGAGTACGCGGAGCTGAGTGCGGCGATCCCGGCGCCGAGCAGCAGGGCCGGCAGGCTGACCAGCGCGAGGACGGCAGCGGCCACGGCGAGCAGCGCGAGGGCCAGGCTGCCGATCTGCGCGCGAGCGATGCCGTGCGCCGCCGATGCGTCGCGGCGGCCATCGCTCACGTCGCTGCCGTACCCAGCCCAGTCGTTGAGGACGAACACGTGCGCGGTCAGCGCGGTGCTCCCGATCAGCAGCAGCGCCAAGTGACCCCAGTCGGCGGCGAGGTCGATACCCGCGAGCCACGCTCCGAGCAGCGGAGAAGCCTGCAGGACGCCGACCTCCACGCCGCGAGTCGCGGCGAAATACCGAAGGACTCGGACGGAGGAGGCGCGCGGCGGGGCGGTCGCGCTCACGGAGTGGCTGCCTTGCTCTCGTGGTAGAGCCGGAGCCAGAGCGCGTAGCCGACGTCCTCAGACCAGTAGAAGCGGTTGACGGTCGCGCTCAGATCATTGGAGTACAGCAGCGGCGGCGCGCTCCGCAGGAGCGCGAAGTCGCCGCTGCCGAGCCGCCCGAGCAGCGCGTCGATCTTCTTCCGCGCGCTTGCATCCGGCGGCGCTGAGAGCGACGCAGCGAGCTGGGCCGCCAACTCGCTCCAAGGCTCCTGGCCGGCGACGGACTCCGCCAGGCGCGCCGCTGGCAGCGGGACCCGGCACCCGGACTGCCGCAGCTCGGCGCTACGCAGGTAGAGGACCAAGGGTGACTTGGGGTAATAGACCACGGCCGACGGATCTCCCGCCGCCCGCTGGATCGCGATGCACAGGCGGCGTGCCGCCGGCGGGTCCAGCTGGCGCAACATCAGGTAGACGTGCATCTGGTTGACGAGATCTGGCGGATTGGGGTCCCGGCCCGGGTCCAGGCACTCGTAGCGGTTCTGCGGGGCCAGCCACGTGCGGTACAGGCCCCGGGAGTCGCGGTAGCGCGCGAGGGTCCGCAGCATCCGCTTGACCCGCGGGTCCTTGGCGCCGCCGGCGATCCGCCAGCTGAGCGCGGTGTCGTCGGCGTCTGGGGTGATCACACAGCCGAGCGTTCCGATCGTGCGCGCGGTGGGCAGCCCGTGGTAGCGCACCAGGCCGGTCGACTCGATCTGCCGGCGCAGATACTGCCGGGTGCGCGCGAGGCTGTCGTCGAGGCCGGCCTCGGCCGCGACCGGCGCGAGCAGGTCGATGAGGATCGCGGGTGTGTAGGTGTTGAGCTCCTGGCGGGGCGCCTGGTACTGCGTGGTGCTCGTGAAGGGAGTCAGCCAGTAGCCCTTCGGGTGCTGGTCGTGGCGCAGATTGCTGACGGCGCGGGCGGCCAGAGCGGGGAGGTCAGTGGACGGCGGCGCCACGACGGATTTCGGCACCGTGACGTCGACCTCGTCGAGGATCCGGATGTCGCTCCTGGCTTCGACGCGCACCGCGAGCTGCAGCACGTGCGGGCCGGCGGTCAGTCCGTGGACGCCTGCGTCGATGTGCCAGCCCGGGAATACCGTGGTGTGCAGCGCCTGGTTGACATCCGGGCGCGGCGTGAACGCCGAGGCCTCGCCGACGACGATGCCGTCGACGAGCGCGATCACCTGGGCGGGGCTCCGATCGCAGACGAGCGCCCACCCCTCGATCGCGGCGCCGGACGTCAGCTGGGGTGGGGCGCCGCCGCTGCCGAGGATCGTGTCGCCGACGCGCTCGACGTGGCCGCGAGCCCCACATCGCAGTTCGGCAGACGCCCGCCGGTGGCGCAGCTCCACCAGGAACGGCAGGTTGGAGACCTTCCAGGCCGCGCTGGGCGAGGTGGGGCTATCAGCGAAGATCCGGTCGTCGCTCACGCCGGTGTACCAGAACGCGCCGATCATCTGAACGGCGACCGCCAACACCATCGTGGCCGCCAACACGCCGCGGCCGAGCGGACGCAGCACCGTGGTGGCCGGCGCGAGCATCCAGATGAAGATCGGCAGCAGGTCGGTGAGCCACCGCGGGCCCCACGCGGAGCCCGCGCGCCAGTCCGACTGTGAGTACAACAGCAGCTGTCCCAGGACCGCCAGCGAAAGCAGGATCGTCAGGCGGCGGGTAGCTGGATCCTTCAGCCGCTGGGCCAGCCCGAGGGGCAGGAAGATCAGAAACGGGGTGAAGACCAGCAAGCCGCGCCCCGGGCTCACGAGCAACCCCGCCGGGCCGTCGAGGTGCAGCTTCAGGAAGCTCTGCTGGGCGCCATCCTCGCCGTAGCCGCCGATCAGCTGGCCGACGACCTCCACGTTGTAATAGGCCAGCGCGGCGAATGGCAGCGCGGCGCCGGCGACCAGCCATTTCAAATCGCTGCGGTCGCGCCAGACGGCGAAGGCGAGGAACGCCCCCGCGATCAGCGCATCCGGCGGCCGGTTCGCCGCGATGAGCACGCAGACGAACCCGAGCCCCGCGGTGTGCCAGGGAGACCCGCGTCTGAGGACCATGAGCAGGCCAAGGGTGATGAGCAGCTCGGCGGTGCCGTGCTGCCAGAGCGCCTGGCTGGAGATCATCCAGGTGTTGGTCCCGAAGGCGAACGCCAGCGCGAGCGGGAGGGCCCATGGGATGCGCTCCCGCCTCAGCAGCAGGAACATCAGCACGCTGGCGATCGACGCGAAGAGCGACGCAGCGAGCTTCTCCATCAGCTCGGCGGCCCGGTCGACGGCGGGCTGCTGCCAACCGTGCCGTTCGAGGTAGCGGTAGACCGGGTAGTACAGGGGCGCGGCGAGGAGCGGCGCCACGATCGGATAGCGCGAGACGAGCTGTCCGTCGCGGGTGGTGACCATCCAGTAGGTCCACGGCGTGAACTGGCTGACGCGGTCGTCGATCTCGGGCGGCGCGGGGCGCACGGGGTTGACCATCGAATGGCCGTGCGCGACCAGGCGCGTGTCGCGGTCAAAGCCGAGCGTGTGGCTCTTCCACAGCACCAGTGGCAGGTAGCGGGCGGCGTACGTATCGGCCGAGCCGATCGTCCGCAGGTTCGCGTTGTAGACGCCGAAACAGGCCAGTCCCAACAGCAGGGGTATCACCCAGGCCCGCAGGCGCGGGCGCGGCTTGCGAGGCTCCGGGCCGTCGGGCGAGTCGAAGCTCATCGGTTGCCGAGTATGCCGAACCGGTGCAGACCGAGGTCATCGGTACCCTGCTGGTCGTGCAGGTCAGGATTCGCCGAGTCTGGGAGCAGCGCGTGAGCATCGCCCGCTTCCTCGCCACGGGGCTGTTCGGTGCCGTGCTGAACGTCGGTCTTTTCCTGGCGTTCTCCCATGGTCTGGGCCTCGATTACCGGATCGCGGTCGTTCTGGCCTTTGCCCTCAGCTATCTGTTCTCGTTCGTCTCACACCGGACCTGGACCTTCTCGGCGACGGGCGGCCACGCGGGGCACCAGGGCGCGCGATTCGTCGTCGTCTCCGCCGTTTCGATCGCGCTGGCGCTGGCGGTGACGGTGCTCGGGGTCGAGGTCTTCGGGCTGCCGAAGTACGGGGCCGAGATCGTCGCGGCAGTGCTGACGGCGCCCGTCTCTTTTCTGATGCACCGTCGGTACACGTTCGTCGTGCGGCCAGCCGTGAGCCGCTCCATGGCGCCGCTCCCGGCCACGCTCGAGTCAACCGGCTGACGCTCCGGGTCCAGGCAGATCGCTGCCGCTGCCGAGCCTCGCTATCATCCGCTCGGCGCGGTGGGCGTAGCTCAGTTGGTAGAGCTCCTGGTTGTGGTCCAGGCGGTCGCGGGTTCGAGCCCCGTCGCTCACCCCTCACGCATGAAGCCCCGCGGCCGCGGGGCTTCGCTCGTTCTGGGGAGCGGGGAACGTGCCCCACTTTCGGGCCTCTCAGGCCCGTAAACGGGGCACATTCGTCGGAGGGCGCCGCGATGGCCTGATCGTGCGCTGGATCGACGTCATGGGCTGACGGTTCAGGGGGCCGGTTCCGGGGGACCCCCTGATGTCGCGGGCGCGCGCGGCGCGCAAGGTGGCAGCCATGACACGCACCACCCGCACCTCACTCTCCGTCCTCGTTACAGCCGCAGGACTGCTGGCGCTGCCTGGCCCGGCCCACGCCGCGGCCGTGCGCCATGCGGCGCCGGCCGGCTTCGGCGCGGCCTGCTCAAACGCGCAGCCGTGCACGCTCTCCCAGGCCATGAACGGGGCGTCGGCCGGCGACGAGATCGTCCTCAGGGCCGGCGCGTACAGCGGCACGAGCCTCGGCAGCCGGACGAAGCGGCTGCACGTCCGGGGCGAAACGCCGACCCAGGCGCCGACGATCACGCTGACGCAACCCCAGGCGCTCGGCGAATGCGGCCTCGAGCTCGGCGGCGGCACGCTGCGCGACCTGCGGCTGCACAACGTCGGGGTCTCGCAGGCCGTCTGCGCAGACGGCGACCTCGTCGCCGAGCGCGTCGCGATCTGGACCGACGGCCTCGGCGGAACCGGCCTCGCCGTCGATGACGCCGACACCGCGACGCTGCGCTCGACCAGCGTCGTCGCTGCGGGCGACGTCGAAAACGCTGTCCAGCTCTCCGGCGTCCGCACCGCCACGCTCGACCACGTCTCGATCCAGTCTGCTGGCAGCGGACTCGTGCTCGGCCAGCCCTCAGACAACGGCACGACCGACGTGACCGCGAGCTTCATCCGCGGCGTCCTCGGCGATGACATCGGCGTGTTCTGCGACACGGGCCAATCCCACGTGATCACGACGAGCTATTCGGCGTTCAACACCATCGGCGACGACTGCACGCACCTGGCCGCCGGAGGCGATGTGCGCAGCGACTTCGCCCTCTTCGAGCCCTTCGGGCAGGGTGCTCTGCGGCCCTCGGCCAACTCGTCGCTCGTCGATGCCGCGCCGGTCACGGCGGCGGGCGAGCTCGACATCGACGGTGATCCGCGCACGCTCGGCGCAAAGGCCGACATCGGCGCCGATGAGCGGTACCACGAGCCCGCGGTCAGCACCGCCAACGCGAGCGCCGTGGGCTCCTCGACCGCGGAGCTGTCGGCCTACGTGAACCGCAAGCGCGCCGACGTGTCGGTGTGGGTCGAGTACTTCGCCGACCCGGCGTCTCAGCACAAGATCCTGGCCGCGCTCGACTCGGGATCGACCTTCCTCGGGCAGCGCGCCGCGGCGCAGCTCGCTGGCCTTGAGCCAGCCACGACCTACACGGCACGCGTCATCGTGACCAACGGCGGCGGGCAGACGGTGACGACACCGCCGGTCACGTTCACGACGGATGCGGAGCCGGCCGCGGGAGGCGCGACCGGCGGACAGCCAGCGCAGCCGGGCACGGGGCAGCCAGCGCCGGGTCCCGGCGCTGGCCAGCCTTCGGCGCCGGGCGGGCCTCAGCCGCCGCGCTGCACGCTCACCGCGAAACGCACTGGGGGAGTCGTGAAGCTGCGCGGGCGCTGCGACAAAGCGGGCACGCTCAAGGTGAAGCTCAGCCGCTCCGGCGGGCGGAAGGCCCTGCGCCGCACGCTCACGATCAAGCGCTCCGGGAAGTTCAGCGCGAAGCTGAGCGCGTCTCGGGTCACGGGCATCGCGGTCCAGACCGCCGACCGCGAGGGCAACGCCACCGCCTTCGCGCGGCTCCGCTTGAAGCGCGCCTAGACGCCGCCTGCAGCGCCCGGCCGTGCGGGCGCTGCGGGCGGACGCCCGCCTGCGAGATCCTTTGACGTCGCGGGCTGTTTGCCCGGGCATCCGGCATTTACCATTTGACCGATGCAGTCTTCCCTCGTCGAGCGCGGCCGTGAGATCGACGCGCTCTTTGGCGTGGTCGCCCGCACGCGCGCAGGCGACGGCGGCGTCACCCTGATCGAAGGCGCCCCGGGCGTGGGGAAGACGCGCCTGCTCGGCGAACTGCGCGCGCGGGCCACCCAGCAGGGGCTGCGGGTCGTGAGCGCCCGCGGCAGCAAGCTCGAGCAGCTGTTCTCGTTCGGGCTCGTCCGGCAGCTGTTCGAAGCCCACGTGGCAAGCCCGCAGACGCGCGACATCGCGCTGGCAGGCCCGGCCGCGCCTGCTGACGCGGCGTTCGGCCCGCCCGCTGAGCCTGCCGAGGGCGAGCCCGCCCCTGACGCGTCGTTCACGACGCTGCACGCGCTGTACTGGCTCGCGCTCAACCTCGGCGCCGACCAGCCGCTCGTGATCGCCATCGACGACCTGCAGTGGTGCGACCGGGCCTCGCTGCGGTTCATCGCGTACCTCGCCGGACGGCTCGAAGGCCAGCCAGTGCTGCTCGCGGCGACCGTCCGCACCGGCGACCCCGGCACCGACCCGGCGCTGCTCGCCGAGATCGCCCACGCGCCCGCCGTCGAATCGATCCGGCCGGCGCCGCTCACCGCCGCGGGCGTCAGCGACCTCGTCCGCGAGCGGCTTTCCGCAGGCGCCGACGAAGGCTTCGCGGCGGCCTGCCACGACGCGACCGGCGGCAATCCGCTGCTGCTCGGCCAGCTGCTCAGCGCCCTGGAAGTCGACGGGGTGCAGCCGGTCGACGCGAGCGCCCCGCGCGTGCGGGACATCGGTTCGCAGGCCGTGGCCCGCACGGTGCTGCTGCGGCTGGCGCGCCTGCCCGCCTCAGCGACAGCAGTCGCCCGCGCGGTCGCGGTGCTCGGCGACGGCGCCGAACTCCCGACCGTCGCGGCGCTCGCCGGACTCGACAACGCCGAAGCAGCTGACGCCGCCGGCGCCCTGGCCCGCGCCGAGATCCTCACCTCGCAGACGCCCCTCGGTTTCGTCCACCCGCTTGTGCGCGACGCCGTCTACGAGCAGTTCACGTCGACGGAGAAGGAGATCCAGCACGCGCGCGCGGCGGGCGTGCTGATCGACGCCGGCGCCGACGACGAGCACGTCGCCGCGCACCTGCTCAAGATGCCGCGCGGCGCCGAGTCGTGGGTCGTCGACCGGCTGGTGAAGGCGGCGCGCGACGCCGCACGCCAAGGCGCGCCCGACGGAGCCGTCTCGTACCTGCGGCGCGCGCTCGAAGAGCCGCCAGCCGAGGCGCTCCGCGCCGAGCTGCTGCTGGAGCTCGGTCTCGCCGAAGCGCTCACGAGCGGGCCCGACGCCGTCAAACACCTGCGCGCCGCGCTCGCCACGACCGACGACCCCGCCGCGCGTCTCGGCGCCGCGCCGGTCCTCGCCCAGTCGCTCGTGTTCACCGGCGAGGTCAGCCAGGCCGCCGAGTTCGCCCGCCAGACTGCCGCGGGCCTGCCCGCCGAGCAAGCCGACATGAAGGAAGTGCTTGAAGCGATCGAGCTCGGCACGACCCTCTTCGGCGTCGCTGAGCCGCACATGATCGAGCGGCTGCAGGCTTACCGCACCCGCGACTTCGGTCCTGGGCCCGGAGCCAAGATGCTCGCCGCGCTCACGGCGTGGGAGTGGGCGCTCACCGGAGGCAGCGCTGCCGACTGCACCCGCCTCGCGCGCGAAGCCCTCGCCGACGAGACGCTCGTGGCCGCCGACAACGGCTTCCTCACGGTGCCCGCGATCGGCGTGCTGTTCATGGCCGACCTGCCGGAGGCATCTGACCACTGGGACCGGCTGCTCGCCGAGTCGCACCGCTGCGGGTCGCTCTTCGCGATCTCCTGCGTGCACCTGTGGAACGGCATCACGCTGCTGCGGCGCGGCGAGCTCGTCGAAGCTGAGCAGCTGCTGCGCACCGGCCGCAACGAACTGGCCTTGTGGGGCGAGCTGCCCGTCGACGGCGCCTACTTCACATCGACGATCGCCCTCGCCCGGCTCGAGCAGGGCGACATCGCCGGCGCCCGCCGCGAGCTCGGCGCGCGGCCCAGCCAGCAGTACGACCGCCATGACGCGGGCCACCTGTGGATGCGCACCGAGGTCGAGGTGCTGCTCGCCGAGGGCCGCGCCGAAGAAGCCCTGGCGGGGACCGAGCATTTCGGCGCCTCCGTGGGCCGCCTGACGAACCCGGCCTGGGTGCCGTGGCGGTCGCTGCGGGCGATCGCGCTCGACCACCTCGGGCGCACGGAGGAGGCGATCGCCATCGCCGACGAAGAGCTCGAGCACGCCCGCGCCTGGGGGTCGCCGCGCACGGTCGGCCGCAGCCTGCGCGTCGCCGGCACGCTGCGCCGCGAGGACGGCATGGCGCTGCTCGAAGACTCGGTGGCACTGCTGCGGACCTCCGGCGCGCAGCTGGAGCTCGCGCGGTCGCTAGCGGCCGTCGGTTCGCTGCGCCGCCGGATGCGCCAGCCGACCGAGGCGCGCGACCCGCTGCGCGAAGCGCTCGAGCTGGCCGAGCGCACCGGCGCGGAGGGGCTGGCCACGCAGGCGCGGACCGAGCTGCACGCCAGCGGCAGCCGTCCGAAGCCGACCGCGCTCGGCGGCACCGAGTCGCTCACCGCCAGTGAAAAGCGCGTGGCTGCGCTGGCCGCGGAAGGGCTCACCAACCGCGACATCGCACAGCGGTTGTTCGTCACTCCCAAGACGGTGGAAGTGCACCTCAGCGCCTCTTACCGCAAACTCGGCATCAGCTCACGGCACGACCTCGCGAGAACTTTGGCACCGGCGTAAATTGCGGCCCGGTGGGCGTTTTCGCGTTCTCGACCGTGGTTGTTTCGCCGACTGGATACAACACCTGCCCACAAGCGCTTCGGTGCGGTGTACGTTGTGGCCGCGCGCCAGCCCCCGGACTCGATCGGCGGCGCTGTGATCTATGGGTACACCGTTCTTGGGCGAGCTCAAACTCGCGAGCTTCAACTTCGCTCCGCAGGGCTGGGCGCAGTGCAACGGGCAGCTGCTGCCCATCAATCAAAACCAGGCGCTGTTCTCGCTCCTGGGCACGCAGTACGGGGGCAACGGGCAGACGAACTTCGCGCTGCCTGACTTGCGCGGGCGCACGCCACTGCACGTCGGCGGCGGCTTCACGCAGGGCCAGGCGGGCGGCCAGGAGTTCCACACCATCACGAGCAGCGAGATGCCCGCGCACAACCACCTCGTGCGCGGCTCGACCAAGCTCGGCGACCAGCCTGCGCTGGGGCTCCCGGCGGGGGCGAACAACCTCTACGGGCCGCCCACCGATCTCGTCCCGCTGCAGCCGGGGACGATCCCGAACGTCGGCGGCAGCCAGGCCCACGAAAACCGCCCGCCGTTCACTGTCCTGCTGTGGATCATCGCGCTCCAGGGCATCTTCCCGAGTCAGAACTAACGCCATGTCGAGTCCATACGTCGGTGAAATCCGCATGTTCGCGGGGAACTTCGCGCCGAACGGCTGGCTGTTCTGCCAAGGCCAGACGCTGCCGATCTCCGAGAACGACGTCCTCTTCCAGCTGATCGGAACCACCTACGGTGGCGACGGCGAGGAGACGTTCAACATCCCGGACCTGCGCGGACGCCTGCCCGTGCACCAGGGCCAGGGGCCCGGCATCTCGCAGAACTACCTGATCGGTGAGATGGCCGGCGTCGAGCAGGTGACGCTCACCACGCAGCAGATCCCGGCCCACAACCACTCGTTCCTCGCGTCGACTGCGCTGGGTGCGCAGATCAACGCGGCCGACCAGGTCCTCGCGAACCCGACCGACATCAAGGTCTACCTGCGCGACTCGCCGTCGACGCCGTTCCCGGCAGGGATGCTCGAGCCGGTCGGCGGGAGCCAGCCCCACGACAACCTGCCCCCGACGCTGGTGATCAACTACATCATCAGCCTGTTTGGAGTGTTTCCGCACCAATGAGCGATCCGTTCGTCGCAGAGATCCGGACCTTCGGGTTCAACTTCGCCCCCACCGGCTGGGCCCAGTGCAATGGCGCGCTCCTGCCGATCTCGCAGAACACGGCGCTGTTCTCGCTGCTCGGCACGATGTACGGCGGCGACGGCAAGTCGACCTTCGCGCTGCCGGACCTGCAGGGCAGCAGCCCCACATCCAGCGGCCAGGGCTCGGGCCTGAGCGACCGCTTCGAGGGGGAGCAATACGGCGAGCAGTTCGTGACGCTGCTGCAGTCCGAGATCCCGGTCCACACGCATGTGGCGCAAGGCGGAGTCGACCCCGCCGAGCTCGCCGCGCCGGGCACCGACCGGATCCTGACCCGGGCGCAGCCTGGCCTGCCGTATCAATCGGACAGCGCGGGGAGCATCACGCATCTCAACGTGAATGCGACGTCGGTGACCGGCGGCAGCTTGCCGCACAACAACATGCCGCCGTATCTGACGCTGAACTACTGCATCGCGATGCAGGGCATCTTCCCCCAACGGCCTTGACCGGCGCTGCGACGGCGCCGTCGGTCGGGCTGCGGCCCGCGACGCCGGACGACGCGCCGTTTCTGGCCGCCGTCTACGCGAGCACGCGCGAGGCTGAGCTCGCGCAGATGCCGTTCACTGCAGACGAGAAAGCCGCGTTCCTCGCGCAGCAGTTCGCGGCGCAGTCGCATCACTACGCCCAGTACGCCGACACGACGTTCGACGTCGTGCTGGTCGATGGGGTGCCGGGCGGGCGGTTGATCGTCGGCCGCTGGGCCGACCAGCTCCGCATCGTCGACATCGCCTTGCTGCCGCACGCGCGCGACCGCGGCATCGGCCACGGCCTGGTGTCGGACGTGATCGCCGAGGGCGAAGCGCGCGGCGTCGCCACCACGATCTACGTCGAGCGGTTCAACCCTGCGCAGCGGCTCTACGCGCGCCTCGGCTTCGAACTCGCTCAGGAGGACGACGGCGGCATCTACCTCTTCCTCGAGCGGCGGCCGGCCGGGCGGCCCGGCGCGCCACGCGCCACACCGAACGCGGCCTGAGCCGCGCGAGGCCTCGTGGGAGACGGCTGGCCTGGAGCCGAAGGCCGGCTTAGCCGAAGACGGCCTCGTAGTGCATCGCGTCCGCGGTCCGCGCAACCGGGACGATGAAGAGGTCGACGTCGCCGGCCTGCTCGTGCGAGACCGCGAACGTCGCTTGGGGCAGCTCCGGCTGGAGCGGCCCCGTGAACTTCACGGCGAACGGCCGCGGATCGCCCTTCACGTTGGTCTCGAGGACGCGCAGGTCGATCGTCGTGCCGTCCGCCAGGCGGACGATCCAGGGTGCGGGCGAGTCCGGGACGAAGTCGGCGGCCGTGAGCGTGGCGGGCATCAGCCCAGCTTGACGGACTGGCGTACCGTCGTCACGGAGCCGTCGCGCCGCGTGAGCCGGATGACAAGGCGGTAGCGCCCGCGCCGCAGCGCCGAGGCGCTCGACAGGCGCAGGTGCAGCTGGTGGGGCGTGCGCTGCTGCGACGACGCGCGGGCCACGGCGACCCGGCCCGTCAGGAGGCTGACCCGGACCGACACGACATCGCGCGTGCTGGCGAGCGTGAGGTCGGCGGTCGCGCGGCGCTCGCCGGCGCCGCGGCGCAGGCG
>JAEYAL010000123.1 GCA_023404805.1 Actinomycetes bacterium | reverse complement strand
GCGGGGTCGGCATGACCGCGGCCCCGGGGCTGCTGGAGCGCGGTCCGCAGGCCGAGGCCATCGCCGACGCATTGGCCGCCGGCCGCCGCGGCGAAGGCCGCGTCGTGTTGATCGAAGGCCCGGCCGGGATCGGCAAGAGCGGCCTGCTGCAGCAGCTGCGCCAGCTGGTCGACGCCCGCAGCCGCGTGCTCGTGGCGCGGGCCAGCCGGCTCGAGCAGGCCTTCGCCTTCGGCGTGGTGCGGCAGCTGTTCGAGCAGGTCGTCCGCGACCCCGAGTTCGAGGCGCACGCCTTCGACGGCGCCGCGGCGCCCGCGGCCGGCGTGTTCTCCGACGCGCCGTCGGAGGGCAGCGCGGCCAGCTACGCGATCCTGCACGGCCTCCACTGGCTCACCCTCAACCTCGCCGACGACGCCCCGCTCGTGCTGGTCGTCGACGACCTGCACTGGTGCGACATCTCGTCGCTGCGGTTCCTCGCGTATCTCGCCCGTCGCCTCGACGGGACGTCGATCATCCTCGCGGTGACGACCCGCCCGGTCGGCGCCGAAGGGGCGTCAGCGCCAGATGTCGAGCAGGTGTCCGACCTCCTCGCCGAGCTGCTGGGAGACCTCGCCGCGGAGCCGTCTGCTGTGCTCCTGCACCCGCAGCCGCTGTCGCCGCCAGCCAGCGCCCAGTTGCTGGAGAGCATCCTCGGCGCCGCTCCGGAGCCGAAGTTCGCCGCGGCGTGCTTCGCGTCGACCGACGGCAACCCGCTGCTCCTCACCCAGCTCGCCCACTCGCTGCGCGCCGAGGGCACCGAGCCCGTCGACGCGAGCGCGCCGGCCGTGCGCAAGACCGCACACCGGGCCCTGTCCCGGACCGTGCTGGCGCGCGTCGGCCGTCTCGCCCCGAGCACGGTCGCGGCGGTCCGGGCGATCACGATCCTCGGAGAGACGGCGACGACGGACCTCGTCGCCACGCTCTCCGGCATCACGACCGACCAGGTCGTCACGGCCGTCCACGAGCTGATCGCCGCCCAGGTGCTGGCCCGCGGCGACGGTATGCGCTTCGTCCATGCGCTCGTGCGCGATGCCGTCTACTACGACCTGCCGGGCGCGGAGCGCGAGCAGATGCACGCCCGCGCGGCGCGGCTCCTCGACGAGGCCGGAGCCCCGGTCGAGCGGATCGCCAGCCAGCTCCAGCTCGCACCGCGCACCGGCGATCCGTGGGCGGTCGACATCACCGTCGCAGCCGCGGAGGCTGCGGCTGCGCGCGCGGCGCCCGACGCCGCTGCGACGTATCTGGAGCGTGCGCTCGACGAGCCGCCGACGCCCGAGCGCCGTCCGGAGCTGGCGCGCCGGCGCGGCGAGCTGCTCGTCGACGTGAACGGCCCGAGCGCGATCGAAGCGCTCCGCGAGGCGGTCAAGCTCGAGGCCGATCCGCTGCAGGCCGCGGCCATCGAGATCCAGCTCCTGCAAGGGCTCACGTTCACGGGCGGTCAGGCCGAGAGCAACCGGATCGCCCGCGAGCGGCTCGCCCAGATGCCGCCGGAGGCTGAGGATCTGATCGCGCTCTACGAGACCTTCCGGGCCAACTCGGTCACGTTCGGCGCCCACGACGACGGCGCGATGCCTGCGCTGAAGCCCGCGCGGATCTGGCCGCTCGGCGACGGCGGGCCGGGCATCCGCGCCCGCGCCAGCCTCGCGTCGCTGATGTGGATGTACGACGGCGGCACCGCCGAGGAATGCGCCGCGCTCGCGCACTGGGCGATCTCCGGCGACCAGTTCCTGTTGCGGACCCAGACGATGCCCGCCGTCGGCGCGCTGTTCACGCTCTCGTGGGCTGACCGCGATGAGCCGCTCACCGTGTGGGAGGACGCCCGCGACGAGGCGCACCGCACCGGCGCCGCGCTGCTGCACTGGACGATCGACGTGTGGCTCGGGGCTGAGCAGCAGCGGCGCGGCAACCTCGGCTCGGCGATCGAGCTGCTCCGAGAATCGGCGGTGATCGGCCGCCGCTGGAACGCGGGCGGCACGCAGTACGCCGGCAACCAGTTCAGCGAGGCGCCGCTCGCGCTCGCGCTGCTCGACCGGGGCGAGGTGCCCGCCGCCCGCGACGCGATCGAGAGCTCGCCGCCGAGCGCCACCGACGTCATGTTCAGCACGCAGGTCTGGCTCCATGCGCTGGCCTGCGTCAGGCTCGCCGAGGGCCGGTTCGACGACGCCCTCGAAGCCACCATCCAGCAGGAGCGCCGGGCGACCTGGATGCGCACGCCGATCTCCGTCGACTGGCGGCTGCCGCGCGCCCAAGCGCTGCACCGGCTCGAGCGGCCGGAGGAGGCGCTGGCGTTCGCCCAGGATGCGCTCGCGATGGCAGAGCGCTGGGGCACGGCCAACGTCGTCGGCCCGGCGCTGCGGGTGCGCGGGGAGCTCGTCGGCGGCGCGGACGGCCTCGCCGACCTGGAGCGTTCCGCCGAGCTGCTGTCGGGGTCGTCGGCCCGGCTGGAGTACGCGAAGTCGCTGGCGTCGCTGGGCGCGGCGCTGCGGCGCGAGCGGCAGCCGACCGAGGCGCGCGACCCGCTG
>JAEYAL010000110.1 GCA_023404805.1 Actinomycetes bacterium | reverse complement strand
GTCCGGCGGCGTCCGGCCTGGGCCTCGAACGCTGAGGGTCGATCCGGAGCCGTGTCCTGCGGCTGGGCGCGGGTCCGGCGCTGGCGCCTGGGCGGGCGGCGCTCCGGCCTGGGCCTCGAACGCTGAGGGTCGATCCGGAGCCGTGTCCAGCGGCTGGGCGCCCGTCCGGCGGCGTCCGGCCTGGGCCTCGAACGCTGAGGGTCGATCCGGAGCCGTGTCCAGCCCGAAAACCCGTGCGATGCGGCGCTATCGGGCGCGCTCGTCCACCGCGCGGCCGACCGTAACGCCGACCCGGCGACTTCCTGCCATAATCCCGCTCCGGCATACGCCCGGGGGCGTAGCTCAGTTGGTTAGAGCGCCGGCCTGTCACGCCGGAGGTCGCGGGTTCGAGTCCCGTCGCTCCCGTCCCCGGAACATTTGCCAGAAGGCCTCGCGCGAGCGGGGCTTTCGTCGTTCTGGGGCAAGGCGCGTCTAAAGAGCCCGGCTCGATGTGTTTCGGGCCGCCCGTGCTCAGCCGGGCGGGACGTGTCGTCGGCGTGGGGTCTCGCGATCCCGCTCGGCCGCTCGGCTCGTCTGCCTCGCTCGGCTCCCCTGGTTCGCTTGACTCGTCTGGCACGCTCGGCTCGCCTGCGTCGCGGCGGCGGTCGCGCCAGTCGAAGAATGCTGTGAGGACGATGGCGATCGAGCCGAAGGCCAGGCCGATTCCGAGGGCAGAAGCGACGGACTCGTCGTTGAGGATGGCGACAGCGGAGCCACACCAGAGCGGGATGCCGATGACGGCGTCTTCGGCGATCTCTGCGACGAACGAGCCGAGGCCGGTGCCGCGCTGGCTCCGGCGAGTGCGAACCGCGTGGAACGCCAGGCACGCGAGGAACATGACGGCGGCCCAGATCAGGCCCGCCTCAGGCGAGCGCCGCAGCAGCATGATCACGCCGCAGATGAGGGCGACGACCGCCGACACCAGCACCCAGAAGCGTGAGCTGTCGGCGCGTTCCTCCATGAGCTCCAGTATGGCCTGCCAGCCTGCCGGCCTGCACGCCCGCCAAACGGCGGGTGGTCGACAAGCCGTGCCAGGCGTACGGGATGGATTACCCGTCCTGGAGCCGGGTAATCCGACCCGTATGTCGAGCGGCCAGGCGGACGGGATCGATTACCCGTCCTGGGGCCGGGTAATCCGACCCGCACCTTCGCCGCGGCCGCGTCGTCAGCCACAGGCGCCGGGCCGCCCGCGCGTAGTGGCGCTGGCCGCGCCCGCCTACTTCAGCGTGAACCGCTTCGTCGCCGGCGCGCCGACGTTGCCGGCGGCGTCGGTCGCGGTGGCCGACAGCAGATAGCTGCCGAAGGCGAGCCGCTTCTTCGGCGTGAGCGTGCCGTTGAAGCTCAGCGTGTTGAGGCCGGCCTTGCCGTCGATGGTGAGCGTGCCGCGGAGGTTCGCCTGCGTGCACTTCGGCTTCTTGCGGTTCTTCGCGGAGAGCTTCACGCACTTGGCGGCGACGAGGCGTCCGGCCTTGGGTTGCCCGAAGTCGAGCTTGACCTTGGCGGCCTCCGAGAGGGTGAAGCTGATCGTCGTGCCCTTTGAGCGCTTGAAGGACTTCTTGCCGAAGGACAGGCCAGAGAGGACCGGCTTGACGGTGTCGGCCGGCGGCACTGGCGTGGTCGGCGTCGGGGTGGCCGGGGTGGTGGGCTCCGGGGTCGGCTCGGGATCGGGATCCGGCTCGACCGCCGGCGGGATCGGCGTGGCAGGGATCGACGCGGGGTCGAATTCGTCGGCTCCGATGTCGCTGGTGATGCCGATCTTGCGCAGGGCGCCGCCGAAGGCCAGCGGGCCGCTGTTGACATCGACCACACCGGCGTCGATCGTGGGCGACCCCGGCATCTGGCGGAAGTCGCCGCCAGCCGCATCGAAGAAGTTCGGCTCGGCAGCCGTGCCGCCGTTCTGGTTGCCACCCGCCTGCTGGAGCGTGGCGGTCGCGCCGGCCGCGGCAGACACGTCCTGGCTCACCCAGTTGCTATTGCTGACGGTCGCCGTCGCATTGCCGCCAGAAAGTCCCGCGCGGACGCGGATGTCGGAGTTCGTCCCGCGCGCGATCGTGTTCGAGATGATCATCGAGCTCGTGCCATCGGAGGTGCCGGTCGCGATGCCCTCGCCGCCGTCGGTCGTCGAGATCGCCGTCACGTTGCGCACCGTGGCGGTGGCGTTCTTCGAGGAGGCGCTCACCGCCGTCACACGGTTGCTCGCGCCAAGCCCGGTGCCGACTCCGCGGGTGATGCTGCTGCGCAGCGTCGCACCGGTGCTCATCGAGACGCCGATCTGCAGGACGCCCGTCGACGCCGTCGTAGTGACGCGGACCCGGTCGGCCAGCGCGTTCTCGCCGAGCTGCAGCGAATAGGTGATCGCGGCGTTGTCGGCAGCCTTGCCGCTGATCGCGACATCGCGGATTTTCGCGTTCTTGCCGAGCCCGACGCCCGCCTCGGCCTGCGAGTTCGGGGCGACCACGATCACGGGCAGCTTCGCCGGGTCGGTTCCGCGGAGCGTGACGCCGTCGGGAACCTCGAGGGTGTCGCTCCAAGCTGGCTGGAAGGCCGGCGACGCCCCGCCGGGAATCGCGCGCCCCGCTTTCGGAGAGATAACGGGGCCGCCCGAGAACCCCGGCGCCCGGATCACCGTCGACGGCAGGACCACCTCATCCCCGGACACGGCCGACGCCAGCGCGGTCGTCAGCACGCACGGCTTGGCTGGGTTCGTGCACGGCGCGGCGCCAGCGTTGTTCGTGAACTGGTAGTTCGCGGCGTACCGCGTCGTCGCCGAAGCTGAGCCCGCGGGTGCCAGCACGGCCAGCGCGGTCGCGGTGACGGTGACCGCAGCGCGGCGGTCCAGGCGGAATCGAGGAAAACGGCGCATCGCTCGGTCGACGCTAGGTGCCGGACGCCCCACTGTCCAGCAATCCGGGGACGTTGTAAGGACCGCTGGTATCGGACCGCCATCACCGGTTCGCCTGCGCCGCTTGCGGCGACAGCGGCAGTGCGCCAGAGTCGTCGCATGAGTGAGGGCTCCCCAGTGCCGTTGATCGCGTCGGACCAGCTCGGCGATCTGCTCGGCCTCTTGAAGGGCTCCGACAGCGTGGAGCTCAAGCTGTCGATCGACCTCGCCGACCAGCGCCACACCCTCGAGACGCTTGGCCTCGACCCGCTCGAAGCGCAGGTCCGGCTCGTGCACTTCTTCGACACGCCCGACCTGAGGCTCCAGCAGGCGGGTGTCGTGGTCCGCGCGCGGCGCGTGCAAGGCAAGGGCGACGACACGGTCGTGAAGCTCCGGCCGGTCGTCCCGCAGGACCTTCCTGAGGAGCTGCGCGCCGACGAGAACTTCAAGGTCGAGGTCGACGCGATGCAGACCGGCTACGTCTGCTCCGGCTCGCTCCGCGCCGAGGCCCGCGAGCCCGTCCGCCCGCTGCTTGCTGCGGGTGGGCCGCTGCACAAGCTGTTCACCAAGTCCCAGCAGGCGTTCTACGTCGAGCACGCGCCGGGCGGCGTCGCGCTCGACGACCTCATCGAGCTCGGCCCGATCTTTGTGCTCAAGCTCAAAGGAAAGCCCGTCGGCTTCGACCACAAGCTCGTCGTCGAACTGTGGCTCTACCCCGACGGCGACCGGATCCTGGAGCTGTCGACGAAGTGCCTGCCGCCGGAGGCGTTCCAGCTCGCCGCCGAGCTCCGCACGTTCCTGGCCGACCGCGGCATCGCGCCCGGCGACAGCCAGGAGACGAAGACCCGCAAGGCCCTGACCTTTTTCACCGCCCAGCAGGGCAACTGACCCGTTCAGCGAGGAGCACCCCGACTGTGTCGCAGCAACACCAGCCCCGCCGCCGTCGACGCCGCAAGCGCGACCGCGCCGCCGATACCGCCGGCGACGCCAGCTGCTGCTGCGTCGAGTCGGCGTTCGACGGTTGTTACGTCGCGACCGCCGCGCACGGCGACTTCGAGGCGCCGGAGGTGCGCACGCTGCGTCGCTACCGCGACGAGCGGCTGATGGTCCGCCCCGCCGGTCGCGCGTTCTCGCGGTTCTATTACCGCTTCGGGCCGTACCCGGCCGAGGTGCTCCACCGCGTCCCGGCGCTGCGGGCTCCCGCGCGGACGATGCTGCGTCCGGCGGTCTGGTGGGCGCGGCGCAAGGTGGGAAGCGCCGACTTCCGCTGAGTGGTGAGCGTGGGGCCGTCCAGCTCGGCCCCACCTCACGCAGCCGTTGGCCGCTTAGGCGGCGAGGACCTTCGCCTTGAGCGAGCCGTACTCCTCGTCGGTGAGCTTGCCGGCGTCGTGCAGCTTGGCGAGCTTCTCGAGCTGGTCGGCCGGGTTGGCCTCCGCAGCGGTCTCCTTGACGTACGAGTCAAAGGCGGCCTTGTTGGCCTCGGCCCGGGCGATCGCGCGCTTCTGCATACCGCTGCCGCGGGCGATGAAGTAGATCAGCGAGCCGAGGAACGGCAGGATCACCAGCAGCAGGACCCAGCCAGCCTTGCCCCAGCCGGAGACGTCGTCGTCGGCGAAGAGGTCGGCGCAGATCGTGATGATCAGCCAGAAGAACGTGACTAGGAAGAAGATCCAGATAAACGACAGGAAGGCGTCGGCGAAATCGAACTCGGCAAGAATCATGTGAAGGAGAACCTCAGAGCGGGTGGGGCTAACGCTCGTACCTCAGCACGCGCGCGCGAACGCGCTCTCACCCCCTACGGGTGAAATTGCGTGGTTGCGACCGGCCGGCGCGCCGGTCTTCCGGCTCCCGACATTGGTCCAACCTCCGGTGCGCTGGCTTGAGCTGGCCGAGCCCGTTGCCGATCGGGGGGAAGTGGGAGTCTCTCCAATCGGCAGTGGATCGCTGAGCCTGACGCAGTCGCAGGCCCAGTGGGACGCGATCGCCTCCATCAAGGCGACCTCGCCCTTCGACAGCGGCGCGAGCGCCGGCGCAGGCGATTCGGTTGCCGGCGGCTTCGACGCGATGCTCTCGGGCTACACCGCTCAGGCCCAGCTGCTTTCTGCGGCTGCCGCGCCCGATGCGGGGGCCACTCAGGCGCTGCTCAACCAGCTCGCCTCCGTCCAGCAAACGACGATCGATCTTTTCGCATGAACGTCTCGGCCATCAACGCATCCCTCTCGGGCATCCAAGCCGCGCAGGCCCAGCACGCCGGCGCTGCGACCGCGATCGCGACGGGCGGCGACCTCGTCGGCGGCGCCATCAACAGCAGCACGGCCGAAGTGTCGATGGCAGTCAACGTCTCGATGCTGCGCCAGGCGATGGATCAGGAGAAGTACCTGATCGACGTGCTCGTCCAGTAGGACGCAGCACTCCGCGCGTGGCTTGCGCCCCGCGTGGCTTGCGGCGCGCGGCTCGCTGAGTCCCGCTGGCCGGGGCGCCGCTATTCGCCGAGCGTCAGCACCGCTGGCGGGATCGAGATCAGCTGCGTCGCCTGGGCGGCGAGCGTGGCGGTCGCCGAGCGGCGGCTGAGCATCCGGCGCTTCGGAGCGGGCCGGTCGACGATCACGGTCCCGCCGGTGATCGGCGAGATGTCGACGCGCACCTGGCGGTCCGGGCCCTGCAGCACGCGCGCTGCGCCCCTCAGGATCACGCGCCCGTCGCGCCGCGCGAAGCCGGTGTGGACGAGTCCGTCGAACTCGCCCTCGCCCGACCAGTGCAGCGTCAGCAGGAGCTCGAGCATCGTCTCGAACTGCGCCTCGGCCTCGTTGGCCTCAGGGTCGCGCGGGTGGTTCAGGACGACCGCTGCGGCCTGGGCCACCGTCGTGGCGGCCATCGCGCGCTGCTGCTCGGCGGGCGTCAGCCGAGGCACCAGTGCGCCCGCGTCACCGAACTCAGGTCCGTCGGGGCTGGTCACCGCATCGAGCCTAGGCGGTTGGCGCGCCGGCCTGTGCAGGTTTGCAGCGCAGCGCTGCATACCTGCCGAGTTGGGGGCCGGTTGGCGCGTCGGCCTGTGCAGGCTTGCAGCGCAAGGCTGCATACCTGCCGGGTTGGGATGCCGGAGGGCTCGGGCGCCGCAGGGGCTGAGCCGCAGTTACCGGACAACTGTTCTGCTTGTGAGCCGAGAAGCGTTATGGTCGATCCATGACGAGCCCCGTGAAGTCGCCAACCGACGCCGACGGGGACTCCGCTGGCCAGCCGCAGATCGCCGTCGAGAACCCGGCGACGGGCGCCACGATCGCCCACATCCCGGACTTCACCGCGGCCGAAGTGACGGCGCTGGTCGAGCGCGCGCGGACCGCGCAGCGCGGCTGGGCTGCCACGAGCTTCAAAGAGCGCGCGCGGCTGATGATCGCGTGGCGGCGCTGGCTCGTCGACCACCGGGAGGAGATCATCGACATCGTCGTGAGCGAGAACGGCAAGACCCGCGAGGACGCCCGCCTCGCCGAGCTCTTCTACTTGGCCGACGCGATGGGCTACTGGGCCAAGGCGGGTCCGAAGCTGCTCGCGGAGGAGAAGGTCAAGGCGCACTCGCCGCTGCTGTTCGGCCGCACGGTGTCCGTCAAGTACGACCCGCTCGGCGTCGTCGGCGTGATCGCGCCGTGGAACTACCCGCTGACGTTGTCGATCGGCGACGTGATCCCCGCGCTGATGGCGGGCAACGCCGTCGTCGTGAAGCCGAGCGACATCACGCCGCTGGCGACGGCGCGGCTCATCGAAGCCGCCCGCGAAGTCGGGTTCCCGGAGGACGTCCTGCTGCTCGCGACCGGTGGCGGCGCTGCGGGCGCGGCGCTGGTCGACACGGCCGACATGATCATGTTCACGGGCTCAACGGCGACGGGCCGCAAGGTCGCGGCGCGCTGCGGCGAACGGCTGATCCCGTGCTCGCTGGAGCTCGGCGGCAAGGACCCGCTGATCGTGCTCGACGACGCCGATGTGGCTCGCGCGGCCAACGTCGCCGTCGAGTGGTCGATGCGCAACGCCGGCCAGATCTGCCTGTCGGTCGAGCGGGCCTACGTGACCGCGCCCGTCTACGACGAGTTCGTCGAGCGCGTCACCAACCAGGTCAAGGCGCTGCGCCAGGGCGTGCCGGGCGAGGACGGCTCGGTCGACGTCGGGGCGATCACGCACCGGCCGCAGCTCGACATCATCCAGCGGCACGTCGACGACGCAGTCGCCAAGGGCGCCAAGGTGCTTGTCGGTGGCAAGCGCGGCAATGGGCCCGGCCAGTTCTTCGAGCCGACGGTGCTCGTCGACGTGGACCACTCGATGGCGTGCATGACCGAGGAGACGTTCGGTCCGACGCTGCCGATCATGAAGGTCGCCGATGAGGACGAGGCGATCCGCCTCGCCAACGACTCGCCGTACGGCCTGGGCTCGTCAGTGTTCACCAAGGACCTTGCCCGTGGGCGGCGCGTCGCCGGGCAGCTGAACGCCGGCAGCACCTGGGTCAACGACGTGATCATGAGCTACCTCGCGATCGAGGCCCCCATGGGCGGCGCGAAGGAGTCGGGCCTCGGCTACCGCCACGGCCTCCAGGGGATCCGCAAGTACACGCAGCCGCACACGGTGCTCGTGGCGAAACGCGTGCTGCGCAAGGAGCTGACGATGTTCCCGAACGCGAAGCTGCGCGGGAAGGTGCTCGCATCGACGATCCCGCTCCTCTTCGGGCGGGGCGGCAAGCGCTAGCGCGCAGCGCTCAGCCGCCGGTGCGGCTGAGCAGCTTCAGGAGCAGGTCGCGCTCCTTGGCGGTGAGGCCGTCGATCACCCGCGACTCCAGCTCGGCGGCGATCGTGTCGGCCTCCGCCAGCTTGGTCTCGCCCTTGGGGGTGAGCGTGACGATCGAGCGGCGGCGGTCCTTGGGGTCGCGGCCGCGGGCGACCAGGCCGGCGGCTTCGAGGTCATCGAGCAGGCCGACCGCCATCGCAGGCGCCTTGCCCATCAGCCGGGCGAGCTCCTGCTGGGAGCTGGGGTTGTCGCTGGCGATCACGGCCAGGGCCGTGTAGTCGCGGCCGGTGATGCCCGCGCGCTCCTCGAGGAGCAGCTCGCCCTGCACGGCGACGCGGTCGCCGGTGCGGACCATCAGCAGCGCGAGGCGCGTCTGGAAGGCCTGCGGGATGACGGGGGAGTCGAGGCCCGCTCTGAGTTCGTGGTCGAGCACCCGGCCAGTGTATCGGATCGCAAAATGATTTATCGCTTGAATCATTTCCTCGGAAGCGCTACCTTCGGCAAATCGTTTAATCGTCAAACGATTCGAAAGGTGATTCCAATGTCTTCCGCTCCTGCCCAGCTCGACCCCCGCCGGTGGCGCACCCTCGCGGTGCTGGCCCTGGCGCAGTTCATGGTCGTCCTCGACGTGACGATCGTGAACGTCGCCCTCCCCGATATCCAGGCCGATCTGGGCTTCTCGGCCGAGGGATTGCAGTGGATCGTCAACGCGTACACGCTGGCGTTCGGCGGGCTGCTCCTCCTCGGCGGCCGCACGGCCGACCTCCTCGGGCGCCGCCGCATGTTCATGTCGGGCCTCGTCCTGTTCGTCGGCGCTTCGCTCGCGGCTGGGCTCGCGCCTTCGCCAGAGGTGCTCATCGTCGCCCGTACCGTGCAGGGCGTCGGCGCGGCGCTGCTGTCGCCCGCGGCGCTGGCGCTGCTCCAGGTGACCTTCCCCGCCGGGCGCGAGCGGAACGCAGCGATGGGTATCTGGGGTGCGCTAGCTGGCCTCGGCGGCACGCTCGGCGTGATCGCGGGCGGCATCCTGGTCGACGCGCTCGGCTGGGAGTGGATCTTCTTCGTGAACCTCCCGATCGGCCTGCTGGTGCTGGCGCTCGCGCCGCGCTTGGTCGGCGAGAGCTTCGGGACCGGCCAGCGCTCGTTCGATGTGGCTGGCGCCCTGCTCAGCACGCTGGGCGTGCTGGCCATCGTTTACGGCGTGATCCGCACAAGCGAGGCCGGCTGGGGCTCGCCCGAGGTGCTCGGGCTGCTGGCCGGGGGCGTTGCGCTGCTCGTGGCGTTCGTGTCGGTCGAGCGCCGCACGTCGGCGCCGCTGGTTCCGCTGCGGCTCTTCCGCTCGCGCGGTCTCACGGTGTCGTCGGTCGCCCTCGCCCTCAACGGCTCGGCGTTCCTCGGCATGTTCTTCCTGTCGGCGATCTTCCTGCAGAGCGTGCGTGGTGACTCTGCCCTCGAGGCGGGCATCCAGTTCGTCCCGATGGGCATCACCGCGATCGCGGCCGCCGTCCTCGGTGGCCAGGCGGTCACGCGCGTCGGCACGCGCCCGGTGTTCATCCTCGGCGGCGTCCTATCGGCGGTCAGCCTGTTCCTGCTGTCGCAGGCGACGGCGACGGGCAGCTACGCCGCTGAGATCCTGCCCGGCTTCCTCGTCTTCGGCGCGGGCATGTCGCTCGTCGGCACCGCGAACCAGATCGGCGCCGTGCTCGAGGTGCCGCACGAGGACGCCGGCGCGGCCTCTGGCGTGATCAGCGCCGGCTTCCAGATCGGCGGCGCGTTCGGTCTGGCCGTGATCACCACGCTGGCCAACGCGCACGCCGAGGATTCGGCTGCAGCGGGCGTGCCCCAGGCGCTCGCGCTCACCGACGGCTTCGAGCGCGGCTTGCTCGTCGCCGGCGTCATCGCGCTGCTCAACCTCGGCCTTGCGCTCACCGTCGCCCCGGCGGTGGTCCCCGACGAGGAGCAGCTCGCCGAGGCGATGGCCATGGCCTGAGCCGTACGGGATGGATTACCCGGGATATGGCCGGGTAATCCATCCCGTCCGCCGTTTGGGCAGCACTGCCGTCCGCCGTTGGGCAGCACTGCCGTCCGCCGTCTTGGGCAGCCGCTGGCCCTCGTCGAGACTGGGCACCCGCCTTGTTCGACCGATATCGAACTTGAACGCGCCAGAAGGCGGGCGCGTGTGACCAGATCACACCGGAACGGCGTTCCGCTTCTGCTATCCCGTTCTCAATGCCTTCTGCACCCGACTCGACGCAAGCCGCGATCGCCCCCGCACAGGCGGGCCAGCCTAGAGCCGTCTGGGCGGTGCTCGCCGCGTCAGTCGTGGCCTTCATGGGCATCGGCCTCGTCGACCCGATCCTGCCGGTGATCGGCGAAGGCCTCGACGCGTCGCACTCCGAGATCGAGCTGCTGTTCACCAGCTACTTCCTGATCATCGGCCTGTCGAACCTCCTCACCGGCTTCGTAAGCTCGCGCCTGGGGGAGAAGACGACCCTGCTCACGGGCCTCGCCCTGGTGGTCATCTTCAGCGCGCTGGCGGGCCAGTCCGACTCGGTCGAAGCCGTCGTGATCTTCCGGGCCGGCTGGGGCCTCGGCATCGCCCTCTTCATCTCGACGTCGATGTCGGCCCTGATCACGCACGTCAACGGCGGGCCGCAGCGCGCCGTCGTCCTGTTCGAATCCGCCCTCGGCATCGGCATCGCGTCGGGCCCGCTGCTCGGCTCGATCCTCGGCGCGCAGAGCTGGCGGGCGCCGTTCTTCGGCGTGGCGATCCTGATGGGCATCGCGTTCCTGATGATCTGGACCTCGCTCCCGAGCCAGCCCCGCCCGCCCGCGTCGGCCCACACCCGCCTCTCCGAGCCGCTGCGCGCACTCGGCCACAAGGGCCTCGCGCTCGGGTCGGTGGTCGCGCTGCTCTGGAACTTCGGCTTCTTCACGCTGCTCGCCTACACGCCGCTGCTGCTCGATCTCGGCGTCTACCAGCTCGGCGCGATCTTCTTCGCATGGGGCGTGCTCGTCGCGATCAGCGCGGTCTGGGTCGCGCCGCGGCTGCTCGCCCAGTACCGGGCGACCTCGCTGCTGGCCGTGGTGCTCGCGATCGTCACCGCGATCCTGCTCGTGATCGGCATCGAGCACGAGAACCACGCGGTCCTGATCCCCGCGATCGTCCTCTCGGGCCTGCCGCTCGGCCTCGGCAACTCGCTGCTGTCGAACCTGCTGTTCGGCGTCTCGCACACCGACCCGGCCGACGCGGCCGCTGCCACCAACTTCATCCGCTTCACCGGCGGTGCGGCGGCACCGTTCCTCGCAGGCCTGCTGAGCGAGAACGTCTCGCTCAGCGCTCCGCTCTACGTGTCGGCCGTGGTCGTCGCTGGCGCGCTGGCCGTGCTGCTGGTCGGCCGCAACTGGCTGCAGCCGGTCGGCGCGCCTGCCCCGCAGCGGGCGGCCGACCGCTCTGGCGACGCCACCGACCTCTCGCCCGTCCCGGCCTGACCCGCGCCCACGCCGTTCCGCGCTGCCTCACCAGCGGCGCGGGGCTGCGGTGCAGCGCGCCCGTCCCCGGCCGGGCAGCCCCCTCGTGCTCCGGCGCGTCGCGCGTGCCGGCGTCTATCTAGACTCCCGCCGCATGCAGCGCCAGATCACCCGCGTCCTCCTGTGGGCGCCAGCGGTGGCGGCCGGCATCTTCCTCTTGGCGCTGATCGTGAACCAGGGCGAGATCCGGGCCGCGCTCAACGCCCACGCCGACTTCGCGTCGGCGCCCGTGCTCGCGGAGCTGATCGGCGAGGCACCGCCTGGCAGCACGCTCGTCCTCGGCGACTACCCGTGGTACGAAGCGTTCTGGCTCCTGCGGGCGACCAAGTGGCTGCCCGCGCACTTCTTCGTCTGGCAGCTGGTCCCGTTCGTGCTGTGGCTGTCGACAGCGCTGCTGGCTGGCGCGTCGATCTGGCGGGCGAGCGCATCGCGGTGGGCGGGCGTGACGGCCGCGGCACTGGTCATCTGCGGCGGCGTCGGCATGCGCGGCACGCTCTGGTCGCTCAACACGCACGGGCCCGCGGCGTTCCACGTCGCGCTGCTCGCCGCCGCGCTCACCCTGGCGGCGGCGCGGCCGGCCTGGACCCGGGGGCTGCGCGGCTGGGGCGGCGCGGTGGTGCTTGGTGCCGTGACGGCGGTCGGCGCCACCGACCCGCTCGTGCTCGCGCTCGGGGTCGGACCGCTGCTCATCGCCTCGGGCATCGTCTGGCTGTGGCGCGGGGACGCGTCGCTGCTCCGGCTCGCACTGGCCGTCTCCGTGATCGGCGTGGCCGGAGCCAAGGTCCTCGACCGCCTCGCGCAGGACGCCTCGATCAGCTGGACCCATAAGGCGCTCAAGTTCGTCGACATCGGCGGCATCGTCGACCACCTGGGCCTGCTGCCCGGCGTGGCAGCGCGCATGGCCTCGCGCTCCCCGTTCAGCGAGGCGATCGCCGCCGATACCGCGCTCGCGATGGCTGCAGCCCTCACCGGATTGATCGCTGGCATCGTCGTGTTGACCGTCTCCGTGCGGCTGTTCAAGCGCGCGGTGTGGCCGGAGCGGTTCGGGCTCGAGCAGGCCGCCGTCGACGGCAACGGCAACGGCTCCAGCGAAGCAGGCGCACAGCCGACCGCGCCCGCAGGCGACGCCGCGCCCGCTGGCGACGAGGTCGGCGTCCCGGCCGAGGTAGGCGATCCGGACACCGTCTTCGTCGCCGGGCTCGTCTTCTGGTTCTCGGTCCTGGCGATCAACCTTGTCGCGTTCGTGTTCACCACCGCGGTGATCGATGTGTTCGGCGGCCGCTACCTCGTGTCCGGCTGGGTGGCGCTCTGCGTGCTGATCCCGCTGCTCGCCGTCCGGACTGACCTGCGCTGGCTCGCTGGCGCCGTCGCGACGCTGCTCTGTGTCGCGTCGACCTTCCAGTTCATCCGCGAGCCCAGTCCGACGTTTGAGAGCGTCCTCCCGACCGAAGGCCTGGCGAACGAGATCGAGCGGTTCACCGAGCCGCTGGGGGCGAAGTACGGCTACGCCGCCTTCTGGGACTCCATCCCGATCACCTGGCACACGCGCTTCGGCCTGCAGGCGTATCCGGTCCTCCCTTGCGGCGCCGGCAACTGCCGCTTCTACCAGCACCAGATCTCGTCCTGGTACGAGCCCAAGCCGGGGCGCAGCTTCCTCGTGATCGATCCGTCGCAGCCGCAGCAGCCCAACGTCGACCCCGCCTACGGCAGCCCGGTCGCGACGAAGCAGATCGGCCCGGTCACGGTGCTCGTGTACGACGGCGACATCGCCGAGCACATCAGCTGACACCGCCGGCGCCGCCGCGGCGGGGCTACGGCGCCTCGCTGGCGAAGGCCCCGGAGGCCGCTAGCCTGCGGGCCGTGGCCCACCTCGTCTCAGTCAACGCTGGCATGCCCAAGGTGATCGGGACGCGGAAGGGCGAGCCGGTCGTGAGCGGTATCGACAAGCGCCCGGTCGAGGGCCGCCAGCGCCTGCGCGGTGTGAACCTGGAGGGTGACGGCCAAGCCGACCTCTCCGTCCACGGCGGCGTCGACAAGGCGATCTACGCCTATGCGTCCGAAGACGCCGCCTGGTGGGCCGACCAGCTCGGCCGCGAGATCTGGCACGGGATGTTCGGCGAGAACCTCACCACGGCCGGCGTCGACTGCACGGGCGCGGTCGTCGGCGAACGCTGGGTGATCGGCGACGTGCTGCTCGAGGTCTGCCAGCCGCGCCTGCCCTGCTTCAAGCTCGGGATGCAGTTCGACGACCCGAAGATGCTCAAACGCTTCGTCCAGGCCTCGCGGCCCGGCGCCTATCTGCGGATCCTGCGGGAGGGCGAGATCGGCGCCGGCGATGCGATCGAGGTGATCGACCGCCCGGCGCACGGCGTGACGGTGGCGCTGGTGGCGGACGCCGTGCAGAAGGACAAGGCGCTGTCGGCCCGCGCGATCGAGGCGCCCGAGCTGCCGACCGGGCTGGCGGACTGGCTGCGCGAGCGCGTCTGAGCACCACTGCGTGGCACGAACCCGTGCCTGCGGCGCCGCGCGCCTGCGAGCGCCCTCGTGCCTGCGGGGCCGCGCGCCCGTGAGCGCCGTTGGCCTCCCCTGGCCGGTCGACGGGGTGACGGACTTGACAAGTCACCTTCCAACGGTATTAGGATACCGTCGTCATCTGAGTCGGAAGCTGGCTTGGGTGGCGCCCTGTCCTCTTTGCCACGAAAGGCACCCTTGTCCCTCCCAGCCCCTCAGCCCAACCGGGCCGCTCGTCGTGCTGCGCGCACGGCGGCCGCCGCAGTGACGGCTTCGCTGCTCGCGGCCGGCGCGACGTCGGCCAGCGCCGCACCGCTCGTGCCGGCGACCGCCCCGGTCGCTGCCGCGAAGCCGGATCCGAGCCAGATCACCGTCAAGTTCAAGGACGGCACCGACGTCTCCGCCGCTGGCACCTCGCTCCGGTTCGGCAGCGCCGCGACCCAGGCCCGGATCGACCAGATCCTCGGCGGTGCGAAGACCGACGACGTCGCGCCGGTGTTCGACGTCGCGGCGTCCAAGCTCGATGCCCAGCGCGAGCGCCTGAAGGACGCGGGCAAGACGACCGCCGACCTCACGGCTTACGTTGGCGTCGACCTCGACGCCAACGCCGATCCGGCCGCCATCCTCGCCAAGCTCAAGGCCGATCCGCAGGTCGAGACGGCCTACGTGACGCCGCTGCCGCCGGTCCCGGCCGCGTTCACCGGCGACCTGTCGGAAAACCAGGCCAACATGTGGGTGCCGGCCGGCGCCTCGCCGCCTGGCATGGGCATCGCGGCGGCCAGCACCATCGCCGGCGCGCTCGGCAACAACGTGACCGTCTCGGTGCTCGAGTTCGGGGGGAACGAGAACCACCAGGAGTTCGTCGAGTCGCCGGCTCGCGTGACCCGTGTCGACCCGATCGCCACGGGCCAGTCGCGCAGCACCCTCGAGCACGCCACCCTGACCGCTGGCGTGATCGGCGCCAAGCGCGACGGGATCGGCACCGACGGCATCGCGCCGAAGGCCAAGATCAAGTTCTACAACGTCGCCCTGGACGGGACGGCCTCTGCCATCACCCGGGCCGCGCTCGCCTCCCAGCCCGGCGACGTGCTCCAGCTGGCGCTGCAGACCGACGTCACCAAGCGGCCGATCGAGACCGAAGACGCCGTCTACGACGCGATCAAGGCGGCCGTGGCCAGCGGCGTCAACGTCGTGACGGCCGCCGGCAACGGCAGCGTTGACCTCGACGGCCCGGCGCTCGACGCCTGGAACGCCAAGCCGGACTCCGGCGCCGTGATCGTCGGTGCCGGCGTCGTCCGCGGCTGCGGCAAGGCGCTCTCGAAGGAGGGCTTCTCCGACTTCGGCGAGCGGGTCAACGTGCAGGCGCCGGGCGACTGCGTGATCGCGCCTGGCTACGGCGACGTCGAACCGACGCCGTCCAACAACGTGATCGACAACGACGACTACGGCAACTACAACGGCACGTCCTCGGCCTCGTCGATCACGGCCGGCGTCGTGGCGGCCCTGTCCTCGGCCTACAAGCAGGCCGTCGGCAGCCCGCTCGATCCGGTCGGGCTGCGGCGGTCGCTGGAGGCGACCGGCTCCCGCCAGGTCGACGGGTCCAGCCCCGGCCGCGTCGGGCCGCTGGTGAACCTCTCAGGTGCGATCTCCTACGCGACGGCCGCACCGGACACGCGCATCACGTCCGGTCCGATCGCCAACACGATCCAGCCGCGCTTCGACTTCGCAGCGAGCTCGACCACCAAGGTGGCGGGCTTCGACTGCCGCGTCGTACCGGTAGGCGGCACCGCGCCGGCGTTTGCGCCGTGCCGCGCTGCGACGTACCACCAGGTGCCCGCGCCGCTGGCGCCCGGTGAGTACCGCTTCGAAGTCCGCGCCCGCAAGGGGCCGGCCGGCGGTGTCGACCCGACGCCCGCCAGCCAGACGTTCCGCATCATCAGCTCCGGAAACCCCGGCGACGTGCGCATCTCAGGCACGACGGTCGTCGTGACCGCCGCTCCCGGCTTCGACAACACGCTCGACGTCCACCAAGTCGGCGTTGGCGTGATGATCCAGGACACGCAGCCGCTCCAGGCTGGCCCGGGCTGCGCCCAGGTCACCTCGACGGCCGTCAGCTGCAACAACTCCAGCGTCACGGCGCTCGACGTCCACGCCGGCGACGGCGACGACACCATCGACACCGAGGCGGCCAAGCCCGTCACGGTGCGCGGTGGCGACGGCGACGACATCATCACCTCCTCGGGCACTGGCCTGACGACGATGATCGGCGACCGCGGCTTCGACACGCTCACCTCCGGCCCAGGCGGCGCCGTCTTCAACGGCGGTGACGGCGACGACACCATCACCGGTGGCAGCGGCCCCGACACCCTGGACTACTCGCAGCGCTCCGACGCGATCACCGTGTTCCTGTCATCTGGCACTGCCGAGGGCGACGCCGCCCGCGGCGCGGACACGCTGGAAGGGTCGATCGAGACGGTCATCGGCGGTGACGGCGACGACACGCTGTTCGACGGCGCCGGAGCCGAGACGCTGCGCGGCGGACCTGGCGACGACGTGCTGAGCCTCCCGAGCGGCGGCGACGACCGCGCTGAGGGCGGCGAGGGCAACGACACGTTCTTCGACGGCACCGGCAACGACAAGTACTTCGGTGACGCTGGCGACGACGTGGTCAACCTGATCTCCTCGTCCGGCATCGACGACATCAACGGCGGAGCAGGAGCCGACACCGCGTCCTACGCGACCCTGGTGCCGGCGCTCAACCTGTCGGCCGATGGCGCCCGCAACGACGGCCCGGCCGGAGGAGCGCAGCTCGACAACATCCTGCCGGACACCGAGATCATCGAAGGCGGCAAGGGTGCTGACACCCTGACGGCGACGGCGGCGACGCTGGAGCTGTGGGGCACGGGCGGCAACGACACGTTCGTGTCGTCGACGGGCCTCGCCGCGCTGCATGGCGGCCCGGGTCAGGACCACGTCACCTTCGCCGGTCGTGCCGAGAGCGTGTCGCTCGGAGCGCAGCCTGGCGCGCAGCGTCCGGTGTTCGCGCGTTTCGGCGCCGGTGACGCGTTCTACTACGAGATCGAGCAGCTGACCGGCACGCCGTTCAACGACAACCTGTCCGTCGCCCCGAACGGCGCCAACGGCACCGACGTGCCGATGACGGTCGACGGCGGCGCAGGCAACGACTCGATCATCGGCACGACCGTCGGCGACGTGCTGATCGGCGGCCTCGGCGTCGACCAGCTCGACGGCGGTACCGGCGACGACGTGCTCAAGGCCAAGGACGGCGCCGCGGGCGACAAGCTCACGTGCCGCGCTGGCACCGATCAGGCGCAGATCGACACCGGCGACGTGCTCGTCGACGGGTGGGCCTGCGAGCAGGTCTCCTAAGACCAGCCAGCTCCCGGCGCGCTTCGCAGGACGCGAGGCGCGCCGGGCCGCGCCCCCTCAGCCCTGGCGGGCGACCCAGTCTGCCAAGCGCGCGGCGCCCTCATCGAGGACCTCGTCGCGCTTGCAGAAGGCGAAGCGCAGCAGCGAGCGCGCCGGGCCATCGGGATCGGAGCGGAACGCGGCGATCGGGATGGCGACCACGCCCGCCTCGTGCGGCAGGCGCAGCGAGAGCTCGGTCGCGTTCTCGGCGCCCGGGATGTGGGCGGTGTCGACGCTGAGGAAGTACGTCCCGGCGGTCGGGAGGACCTCGAAGCCCGCACCCGCGAGGCCCGCGGCGAGCCGGTCGCGCTTGCCGCGCAGGACCGCGGCGGCTGCGGTGATCTCGCTGTCGGGCAGGGCGAGTGCCGCAGCGGCGCCGTACTGCAGCGGCGTGCCGCCCGAGAAGGTGAGGAACTGCTTGACCGACCGCACCTTCGCGACGAGCTCGGCCGGGCCAGCCGCCCAGCCGATCTTCCAGCCGGTGAGCCCGAACGTCTTGCCCATCGAGGAGATCGTGAGCGTGCGGTCGCGCATGCCGGGCAGGGTCGCGAGCGGGGTGTGCTCGCCGTCGAAGACGAGGTGCTCGTAGACCTCGTCGGTCAGCGCGATCAGGTCGCGCTCGACGCAGAGCGCCGCGAGGAGCTCCAGCTCGTGGCGGTCGAGCACGCGGCCGGTCGGGTTGTGCGGCGTGTTGAGGAGCAGCACGCGCGTGCGAGGCGTGACGGCCGCTGCGATCAGCTCTGGCTCCACCCGCCAGTGCGGCGGCTGCAGCTTGATCGGCCGCAGCGTCCCGCCAGCGCGCTCGACGAGCGCGGCGTAGGAGTCGTAGACCGGGTCGAGGGCGACCACCTCGTCGCCGGGGCCGACGAACGCGAGCAGCGCCGCAGCGAGCGCCTCGGTCGCGCCGAACGTGACCTGCACGTCGGTCGCGGGGTCGAGCGTGATCCCGTAGTGCCGCGACTGGTGCGCGGCGATCGCCTCACGCAGCACCGGCACGCCTGCGAGCGGCGCGTACTGGTTGTGGGCCGACCGCAGCGCGTCGACGGCCGCCTCGACCACGACCGACGGGCCGTCCTCGTCTGGGAAGCCCTGGCCGAGATTGAGCGCGCCGGTCTCCTCAGCGAGCGCCGTCATCGCAGAGAAGATCGTGGTGGTCGACATGGCCCACATCCTGCCAGGGGCGCACCGCGGGGAGGTGACGCAGCTCCGCCCTGGTCCCGATGGGCGCCCGCCCGGGCAGCCCCGCGCTGCTTCGGCCTGCAGCGCGCTGCTTCGGCCGGCACCCCAGAGCCATCAAACAGGCGTTGACGACGACGCCGTTGCTCCGCTACCGTCGTGCGCGTATGACGACGCAGCTCCACATCGAGTTCCGCGCCGCCACGGCCGCCTAGAGCGGCGCCCTCCGGACCTCGTCCGCCGCGCCGCGCAGCCCGTAGCAAGCGCCCTTGAGCCCGCTCCACGTGAGCGGCTCCGAGCCCCATGCCGTTTCGCGGCCGGGTTCGATCACCTGTGGAGGACCTCGTGTCCCATCCGATCTCCGGCTTCGGCCGGTCTGTCCACCCTGGCTCCGGCCAGACCTTCAGCGGCGGCCTCGGCCATCGCACCGAAACCATCCATGCCGAGCTCGCCAGGCTCGCCCCTGATCCCGCGCAGCCGCTGAGACCGGCACGCGTCCTCGCGCAGCACTCGAGCCTCTGGCTGGTCGCCGAGCCGGCGCTCCGTGGCAGTTCGCCTGCGACGCCGGAGGACGCGCCACCGCAGGACGCCGGCGTGTCGACGGCGCCGCGGCTCGTCCCCGCGCGCGGCAAGCTC
>JAEYAL010000020.1 GCA_023404805.1 Actinomycetes bacterium | reverse complement strand
TTTGCAGCGCTGCGCTGCAAACCTGCCGGAGGTGCGGGCTGACCGCCACGGCTGCCGCAACGCCGTGAGCGCCCGCGGGTTCTGCGCAAGGATGGTCTCCATGCGGCGCCCCCGACCGAACCTCCTGCCCCGGCGTTCGCCGGCCGACCTCGCGGCGCCGACGTGGCGCGCAGGGCGACTGCAGCTCCGCGCTGTCGCCCTGGCCGCCGCCGCGCTGCCGCTGGCCGCCGCGACACCCGCCTCGGCCGCAACCGTCAAGGTCATCGACGTCAGCGCCAAGGGCATGTACCAGTTCTCCTACGTCGAGCTGACGGCAGCGCCAGGCGAGGCCAACCGCGTCAGCGTCACCTCGGCGGCGGCAGAGCCGGCCCCGGGCGGTTTCGCGCAAACCCGGTGGACGGTCAAGGACACCGGCGCGCCGGTCTCCGCCGACTACGGCTGCCTGCAGGTCGACCCGAACACGGCCACGTGCACGATCCGGTTCTCCCAGGACCCGGTCCTGCGGCTGGGCGACGGCGACGACGAGCTGACGGCCGACACGTCGGTGAGCGTCTTCGGCGACGCGGGCGACGACACCATCCGCCTGGTCAGCCCCACGGGCGACCCCGGGACGCCCAAGGCGGCGGCGACCGGCTACCTCTTCGGCGGCGACGGCGACGACCTGCTCGACGGGTCGATCGCGGGGCGCGTCTCGCTCGACGGCGGCAAGGGCGGCGATCTGCTGATCGGCTCCGACTTCGACGACATCCTGCTCGGCGGCCCGGGCACCGACGAGCTCCGCGGCGCCGACGGCCTCGACACCCTCAAGCCGGGCACGGGCCCCGACAAGATCACGTGCGGCCTGGGCAGCGGCGACGACGTCGAGCTCGACCTCTCGGACCGCCTGCTCGACCCCGACACGCCGACGCTCGGCCTCCCGGGCCTCCGCTCGGCCCTCGGCGCGGACGACGCCAACGCCGCCGCCAGCGCCCGGCGCGACGCCAACGCCGCCCGCGCGCAAACCGGCGGCAACTCCGCAGAGGCCGCCGAGCACGCTGAGCTGAAGACGGACTGCGAGATGGTGTCGCTGCCGGCGGGCAAAGGGCACGCGGCCGACTTCGACCTCACGACCGGCGGCCAGCGCCTGAAGGACGGCGTCCTGTCGCTCGGCAAGCGCCTCGGCGCGGCCCGCTCGTACGACGTGCAGCTCCGCACGACCAGCGGCAAACTGCTCGGCACCGGTTCGCTGCGCAGCAAGACCGTCCGGGTCCGGCTCACGGCGGCGGGGCTCAAGGCGCTCGCGCCGGGCGCGCGCCGGACGGTGCGGCTCGTCAGCCTGCCGCGCGGCTCCAAGGGCCCGGTCTCCAAGAGCAAGCCGGGCGTGCAGGTCGACCTGACGGTCGGGACGCAGTAGCGCCGGGCCTCACAGCCGCGGCGCCGACCGACGCGGTGCGTCAGTCGTAGTCCTCGTCGTAGTCGTCGTCTTCCTCTTCGTCGATCGAGTCGAAGCCGAACTCGCGTTCGCGGCCGAAGCCGTCGCGCTCCAGCTCTTCGAGATCCTCGACGTCGTCGTCATCCTCGTCGTCGCCGGACGCCTCGATGACCGCGGCGCGGGCCGGGTCGACGGCGGCCTCTTCCTCACCGAGTTCACCATCGCGCAGCGCGTCGAGGGAGTCGGTCGCGAGCTTCTCCTCTTCGGGCTCCTCGCTGCCGCCCCCGCCGCCGAGCAGGGCGCCGAGGTCGATGGTGGACGGGAAGTCGTCTTCTTCGGTTTCAGGTGACTCGTCGAACGGATCCATGAGGTGCTCCAGCGGGACTGCGCACGAGCACTGTACGGCCCGCGGCAGACGGGCGCCACGCGGAGCTCAAGCGGCCTCGGCCGCCGTCGGCGTCCCGGACATCCGCGCCCACCGGTTCAGGCGTTCTCCGCGGCGGCCGGCGGCTGCGCGGCCCCGCGCTGCGGCCGGGCTCAGCCGCGGTCGAACTCGCCGCCGAGCTCGTCGGCGTCGCCGTAGACGTCGTCGTCGATCTCGAGGTCCTCGTCGATTGCGTCGAAGAGGATGTCGCGGGTGCTGCCCTCGCTGTCGGTGGCGTGCTCGATCAGCGCCGCCTCGGCCTGCTCGAAGCCCTCGGCGACACCGCCGCCCGCCTCGATCACGGCCTGGTACGCGGGGTCCAGCGGCTCGTCGTCGCCATACACGCCGTCGACCAGCGCGCGTTCAGCGTCGCTCACCTCGCCGACGAGATCCCGGGCGGTCGCGTCGCCGCGCACCTCCCGCACATCGTCGAGCGGCACCGCCGGCTCGCTCGTGCCGGTGACGTCGTCGTCATTGAGGTCGGGCTGGCTCATGGGGAACTCCTCTGAGGGGTCAGCCTCACCATAGGCGCGCTGCGCGCCGCTGTGTGAACGAACTGGGCAGCCACGGGCGCGGCGGCGTCAGGCGGCGCTCACCAGCGACTCGGTGATCTGCTCGCGCACCCGCGCGCTGAACGCGGCGAACTCCGGCGTCCCGCGCAGCGCGGCATCGCGCTCGCCGTCGCCGAAGTCCGGACGCTCGTCGAACACGATCCGGCCGGGCCGCGGGCTCATCACGAGCACGCGCGTCCCGAGGTAGACCGCCTCGTCGACGGAATGGGTGATGAAGACGGCCGACTTGCGCGGCCGCGCTGCGCCGCCAGCGCCCGCTGCGCCGCCCGAGTTCCACCAGATCCGGTGCAGCTCGTGCTGCAGGTGCTCGCGCGTCATGGCGTCGAGGGCGCCGAAGGGCTCGTCGAGGAGCATGAGCTGCGGGTCGTTCGCCAGCACGCGCGCGATCTGCGTGCGCTGCTGCATCCCGCCCGAGAGCTCGTACGGCTTGGCCTGCGCGAAGTCCGCGAGGCCGACGAGCGAGATGTACTCGTCGGCGATGCGGTGGCGGTCGGCCTTGCTGGCGCCGCCGAGCCGCGGACCGAGCGCGACGTTCTCCCGCACCGAGTACCAGGGGTAGAGGTTCGGCTGCTGGAAGACGATGCCGCGCTGCGGGTCCGGGCCGGCGATCGGCTGGCCGTCGACCGTGACGGAACCCTCGGTCGGAGTGATGAAGCCGGCCAGCAGCGAGAGCAGCGTGCTCTTGCCGCAGCCCGACGGACCGACGATCGCGAGGAACTCCCCCGGCTCGATCTGGAGGTCGATCGGGCCGAGGGCGTCGACGGGAGTGGAACGGCCGCCGGAGCGGGCGTACGTGTGGCGGACCGCCTCGACGACCGTTCGCATCCCAGAGTCCCTCGCGCTACCGGAGCCTGGCTACTGGCCGGCGACGGCGGTCGCCGGGGCCGCGTTCACGGCCGCCTTGTAGTCGGCCTCGGGCTTGACGCTCGGGATCTGGCCCAGCGTCTTGTTGAACTCGGCTGCCGCGAAGAGGTTCGTCGCGAGGCCGCCGCCGAGGTAGTCGGCGCCGATCTGCTCAGACGCGTCGAGGAAGATCAGGTCGGCGGCCTGCTCCTTGACCTCGGCCGGCTCCAGGTTCAGCTCGGCAGCCACGGCGGTCGCCCATGCGTCCTCATCGGAGCGGTAGAGCTTGACGGCCTTGTCCTGCTCGGCGACCCACGCCTGCAGCGCTTCGGGGAACTCCTTGGCCAGCTCGTTCGTGGCGACGGCGAGGTCGTACGTCGTCTTGCCCTTCTCGGCGAGCTGCTTCGACGTGACGAGCACCTTGCCGCCCTCCTTCTCGATCTTCGCGAGGTTCGGGTTCCACAGGTAGGCGCCGTCGATGTCGCCGCGCTTCCAGGCGGCGTAGATGTCGTCGGGCTCCGCGTCGATCACGTCGACCTTCTTGGAGTCCACGCCCGCGTCTTCCAGCGCGGCCAGCAGCGAGTAGTGCGCGGTGGACGCGAGCGGCGTCGCGATCTTCTTGCCCTCAAGCGCCTTGATGTCGGCGATGTTCGACTTCACGACGAGCGCCTCGGCGTCGCCGATCACGTCGTGGATCCACGGCACCTGGTAGGCCAGCGGCTGCGAGAGGCCGCGCGAGACCGGGCTCGAGCCGGCCAGGCCGATGTCGACCGAACTGGCGGCGATCGCCTCGTTCACCGAGCCGCCCGAGTCGAAGAGCTTCCACTCGACCTTCGTGTTCGGCAGGGCCTTCTCGATCCAGCCGTTGTGCTTGACGACGAGGTCGCCGTTCGGGATCGCCTGGTAGGCGATCGTCAGCGTCTCCGGGGCCTTGGGCGCGCCCGGCGAGGTCGCTGCAGCGGACGACTTGTCGTCGTCACCGCAGCCGGCGGCGCCGGCGGCGAGCGCGAGAGAGGCCAGCGCTGCGGCGACGCGCGCAGGCCGGAGGGAGGAGGTCAGAGACATGGGTGGGTGCTCCTGGTGGTTGGGGCTTGAGAGCGGATCGGGAGTCCTCAGCCCTTGCCTCGCCACGGCACCGCGCGCCGCTCGACCGCCTTGACGATCTCGTCGAGCAGGATCGCGGCGATGCCGATCACGATGATGCAAAGGACCGCGGTGTCGGTCTGCTGGAACTTCTTGGTCGACCAGGCGAGGCCGCCGATGCCGGGGATGCCGTCGACGGTCTCGGCGGCGACGATGGTCGTCCACGCGAAGCCGATCGCGAGGCGGATGCCGGTGAACAGCTCGGGCAGGACCGACGGCAGGACGACGTGGCGCAGCGACTGCCAGCGGTTCGCGCCGAGGGCGCGGACGGCGTCGAGGCGCTGCTGCGGGATGCCGCGCACGCCGCTGAGGACCGACAGCGCGATCGGCGGGAACGCGGCGAGGAACAGCAGCCAGATCTTGGAGGTGTTCTCGATGCCGAACCAGATGATCAGCAGCGAGAAGTAGGCCAGCGGCGGGAGCGCGCGGACGAAGTTGACGTAGGGCTCGACGATCACCTGGAACGGCCGCCAGAGCGCGAGCGCCAGGCCCAGCGCGACGCCGAAGACCACCGCGAAGCCGACGCCCGTGCCGATCCGGACGAGCGACGCCCAGAGGTGCTCGTGCAGGTAGTAGCCCGAGAGGCCGACCTGGCCGTCGTGCGTGGACTCGGACTCCAGGAAGCGCGCCCAGACCGCCTGCGGGTCGGGGACGAAGAGGTCGGGCCAGATGTCGGCCGTCGCGACGGCGAACCAGACCGCGAGGAGCACCGCGAGCGAGAGCACCCGCACCGCGGCCCGCCCCGCCCGCGCGCGCCGCACCTCTCGGCGCGCCTCGGGCGACGGACCATGCTGCTTGCGCCCGAGGGCGCGGGGGATAGCGGCGGTGCGGGTGCTCATCAGCTGCGGTTGCCCGTGGTTCTCTCTCCCCCGGGGACGCGCAAAGCTACTAAAGCTGACCGTCTTTATGTAGTTTCCACGGGCGCCTCAGGTACCCATTCGGGTACACGCCACTGCGGCGCCGGCTTAGGTGGTCGCCTGGAATACACACCTTGTGTATCCCAGCCGACCGACCCCCGCGGCGCTATTCGGTCGGCGGCAGGCCTTGGCCGCCGAGCGGCTTCATCCGCGGGCGGCCCCAGCCGAAGAGGCCCGCGACGATCCACGGCACGCCAACCGCGATCGGCAGGATGCCGATCGCCTCGCCGAGCACGATCAGCAGGCACCCGAAGACGATCAGCAGCCGCGCGGTGTTGTCGAGCTTGCCCAGCGTCTCCGGCGTCATCTGCCCACCATGTTCGCAGGGGCCGCAAGCTGGGCTCAGGTCGCGCGGCGAACTCCCGTGGATCGGCGTCGCCCAACAACCTCGAATGACGGGAGTTCGCGCCAACGGCGTAACCGCGCCGCTCAGATGATGTCGACCGGAGTACCCGTCGGCGCGGCTGCGGCGATGCGGGCGATGTTCTGGTTCTCGACGCGGACGCAGCCGTGCGAGGCTGCGGTGCCGACGGGCTGGGCGAGGCTGGCGCCGCCGCGGCCGTGGATGGCGATCTGGCCGGGGCCGCCGTCGAACTGCTGGAGCACGTCGGAGTAGGCCGTGATCGGCATGACCCAGCTCCCGAGGAAGTTGCCGGTGTCGCGGACCTCGAGCTTGTCGAGCAGCGCGAAGTGGCCGGCGGGCGTCGGCGTGGCGCCCGCGCCGATGACGACCTTCATCGTGCGCTTCGTCCGCCCGGCCTTGAGGAGCCGCAGCGTCTTCGTCGAGCGTCGGATCTCGATCCGGTACGGCGTCTCGGAGAGCTGCGCCGAGTCGGCCCGGATCCAGCCGTGGTTGCCGTTCGGGCGACCCATCAGGCGCACGTCGAGCCACAGCACGCCAGCCGTCCGCTCGCTGTCCTTGACGAGGAGCTGCGTCTGGCCACCCCACTTCGTCTTGGACGACAGCGACTGCACGACGTTCGCGGAGTCCGACGGACCCGACCGCGCCTGCGTCGGAAACACGACCTTGGCCAGCCACGACGACGTGTTGCCGGGCGGCGTCGGATCGCCGACATCCGCCCGTGCAGCAGCCGGTGCGAGGCTCAGCGCGGCGGCGGCCACAGCGGCCGCAAGCGCGGCGCGCCGCCGCGGCGCAACCGCGATGTCAGCGCGGCGAGCCATCAGCCCGTGAACCCTCGGACCTGCGACGAGCTGACCTTGCCGTCGGTCGTCACCGTCGACCGGGCAAAGCTGGCGACGCGTGGGGCGTTGTCGGCCACAGCGCTGGCCTTGTTCGAGAACGAACCGCGGCGGGCGCGGGCCAGCACGCGGACGCGCACCTTGAAGACCTTCTTGGCACCCGGCGCGAGCGTCGGCTCGTGGAAGCAGAGCCGCGCGTCCTTGAGGTCGCCGCCGCGGGTCGACGTGAACGCGAGCTGGCCCGGAAGCGTGTCGCACACATCGACGTTGATCGCCTCGGAGTCGCCGGAGTTGCGCACCGTGAGGGTGTACGTCATCCGCTGGCCGCCGCGCACGCGCTTGGCCGACGCCTTCTTCTGGATCTTCAGCGTCGTCGGCGCCTGCTGCGGCACGGTGCCGAGGGCGACGGCGCGGTTGTCGGACATGTCCGGGTCGGTCGTCGCCGCCGACAACACGGCGTTGTTGACGAGCATCCCGGCCTTGTTCGGCGTCACGGCCACATTGACGCGGACGCTCTCACCGACGCCGAGCTTGCCGACCGGGCAGCGGATCGTGCCCTTGTCGTAGTCGCACTTGACGCCCGAGCTCTTCGCCGAGCGGAAGACGACGTCACCGGCGAGGGCGTCGGTCACGACGACCTCCTGGGCGACGTCCGGGCCCTGGTTCGTGGCCGTGATCAGGTAGTTCAGGCGCTCGCCAGCCCGCGCGACCTGGTCGGTCGTCTTCGTCAGCTTGAGCTGGGCCGTCGGCACGTTCGGCGGCGCCGGCGTCGGCGCCGGCTGCGCGGGCGGGGCGACGACCGGCGGCGCGACGACCTGCACGGTCGTCCCGGCCGCGGCGTTGCTGCCGTCCGGGTCGGGCTGGTCCGACATGACCGACGCGAAGTTCGTGAGCGAGCGGCCAGCGGCGCCCGGCGGCAGCTTGACCGTGATCGTCATGTCGACGCTCGCGCCGTTGCCCATGTTGCCCAGCACGCACGTGACCTTCTTGCCCGTCACGGTGCAGGTGCCCTGCGCCGACGAGACGCTCTCGACGGTCACGTCGTCCGGCAGCGTGCTCTCGACCGTCACGCCGGTCGCGGCCGACGGGCCCGCGTTGTGCGCGACGATCGTGAAGGTGGTGTTGCCGCCAGCGGTGCTGGTCTCCGGGGCGGACTGGGTGAGCGAGAGGTCGGCCGCCGGACCGATCTGCGTCGACGCCGAAGCGACGTCGTTCGCGGAGTTCGGGTCGGCCTGGTCGCCGCGCACCGAGGCGTTGTTCGTCACGGCCTGGTCGCCGGCCGAGATCGCCGCGCGCACGACGATCTGCCGCGTCGCGGTCGCGCCGCTGGCGAGCGCGCCGACCGGGCAGGTCACGGTCTGGCCGGACGCGCCGCAGCCCGGGTCGCCGCTCACGAACGACAGGCCCGCCGGCAGCGTGTCGACGATCGCCACGCCGGTCGCCGCATCGGGCCCCGCGTTCGAAGTCGTCAGCGTGTAGGTCATCGTGGCGCCCGCGTCGACGGTCGCCGGGCCGGTCTTGGTCAGCCCGAGATCGGCGGCCGACGTCACCGCCACGCTCGCCGTCGCCGTGTTGTTGGCCGAGGCGCTATCGGCGGTCGTCGCCGAGATCGCCGCCGTGTTGAGCTTGGTGCCGACCGACGTGCCCCGCACGACAATCCGCCGGGTGCCCGTGTCGCCGCTGTGCAGCGTGCCGAGCGCGCACGTCACGACCTGGCCGAGCGCGGTGCAGCCTGCCGGGCCGCTCACGAACGTGAGGCCAGCCGGGAGCGTGTCGACGATCTGGGCGGCGACCGCGTCCGACGGCCCGGCGCTCGCGTAGCCGAGGTCGAAGTTCGTGGTCTCGCCATTGCCGATCGTGGTGTCGGTCGCAGTCTTGGTCAGCGAGAGATCGGCTCTCGCGCCGACCGGCACGTTCGCCGTGGCGGAGTTGTTCGCGTTGACGCCATCCGGAGTCGCGGACGACGCCGTCACGGTGTTGTTGGCATTCGTGGTGGTCCCTGGGACGACTGTCGTGTTGACCGTCGCCGAGCGCGACGCCCCAACTGCGGTGGCGCCTGTGTACGTGCAGGTGACCGTGTGCGGGCCAGCCGCGTAGACGCACTCCGGAGAGGCCGAGACGAACGTGACCGTGGCAGGCAGCACGTCGGTGAGGACGACGTTCTGCGCGACCGACGGGCCGTTGTTCGCCACGCCGAGCGTGTAGACCAGCGCCTGGCCGGCGGTCGCCGGGTTCGGGGCCGCCGACTTGCTCGCCGCGAGGTCGGCGTTCGGGGTCAGCACGACCGAGCCGGTATCGGTGATGGCCGCCGCAGTCTGGTCGGACGTGACCGACGCGGTGTTCGTGATCGTCGTGCCCGCGGGCGCAGCCGGGTCGGTCCGCAGCGGCACGGTGATGTTCACGGAGGCCCCGGCCGCGATCGTGCCGATCTGCCACGTCGCCGCGCTGGCGGTGCCGGAGGTCTGGCTGAAGCCCGTCGACGGGACCGCGGTCGCGGAGCCGGGCGTGTACGTCAGGCCGGCCGGGAAGTTGTCGGTGACGACCACGTTGGTCGCCGAGACGCTGCCGGTGTTGCTCACGACGATGTGGAACGGCACCGTGGCGCCCGAGGCGTACGCGCCGCTGTCCGGCGTCTTGGCGACCGACAGCGTCGGCACGGTCAGGATCGCCGAGGCCGTGTTGGCCGCGCCGAGGAACGCGCCGTTCTCGTCGGCCGAGCGCCCGGCGCTGTTCTTCACCGACGCCGTCGCCGTGTTGACGTGCGGGTTGCTCGCGCCCGTGCCCGGCGACGTGACCGCAGCCACGTTCGGACGCGCCTGGTAGCTCAGCACCGTGGTGCCGCCCGGCGCGAGCGAGATCGAGGTCGACCAGGTCAGCGCGTCGCCGCTGGCGCTCGGCACGATCGAGGGCGCCGAGATCCCGCCCGGCGTGAAGCTGGCCGAGCCCGCGACGTACGACCAGTTCCGCGGCAGCGTGTCGTTGATCGTCACCGCCGTGGCCGTCTCCGAGCCGGAGGTGTTCGTCACGCGCACGCGCCAGGTGAACGCCTGCCCGACCTGCACGTTCGCCGAGTCCGGGTAGACCGGGCCCGAGCCTGAGCCGGTGGTCTTGTCGACGGTGATCGTCGGCGAGTCGAACGTCGCCCGGGTCAGGTCGGTGACCGACGTGTATGAGCGGTAGGTGAAGCCATCCGCGGTCCGCGTGGCGAGCGGCACGCCCCAGCCCTGGCTCACGCGGGCGGTGTTGTCGAAGTTGTCGCCGTCCTTGATCGACGTGACAGCGGGCAGCGACGCCGTGTAGGTCACGGTCGCGGTGCCGCCCGGCGCGATCGGGCCGGGGATCGTCCACTTGATGTCGTCGCCGGGAGCGGCCCACGCGTCGGAGACCCACGTCGTGCTGGTGCCGGCGGTCGTCACCAGGCCCGTGATCTCGGCGTTCGGCACGTCGGTCAGCTCGACGTCATAGGCCGGGGCGTTGCCGGTGTTCGTGACGACGACGCGGTACTTGAGGCTGTCGCCGTCGTGCACGAGCACGGGCCCGTTGCCGTAGGCGCCCGTGTTCACGCCGATCTGCTTGTCGACGAGGAAGCCCGGCTCGATGGCCGTGACGGTGCGGGTCGCCGCAGCCGAGGTGTCGTCGTAGGTTCCCGCGGGGATCGTGCCCGCGGCGAAGGCGCCGACCTTGTCGGTGCGGTTCGCCATCACGCGGACGGAGTTGATCGACGTCTGCGGGCGGACGACGTTGCTGCCGCCCAGGCGGTGCGTGGCCCGCAGGTGCGTGCCGTAGACGAGTCGGAAGGTGCGGGCGACCGCGGCCTGCGTGGTGAGGTCGCCGAGGTCCCAGGCCAGCGTGATCGTGCCCGTGCCGCCGTTGGTGACAGGCGTGTACGGCTGGATCGTCGGCGTCGTCGGGCCGGGCGTGCAGCCCGCGGTGCAGGTCGCCGAGATGAAGGAGTCGAAGTCCATCGAGTCCGGCAGCGTGTCCTTGACGATCGCGTCGTAGTTGATGGTGTTCGCCGGGATGGTCACGTCCACCGTGTAGGTCGTGCGCTGGCCGACCGTGAGCTGGGTGTCGGCCACGGCCTTGGTGACCGACGGCGTGAGCACGTTCAGCGTGTTGCTGGCCGTGACGACGTAGCCGTTGGTGCGCGTGCTGGCCGAGGTCCGCTCGCCCGCGACGACGCCAGCGATGCTCGTCGTGCGCGCCGTGGCGGTGTTCGTGAGGTTCTTGCCGCCGGTCGCCGGGTCGTTCACGCGCACGCGGTAGATGAACGTGTCGGACTCGCCCGGGTAGATCGTGGCGGCGGGCGTGAAGGTGATAGTGCGGGCCGCGGCGTTCCAGACGCCGCCGTCGAGCGTCGACTCGCCGTCGAGGATCGGGTTGCCGGCCGCGTTGAGCGGCGTCATGTCGCTCGGGACGACGTCGGTGACGACCGTCTCGTGCGCCGGCGAGGTCGACCCGGTCGTGTTGCTCAGCAGGACCGTGTACTGGATCACCTGGTTGCCGATGACGGGCGAGGAGCCGACGTCGGCGCTCTTGTTGATCGTGAGCGCGGGCTCGACGAGCTGCGTGGTGATCGTGTTGGCCGGCGTCGTGGTGCGCGTGCCGCCGCTCGCGGTCCCGGGCGGCGTGTAGAGCAGGCTCGCGTTGTTCGACAGGTCGATACCCGTCCGGAAGTTGCCCACCACGTCGAGCGCGGTGGTGTCGAACTCGAACGTGAAGGTGGTGTCGGCGCCGGTCGGCGCGGTGTAGCTCGCGCCGAGTGAGAGCGAGATCGTCGCCCCGGTGATGCCGAGCGTCGCGGCCGGGCCGGCCGTCTGCGTGAGGCTCGCGGCGACGTACTGCTGGCGGACGAGGATGGTGTCGGTGACCTCGAAGTCGCGGACGGTGACGCCGGCCGGGACGGTCGCGCTGACCTTGTAGTGCAGCGTCTCGCCGATCGTGGCGGTCGCGTTGGAGTTCCAGTCGATGCTCGAGCTGGTCTCGGTGATCGCGGTGTCGCGGGTCTGCGAGATCGTCGGGATGGCGCCGGTGAGGCTCGCCGAGCTCTGGGCCGAGATCACGTTGGCCGAGGGGTTCTGCGACGGATCGACGTTCGAGGCCGGCACGTAGACGAAGATGCCGCCCGTGTTCGTGGGCGTCTGCCACGCGCGCAGGCCGGCGGAGCCGGTGAGCGCCTGCGTCGGCTCGATCGTCGTCGGGACCATCACCGAGTAGGTCAGGTCCTTGTTGCTGAGCGGCGGGACGTCCGGGCCGATCGCGGGCGTCGCGCCCCAGCGGATCGTGTTCGTGCCGCCGTCGCAGATGCCGCCGTCGGAGATCGGCAGCGCGCTCGCCGCGACGTCGGCGCAGGTCACGCCAGCCGGCAGGCGGTCCCAGGTCTCGGTGCGCTCGGCGGTCTGGTCGCCGGCGTTGGTGAGGCGCACGCGGTAGGTCGCGACCTGGCCGCCGCGGACGACCTGCGTGGCGACGCCGGCCGCGCCGCCGACGGCGACGCCGTCGAGCGCCGTGACGCGCTTCTCTGTCGCCATGACGGGCATCGAGAGGCGGTAGGGCGCGTCGTCGCGCAGCGGCTGCGTGATGCCACCGGTCGACGTGGTGGTCGAGCGGGCGAGGTTGCGGGTCACATCGCCGAGGGCCGAGCCGGCGGGCAGGCCGACACGCGTGGCGATGCGGTGCTCGAACACCTTCGAGCCGCCCGTGTAGCCCGCGGGGAGGGTCCAGTCGACGCTGCCGCCCGGGCCAGGGATCGCCGCGGCGGCGTCGAGAGTCGACGCGCCGACGGTGTCGTTGCCGGTCGTTTCGTCGCCGCCGGTGCCGAAGGCCGTGTCGAACGTGAGCGATGGCGGGAGGAAGTCGGAGACCGTGGCGGCCGAGGTGTCCAGGCCGGCCGGGTAGTCGATGCGCAGCAGCCAGCAGATCCGGTCGCCGGGGCGGTACGACGGCGCCGGGCTGCCGTCGTTGTAGGTGGCCGCCGTGCAGTCGGCGGAGGTCGAAGCGACCTGCTTGTCGAGCACCGGCGCGGCCGCCGTGATGGTGTCGCTGGAGATGTCAGAGGCGGCGGCCGAGAGCGTGCCGAAGTTCGCGATCTCGTTGCCGGTCGGCGCGCCGGAGGGGCAGGCGATGCCGCCGTCGCAGATCACGCGGGCGTTGGCCGCCACCGAGACGCTGTTCGTGACCGAGTCGCGCGAGAGCAGCGGCGTCGTGTCGGCGAACGCCTCTTGGTAGCGCGCGCGGGCGCGGGTCGCGAAGGTGAAGGTCTGCGTGGTCTTCGGGCCGAGCTCGGCGAGCGCCGGCACCGTCGAGCTGTTCCACACGACCGAGTACGTGCCGGAGGTGTTCTCCTGCACCGTCGAGTACGGGACGTTCGGGTCCGGGCCGGTGAAGCAGTCCGCCAGGTCAGAGGCGTCCTGCGGCGTCTGCGTGAAGTTCGACGAGAGCGACAGCGGGCAGAGGCCGTCCGGCACCGTGTCGGTGACGACGAGGTTCTCGGCGCTGCGGTACTCGGACGTGCGCACGGTGATGTCCCAGAAGTTCACGCCGCCCTGCGTCAGCGTCGTCGGCGACTGCGCCGTCTTCTGCACGGCGAGGTCCTCGATCGTGCGGGCGACGCTGCCGTCAGCCGTGGTGAAGACCGTGTCGTTCCAGTCGCCCTGGGCGCGGGACCAGCTGATGAGCGTCGCCTCGTCGGCCGTCTCGGCGCCAGAGTTGTTGTTGAGGTTCGCGGCCTGCAGCCCGCCGCTGGTGGCCGGCGTGCCGCCCGTCCAAGTGGTGGCGTTTGCCCGCAGCGGCACGCCCGCGCGGTACTTCAGCGTGACGGTCGCGCCAGCAGCGATCGTGCCGAGCGCCGACCACCGCACGTGCGTGTAGACGCCGCTCGGCGCCGGGCCGGGCGGGTCCATGTTGAGCGTCTCGATGAGGTTCGGCTGGACGCAGCCTGCGACCGCGGTGACCGGGATCGCGCCGGCGCCCGGGTATTCCTGGGCCGAACCGGGGTTCGTCGGAGCGTTCGTGGTGTGGTCGGAGCTGACGTTGCCGCAGCCGCCGATGAACTCCAGTCCCGACGGCAGGTAGTCGTCGACGATCAGGTGCGTCGTCGGCGCGAGCTGGTTGTTGCGGACGGTGACGGTGTACACCGCCTGGTTGGCGTGGACGCCGCGCAGGAGCTCGCCCTCGGGGGCGTTGTCGGAGGTCTTGTCGATCTCCAGCGCCGTGATGCGGGTCGTGTCGGTCTTGTTCGCCGAGAAGCCGGTGTACGGGTTGGCGACCGTGTTATCGGCCTGGCCGGCGGCCGTGAACGCCGGCGGGTAACGGTCGTCGGTGCCGGCGTAGACCGAGCCGTTGATCGTGATCAGCGAGCCGACGACGTACGACAGCGGCGCGTGCTGCACCTTGAAGCTCAGGGCGTGCGTGTTGCCCGCGCCGATGTCGGCGACGTTCTTCCACAGCAGCGTGGTCTGGTTCGCGAGCGGCTGGTTGGCGACCGCGGTCGGCTCGCCCGCAGCGCCCGCGCTCGACGCGACGTACGTGACGCCCGCAGGCAGGACCACGCGGTACGAGAGGTTGTAGCCCGTGACGCCTGGTGGGTTCGTGGTCGTCAGGCTGACCGTGGAGTCCTTGCCGAACAGGACGTTGTCCTGCGCGTCGATGGCCAGCGAGAGGTTGGGCGTGCCGTCAGCCAGCGCGGCAGCCGGCGCCAGGGCGGCGCAGGCGAAGAGCACGGCGGCGATCGCCAAGAGGCGAGCAGCCAGCGCTGCGCAGAGCGTGTGGGGGTGGCGATACGGCATGTGGAACCCGAAGGGCGGGGCGCCTCCCATGGGGAGCGCGCATGCCGCCTGCCGTATTGGGATCGGTGTCTGGTTGATCCACTTGAGCGCTCACCCCCCATAGCTGGCGCATGTTCGGTTGGTCAAACCGGTGCATTAGGCAGACTCGACATTCGGTCGAATCTGTCCGTTTCGAGGGACTTGGCTGCTCACGCGCAGATCCACGTCCGTCGTCCAGCACTTCGGGGTCTCGATGGCCGTTTCCTGCTCTCGGGCCGTGGTCACGCCAGGCCAGCACCGCCACCGCTTTTCAGGAGCACCTGAGGCGAGCGCGGGGCCGTCTGCCCCGCGCCCGCCAGGTGCAGCGCTGCTACTGCACGAAGCCGAACTCGGTCAGGTACGACTTGGCCGCGTCGGCCGCCGATTCCTTGTCGATGTCCTTCTTGGCGTTGAGCTCCTGGATCACGGCGTTGTCGAGCTTCGTGTTCACGAGGTCGATGGTCTTCTCGAAGTCCGGACCGGCCTTCTCGATCACGTCCTGGCGGGCCAGGAGCGTCGAGTTGTAGGGCGGGAACATCTTCTTGTCGTCCTTGAGGAGCACGAAGCCCTCGCGCGCGATCTGCGGGTCGGTGGTGAAGACGATCGAGACGTCGGCCTTGCCGGAGGTCAGCACCTCGTGGCGCAGCGAGATGTCGACGGGCGTGAACTTCTTGAACTTCAGGCCGTAGACGTCCTCCAGGCCCTTCAGGCAGTCGATCCGGCTGCGGCACTCGGGCGAGCCGTAGAGCGTGAAGTCCTGGTCGACGTGGCTGAGGTCGGAGATGTTCACGAGGCTGTGCTCATCGGCCGTCGCCTTGGTCACGGCCACCTCGTTGGAGGAGGTGAACGGCGTCGGCTTGAGCGCCGAGATGCCCTCCTTCTCGAAGTTGGACTGCACGAGGTTGTAGGCCTCGGTCGGGTCCTTCGGGATCTCGTCGCCGGGCACCTCGAAGAACGAGCCCAGCGCCGTGCCGGTGTACTCCGGGTACGCGTCGATCTGCTTCTCCTTGAGGGCCTTCAGGGCGGCCTTCTCGTCGCCGAGGCCGAAGTCGCGCTTCACGGTGTAGCCCGCGGCCTCCAGGGCCTGCGCGTAGACCTCGCCGAGCACCTGCTGCTCGGTGAAGTTCTTGGAGCCGAGCGTCACCGTGATCGCCGAGTTCGCGTCGTTCTTGGTGATCGCCGTGGAGGAGGCGGCGGGCGTCGAGCCCCCGGAGGACGAGGTGTCTTTCTCGTCGTCGCCGCAGGCCGCGAGGCCGATCGGCGTGGCCGCGAGCGCCAGCGCCGTGAGGGTGCGGGCGAGGCTGGAGCGGCGCGCGCGGCTGCGGCGCGGCTGGGCCGGCGGTTGGATGGTGGTGACCGTCATCGAAGCTCCTAGAGGTCGGTGGTGTGGGTGGTGCTGTGCGGCTCGAGGATCGGCGGAGCCGGTGAGCCGCGCCAGCGCGGACGTTTGGTGGGACGCAGACCGGCGGGTGTGGCGGCGCGCTGCGCTTGGGCGAAGCCGAGTTCGGTGAGCAGCGCCAGCAGCGCGACGAGGATCGAGGCGCCGAGACGGCCGGCGTCGCCGTAGACGCTGGTGGCGATGATCGGGTCGCCGAGGGTGAGGACGCCGGCGAGCGGCGCGATCGTGGCCGTGGCGACGACGTTGACGGCGCTGGTGCGCAGGCCGCCGAAGATCGACGGCAGCGCCAGCGGCAGCTCGATCTGTCGGACGATCTGGCGCTCGGTGAGGCCTTGGCCGCGGGCGGCGTCGACGATCTCGGGGTCGACGGCCGCGACGCCGACGTAGGTGCCGGTGAGCACCGGCGGGATCGCGAGGAGGACGAGCGCGAGGGCGACGTTCACGAAGCCGGTGCCGACGAACGCGACGAAGAGGGCGATCAGCGCGAGGCTCGGGACGGCGCGGCCGACGTTCGACGCCGCGATCGCGACGAGCTCGCCGGTGCGGCGGTGGCCGAGCCACAAGCCGAGCGGGATCGAGAACAGGGCCGCGACGCCGAGGCCGACCGCGGACAGCGCCAGGTGGACGACCGTGAGCTCCCAGAGCTGCGCCGGCCCGCCGATCGGCGTCCCGTCGATCGACTGCTGCTCGTGGAGGATGAAGTCGATCGCGTCGCTCAGGAGCGCCGCGACGGGGAGCTGCGAGAGCGGCTCGGTGGCAGCGGCGAGGGCGCTCATGCGCGTGCCGCCCGGATCCACGGCGTGAGCGAGCGCTGGGCGAGCACGAGGGCGACTTCGAGCACCACCGCGAGCAGGACGCAGAGCGCGCTGGCGAGGACGACGTTGCTCTTGAACGTGAGGTCGTCGTAGATCTTGCCGCCGAGGCCGCCCGCGCCGGCGAAGAAGGCGAGGGTCGCGAGGCCGACGGTGGTCGAGCTGGCGACGCGCAGCGCGGCGATGATCTGCGGCAGCGCGAGCGGCAGCTTCACTTGCCAGAGCAGCTGGCGGTCGGTCAGGCCGATGCCCTTGGCGGCGTCGACGGTCTCGGGTGGGACGCCGTCGAGGCCGGTCCGCACGCCGCGGAACAGGATCAGCAGCGTGTAGGCCACGAGCGCGACCTGCGCCGTGACGAAGCCGCGGCCCGTGATCGGGATCAGCAGGAAGAACGCTGCGAGGGTCGGGACCGTGTAGAGGATCGCGCTGATCTGCGTGACCGGCCCGACGAGCCAGCGGCGGCGCTCGGCGACCAGCGCCAGGGCGAACGAGATCGCGAAGCCGATCACGACCGCGGTGATGGTGAGCGTGGCGTGGCGGCCGAGCGGCTGCAGGTACTGGTCGAAGTTGTCGACCATCCATTTCGGGCAGAGGCCGTTGCTCGCGACGCAGGACTCCTCGGCGCCGGGCGCGGTGCGGTCCTTGAAGAAGCCGTCCTGGGCGAGGACCGCCGGGAGCGCGGTAGCCAGCAGCGTGCTCATGCGGCGGGCTCCGGGGCGGGCTCGCTCTCGGGCAGCAGCACGTCGGAGATCTGCGACGACGACAGCACGCCAAGGGCTTTGCCGCGCTCATCGACGACGACGGCGTAGCGGACGCGGTTCTGCAGGATCGTCGAGAAGGCGTCGCGCAGGACGGCGTCCTCGTCGACGATCGCGACCTCTGAGCCGTCGGCTGCGCGGACGCGCTCGCGCTGGAGGTCGTGGTCGTCGAGCCAGGCGACGGGGCGGTCATCGGCGTCGACGACGAGCGGGAACGGGACCTCGGCGCCCGCCAGCTGCGCGCGGACCCAGTCCGAGGGGTCGTTGTCGTGGACGCGCGTGACCGGCAGCAGGTCGAGATCGCGGGCGCGGCCGAGGGCGAGGCGCTTGAGGGCGCGGTCGGCGCCGACGAAGCGCTCCACGAAGTCGTCGGCGGGCGTGAGCAGCAGCTCGTCGGGCGTCGCGTACTGGGCGAGATGGCCGCCGGTGCGCAGGACGGCGATGCGGTCGCCCATCTTGATCGCCTCGTCGATGTCGTGGGTGACGAACACGATCGTGCGGCCGAGCGTCTTCTGCAGGCGCAGGAACTCGTTCTGGAGGCGGTCGCGGGTGATCGGGTCGATCGCGCCGAACGGCTCGTCCATCAGGAGCAGCGGCGGGTCGGCCGCGAGGGCGCGGGCGACGCCGACGCGCTGGCGCTGGCCGCCGGAGAGCTGCGCCGGATAGCGCGCGGCGAACTCCGGCCCGAGGCCGACCAGCTCGAGCAGCTCCTCCGTGCGCTCGGCGATCTGCGGCTTGCTCCAGCCGAGCAGCTTCGGGACGGTCGCGACGTTCTCCGCGATCGTCTTGTGCGGGAAGAGGCCGATCTGCTGGATGACGTAGCCGATCTCGCGCCGCAGCTCCGACGGGTCGCGGTCGTTGACGTCGCGGCCGTCGAGCAGGATCTCGCCGCCGTCGCGGTCGATCATGCGGTTGATCATCCGCATCGCGGTCGTCTTGCCGCAGCCGGACGGGCCCACGAAGACGCAGATCTCGCCCGCGGGCACGTCGAGGCTCAGGCGGTCGACGGCCGGCGTCTCGGCTCCTGGGTAGTGCTTGAGCAGCTCCTTGAGCTCGAGCCGCGCGGCCGGATGGCCCGAACCGGTGCGAAGGGCGGCCTGCTCAGGGGTGAGCGGTGCCGTGGCCGCAGCGGGCTGCGGGTTGGGGCTCGGCCCCGTCGGACGGGCGTCAGCAGACATACGGGAAGGCAGGTCGGAGGGAGGGTGGCCGACGCGTGCGGGGGTGGGCCAATGGGTGGCGGCGCGCGAGAGACCGGTTGCGGGGCAGCATAGTGCGTACGCGTCAGGGCGCCTTGCGGGTTCACCCGCCTGGGCGCGGGCGCTCGGCCCGCCCGGGCTCCGCGGGGCAGCGCCTCCCATCTAGACTGAGCCGCCATGGCTGCGACCCCCCGTGCTCTGCCGACTCCGGACGAGGTCCTCGCCCGCGAGGCCGGGCAGAAGCGCATCGCGATCTACACCGCGGTGGCATCGGCGGTGCTGACCGCGCTGGCGGCGCTCCTGTCGCAGCTCACCGCAGGCGCCGGCATCCCGAAGTCCGACAAGGCCGCCGACTTCGTCGAGACGCTCAACGCCCGCGCGACCGGCGCCGAGTTCCCGGCCAGTTTCTGGACCGCGTACGCGAAGTTCCGCGTCGACCACGGCTGGGAGACGATCCTCGCCAACGGCCTGCGCGGCCTGGCGCTCGTGCTGCTGGTCCCGATGATGCTCCTCCTGCTGCGCGGCGCCCGTGAGCGCGGCGGCACGCTCGGCAAGTGGCTGGAGCCGCTGTCGGTCGTCGCCCTCGTCATGGTCGGCGTCGCGACCTTCGTGCACGAGGTGATGGAGGTTCAGGCCTTCAAGGGCACGAGCCCCGAGTACATCCCGCAGGAGATCTTCGACGCGGTCGGCAACGCCGACCTGCTCGCGCTCAGCAGCCTGCGCGGCATTCTGGCGCTCGTGATCGCCCTGCCGATCTCGCTCGTGTCGATCCAGGCGATGCGCGTCGGCCTGCTGCCGCGCGTGCTCGGGTTCATGGGCGTGCTTGTCGGCCTGCTCTTCGTGCTGCCGTACGACCCGAGCGGCATCCTGCGCGCGATCTGGTTCGCCGCCGTGGCGTGGGCCGTCGCGGGGCGCCTGCCCGGCGGGCTCGCGCCGGCCTGGGAGACGGGCACGGGTGTCGCTCCGGCGC
>JAEYAL010000350.1 GCA_023404805.1 Actinomycetes bacterium | reverse complement strand
GGCGTGCCCTGCGCGCCGCTGGCGTCGCCCCGCACGGGCCTGGCCATCTACGCGTCGCGCTGGACGGGCCTGCCGCTCACCGCGATCCACGAGGACCAGCCCGTCGCGCTGCCCGGCCCGGCGACGTACGCCGACGTCACGCAACCGACGTCTGGCCTGTTCCTACGGGACCCGCGAGGCTTCCCGCCGGTCAACGCCCCACGCGCCCGTGCGGTCCGGACGACGCCGGGCTGGGTCGTCACTGCGACCTGCCGCTGAGCGCCGGTGGACGCGGCTGCGTCCAGCCCGTGTCCGTCCGGGCTGCGTGACATCGCGCCCGAGAAGCCGTCTCGCCGGGACCTACCCCTAAAGTGGACCTGAGCCGCCAGCGCATCCTTTTGCGCCCGCGGGGGTTTAGGCCCCTTCGGAGGCTCTGTTTCCTATGGCCGTTCGCACACCGGAACCCGTCACGCCGCCGCGGCGCCCCGCTGAGCCGGCGACCGAGGCGCGTGACATGCGCAACACCAAGCCTCCCGCGCTCGCGTTCCTGCTGCGGGCGTCGACGTTCCGCGTGATCGCCCGCATCGGGAGCCTGCTGCTCGTCGATGCCCTCGCGATCTTCAGCGCGCTGTTCGTCGCGCTGAGCGTCAAAGCCGTCGTGCGCGGCGGATGGGACCTGCACGAGATCGTCGTGAGCGCCAAGGAGTACTTCGCGTTCACGTACCTGCTCACGGTGCTGCTGTTCTCCCGCAGCGACCTCTACGCAGAGCGCGCCGCGCGGCCCGGCTCGGCGAAGGTCGTCGCCGCCCTCTTCCAGGTGATGATCGTGGCGCTGATCTACGGCGCCGCCAGCAACGCCGACCAGTTCAACTCGTACTACATCTTCTACGGCACGCTGGTCTTCGCGGTCGCGATCGTGGTCGGCCTGCGGTGGTTCTACGAACACGCCACGGGCTGGGCGCTGCGGTCGGCGGGCTACCACCGCCGCGCGATCGTGGTCGGCGAGCACGAGAACCTGGCGACGCTCAGCCGCTCGCTGGAGACGAGCCGCCACGAGCCGATGCAGGTCGTCGCGCAGGCGTCGATCACCGCCCGCGGCGACGGCATCACGCCGATCAGCGAGCTCGGCGCCATCGACGCGCTGCTCGACCGCGACCCGGTCGACGAGGTCATCCTCGCCGACCCGGACTACGCCGAGGAAGACGTCCTCGACCTCGTCGCGGCCTGCCACCGGCGCGGCGTACGCGTGCGCATCGCCCCGGCCACGACCGACGTCCTCATCCGCCGCGCGGAATTCGTCCCCGGTTCCTCGACGCCGCTGTTTGAGCTGCGGGCGCCGGTGTTCGAAGGCTTCGACTTCTGGACCAAGCGGGCGTTCGACCTCATCGTCAGCGCGCTGCTGATCGTGGTCCTCGCCCCGCTGATGGCGCTGATCTTCACGGCGATCAAGCTCGACAGCCGCGGCCCGCTCCTCTACCGCTCGCGCCGCCCCGGCCTCGGCGGGGCCCCGTTCGACTGCCTGAAGCTGCGCACGATGATCGTGGGCGCCGACCAGATCCAGTCGACGCTGGAGCAAGACAACGAAGCCGACGGCCCGCTGTTCAAGATCCGCGAGGACCCGCGCGTCACGCGGGTCGGCGCGATCCTGCGCCGCTTCTCGCTCGATGAGCTGCCGCAGCTCTTCAACGTGCTGCGCGGCGAGATGAGCCTCGTCGGCCCGCGCCCGCTGCCCGACCGCGACTACGCGCAGCTCAGCACCCGCCACCAGCGCCGCTACGAGGTCCTCCCTGGCATGACCGGCCTCTGGCAGATCTCCGGCCGCTCGGACCTGACCTTCGACGAGCTCGTCCGCCTCGACTTCCAGTACCTGGAGGCGTGGTCGGTGTCGCTCGACCTGGCGATCATGGCCAAGACGATCCCCGCGGTGGTGCGGCGGCGTGGCGCGTACTAGCCCGCCGCGGTCGCCGAGCAAACCCGCGCCGATGGCCTCTGTGACCGCGATTACAGGTCCTGGGCACGGCGCGCGCGGCTCCCTCGATGCGGGACACTGGAGCTGATGCTCGCCCGCAAGCACTGGTTCACGCTGGCCAGCGGACTGATCTCGATCTTCACGATCTACCTCCTGTACCGCTGGCTGAAGGCGCAGGAAGAAGACATCGTCCTGCCGAGCGGCGGGACGGCGTGGGGCTACATCGGCGCCGCGATCGCGGTCTACCTCTTCTCGTTCGTGATCCGCGGCCTGCGCTGGCGGGTGCTGCTCACCGAGGTCGGCGTCCGGCCGCCGCTGCGTGACGCCACCGGCCTGCTGACCGTCGGCTACGCCGCCAACACGCTGCTCCCCGCTCGCGCGGGCGACGCCGTGCGCGTGTTCCTGATGGCGCAGCGCACCGAAGCCGGGCCGTCGCTGATGGTCTCGACGCTGATCGCGGAGCGGTTGCTCGACGTCGTCGTCCTCGGCTCGACGTTCGTCATCACGAGCCTCGTCTTCGCAGGGGGGATCCCGACGGGCGGCAAGGCCATCGTCGCGATCGTCCTGCTGAGCATCGCTCTGATCGGCGTGCTCGCGGTCCGCTGGGCGGTGCGCGGCGACCACGTGCCGCCAGGGGTCCAGGGCATTCTGCGCGACGCCTCGCTGGCCGTCCGCCAGCTGCGCGGCAGCCGCCATCTCGCGCAGGTCGCGGCGCTCACGATCGCAGCATGGACGTGCGAGGCGTTCGTCTACCTGCTGTGCTCGAAGGCCGTCGGCATCCACCTGAACCTCGGCAGCGCGGCCTACGTGCTTTCGACGGCCGCGATGTTCACGATGATCCCGTCTGGGCCAGGCTTCGCCGGCACGATGGATTCCGCGCTCGTCTTCGCCCTCCGCGTGCTCGACGAGCCGAAGAACCTCGTGTTCCCCTACATCTTCACCCTGCGTTTCGTGATCTTCATCCCGATCACGATCATCGGCGGCCTGCTCCTCGTCCTCCGCTACGGCGGCTTCGGCGCCATCAAGGCGGCCCGCAAGGCGCAGGAGACGGAGAACGACGAGGCCGAAGCCGCCGCCAAGGCGCACCTGCCGCTGCAGGACCTGCCGACCGGCGAGATGGCCGCCATCTCCGCCGAGGCGCTCAGCAAGAGCGCGAACGGCAACGGCGCGGCAGCCAGCCACGCTGGCACCGCCGACCGCACCTAGTCCGACTGCCGACCGCAGCTCGCTCCGGCTAGACGGCCGGCCGCCGCGCGGAGACCGGCGAGCGGCTCGCGGGTCCGCGGCGCTTTAGGGCGCGACGCCGCCGCTGGCGGCGTCCGGGGCAGGCGTGCTGCCC
>JAEYAL010000259.1 GCA_023404805.1 Actinomycetes bacterium | reverse complement strand
GGCCCGGCCGGCTCGACCGGTGCCCGCGGCCCGGCTGGTCCGCAAGGTCCGGCGGGCCCTGCGGCTCCGGCGGCGCCCGCGGCGCTCCGCCAGCTGAACGGCAACTGGGTGCTGTCGGTCGACGGCGCGCCCGCAGTCGCGCTCCAGTCGGTCTCCGGCTGCTCGACGCCGCGCTTCAACCAGCCTCCGCTCGACTGCGAGGTCGTCCTGGCGCGCGTGCCGCAATCGCCGGTGCTGACGTGGATCGCCGCGTACTTCAAGGGCGGCTTGCCGCTGACGCGCAGCGTCGAACTGACGAAGTACGACCTGAACGGCAACGTGCTCGGCCGCCTGACCCTGGCGGACGCGTTCATCCACCGCGCCTCCCTCGAGGACCTGAACGGCGCTGACCCGAAGGGTCCGACGTTCCTCACGCTCCGGCTCACCTCCGACCGGATCACGCGCTCCACGCCGGGCGGCACCATCACGCTGCCATCGACCGGCCCGAGCAGCGGTCCGCGGCCGCCGATGGCATCGGACTTCCGGCTCACGGCCAACGTCGCCATCACGCAGGCCACCCAGCTCGACCATCTCGGCTTCGAGACCGCGGTCGTGCCGTCGGCCGGACCCAACCTGCCGCGCACCCCCGGCGCGGTCACGGTCGATGTCGCCCGCCTCGAGGTCGGGGCGAACGACGCCGTCCTGCGGCCGTGGATCGCCGACGTGCTCGCGACCGGCAAGCAGCGCGATCTCAAGGTCGAGCTGCTCAACGCGGCGCTTGACGCGACGGTGATGACGTGGACGATCCGCGACGCCGCTCCGCTGGGCGACGTCGAGCCCTTTGCCACCGGGAGCAGCACGTCGGAGACGGCCGGCCGCTACTCGCTGGAGCTGCAGGGCGCGCGGGTCACGCTCACCGCGCCGTAGGCGGTCCCGCCCGGCGGCGCCTCAGATCGTCTCGTCGCCGAGCAGCTCGACCTGCGCCGGGCCGACGCGCACGGGCAGCGTCGCGAGCAGCTCGCTGACCGAGGCGACGAGGTGGTGCGCGCCCGTCAGCTCCTCCGCGGCGTGGCTCGTCGTGACCGCGACCACCTGCATCCCCGCGGCGCGCCCAGCGGCGATCCCAGCGGGCGCGTCCTCGATGACCAGGCAGTCGGCGGGCTCGACGCCGAGCAGCTCAGCCGCCAGCAGGTAGGGGTCGGGGTCGGGCTTGACGCGCTCGGTGCGCTCGGCCGTCACGACGATCGACGGCGGGCTGAGGCCAGCCACCCGCAGGCGCGTCTCGGCAAGCGGCGCCGTGCACGATGTGACGATCGCGATCTCCAGGCCGAACGACGCCTCGGGCGCCAGCAGCTCTGCGGCGCCGGGCAGCGCCGCGACGCCCGCGGTGTCGGCGATCTCGCGGCGCTCCAGCTCAGCAGCCTCGGCTTCCGCGTCGAGCTGGGGCGCGAGCAGCTCGACGACCTCGCGGGCGGGAATGCCATGCGGGTGCGGGTCGCCGACCGGCAGGCCGCAGTCGCGCTTCCAGCCGTTCCAGACGCGCTCCGTCGCCTCGGTCGAGTCGATCAGCGTCCCGTCGAGGTCGGTGAGGATGGCGCGCACGGCGCCGAGGTCGAGCGGTCCGGGCACGCGGAGCAGACTACGGGAGGGCCCCGGCCGTGAACGCCGCTCGGCCAAAAACCGGCGCGCCAGCCGCCGCACGCGGGGGCGCTACGGCAGGATGGGGCGTGTGACCGACACGACGACCGCACCCGGCGCGCCGCCGACCGACGCCGCGCCTGAGGGCGAGCGGCCGCTGGTGGTGCTCGCGATCGGCGACATCGTCGGCTCCGCGGGCCGCAAGGCGCTGAACCGCGTCCTGCCGAACCTGCGCCACGAGCACGAGCCCGACCTGGTGATCGTCAACGGCGAGAACGCCGCTGGCGGCATCGGGATCAACGCGCGGTCGGTCGACGAGATCACCCGCGCGGGCGCCGACGTGATCACGCTCGGCAACCATGCCTACCGCCAGTACGACGTCCACCGGCTGCTCGACGAGCGCGACACCCTGCTGCGGCCCGCGAACCACCTCGCCTCGCAGCCCGGCCACGGCTCATGCGTGGTCGACGTCGGCGGCGAGGGCGGCCGGATCGGCGTCGTGAACCTGCAGGGCAACGTGTTCATGGAGTCCGGGCGGCACGCGTTCTCCGAGATCGACGCCGTGCTGGCGAAGCTGCGCAAGCAGTGCGACCACGTGATCGTCGACTTCCACGCCGAGGCCACGAGCGAGAAGATCGCGATGGGCTGGCACCTCGACGGGCGCGTCAGCGCCGTCTACGGCACGCACACGCATGTGCCGACCGCCGACCTGCGCGTCCTGCCCGAAGGCACCGCCTACATCACCGACATCGGCATGACGGGCGCCCGCGACGGCGTGATCGGGATGGAGCGCGACCCGTCGGTGCACCGCTTTGTGACGCACATGCACCAGCGCTACGAGCCCGCCGAGAAGAACCCGTGGGTGATGGGCATCAAGCTCACGCTCGACCGCGGCACGCGGATGCGGGCGCTGGCGATCGAGCAGCTGCTGATCAAGGCGTAGGCCGGCTGCCCGGCCGTGTTCGCGGCGCGTAATGAACTGTCCCCCGAACGGGGATAGCGTGGACGCGCCATGGCTCGCCGTCCCCTTGCCGCGCTGACCACCTCGACCGCCGCCCTCAGGCGCGTGCTGCTCGCCGGTGCCGCCGGGTCGCTTGCCGCGCTGGCGCTGGCAGGCGTTGCTCCGGCTGCGGCGGCGCCCGCGGGCGCGTCCTACGACCCGGGCCCTGAGCGCTACGGGATCGCGGTGACGCGCGACGTGCCGATCACGATGCGCGACGGCGTCGTCCTGCGGGCCGACATCCACGTGCCGACCGACCCCGCGACGGGCGCCCCGGCCGCGGGCCCGTTCCCGGTGATCCTCAGCGAGACGCCCTACGGCAAGCAGCTCGGTGAGATCTCCCCCGAGGTCGCCGAGCTCACCGGCTACGAGCCGGCGCTGATCAAACGCGGCTACGTGCAGGTGATCGTCGACGTGCGCGGCGCGGGCGGCTCTGGCGGCACGTTCGACCTGCTGTCGCCGACCGAGCAGGCCGACTCCGTCGAAGTGATCGACTTCGTGAGCCAGCTGCCGAACGCCACCGGCAAGGTCGGCATGCTCGGCCACTCGTACGTCGGGATCACGCAGCTGCTGGCGGCCGGCCGGGTCCGGCCCGGCTCGCCGCTGAAGGCCATCTTCCCGATCATGTCCACGAACAACCCGTACCGGGAGCTCGTCAGCGAGGGTGGGCTGTTCAACCTCACGTCGGTGCCCGCGTACTCGTCGCTGCTGGCCGCCGCGACGCTGCTCAATCCGCTGGCGCAGCTGCCGCGCGACCCGGCCGACGCGGTGCACCTCACGTCCGGCCACGGGATCGGGTCGACCTACTGGGCTGTCGACACGATCGGGCCGGGGCTGCTCGGCGGACCGACCGGCTACGACGAGGACTTCTGGAAGTCGCGGAGCCCCGGGCCGCTGCTCGACAAGATCGTCAGCAACGGCGTCGCGGCCTATCTGGTCGGCGGGTCGTACGACGTGTTCCAGACGGGCGAGGTGCTGAACTTCGTCGGGCTGCAGAACGCCGCCGCGGGCCGCCCGGCGTACGGCCCGCTGCAGACCGCGCGGCCGCTGTCCGGCAAGTACCAGCTGACAGTCGGGCCGTGGTACCACGGCGCGCACTTCGACGAGTTCGACCTGCAGCACACCGAGCTGGCTTGGTTCGACCGCTGGCTCAAGGGCATTCCGACGGGCATCGACCAGACCACCGAGCCGCTGCACGTGATCGAGCCCGGCGGCGCGAGGTACGACACCGGGGCGCTGCCGCTGCGGGGGTCGTCCGCGAAGAAGTTCTACCTCGGGGCCGACAAGGCCCTGACGCGGCAAGGGCCACTGAGCCTGGTTGGCGAGGACCGGTTCACGTTCAGCGCGGCGGGCGTCGCGTGCACGCGGGCGCTGGAGCAGTGGTCGACCGGGCTGCCGAACCAGCTCTTCGAGGCGCTCGGCGCGCAAGACCCCTGCGCCGACGTGCGGCCCGGGATGGAGCGCTCGCTCGGGCAGCGCTCGTATACGACGGAGCCGTTCGGCGAGCCGCTGCGGGTCGCCGGGCCCGGCACGCTCTCGCTGCACGCGCAGTCGACGACGACCGACACCGAGTTCGTCGTGACGCTGCAGGACGTCGATGAGGACGGCCACGTGCGAGATCTCAGCGCCGGCGCCCTGCTGGGCTCGCACCGCGCCGTCGATGAGGACCGCTCCTGGCCCGGCGCCGGCGGCGACCCGCTCCTCACCTGGCATCCGCACACGCGGGCGGCGAAGCGCAGTGTCGTCCCGGGCCGCACGACGCGGTTCGACGTGGCGATCCGCCCGTTCTTCGCGACGATCCCGGCGGGGCACCGGTTGCGCGTGGTGATCGCGACAAGCGAGCTGCCGCATTTGATCGCCATCCCCGGCGACCTGCTCAACCTGGTCGGCGGCGTCTACGACGTGCAGCGCCGCGCCGGCGCCGCGAGCTTGCTGCAGCTGTCGGCGCGCGGGGGCTGAGCGGGCTGCGGCGCTGCACGCGCGCGGCAGGCCGACAGCGCCCCCGCCGCTCCCTCCTGCGGCACTGAGCGTCCTTTAGTCGTCGCTATAGGAACCAATAAAGGACGCTCAGTCTTCGAGGCGCTTGCCGGACGGGGCGCGGCTAGTGTCAGGCAGCGCCGCCCATGCCCGAGCTGACCTACCGCTTCGCCACCCACGCCGACGTGCCCGCGATCGTCGCGCTCGTGGAGTCGGCGTACCGCGGTGAGGAGTCGCTCCGCGGCTGGACGTCCGAGGCCCACCTGATCGGCGGCCAGCGCACCGACCCCGCGATGATCCGCGAGACGATCGACCGGCCCGGCTCGCACATCCTGCTGGCCGAGGAGGGCGGCGAGCTGCTCGTCTGCTGCGAGATCAACGCACCGGCGGCCGATGGCGGCAGCCCAGACCCGAAGGCAGCGATCGTCGACGTCGCGGGGGCCGGCGGGGGAGCTCAACCTGCGGCGATCGCCGACGCGGCCATGGATCCCATCGACCACGGCTGCGGCCCGGGCCACAGCCCGTCCGGCACGGCCTACTTCGGGATGTTCTCGGTGAAGCCGACGTTGCAGCAGGGCGGCTACGGCCGCCGCGTCCTCGCTGAGGCCGAGCGGGTCGCCCGCGAGGAACTCGGGGCGACGGCGATGGAGATGACCGTCATCCGCCAGCGCAAGCCGTTGATCGAGTGGTACGAGCGCCGCGGCTACGTCCAGACCGGCGAGCGGCGCCCGTTCCCCTACGGCGACGAGCGCTTCGGGCTGCCGAAGGTCGACGACCTCGAGATGGTCGTCCTCGCCAAGACACTCTGAGGCGGGCCGGCCCGCCATTCAGCAATGAGCGTTCTTTTTGTTCCCCTATAGGGGTAGGTAAAGAACGCTCAGTTCGCCGGGGCCGCCAGCGCGCGCCGCAGCTGCGCGTTGAACACCAGCATCGTCGCGCCGGCGATCGCCGCGGGCCCGATCACGAGCAGCGGCTCGCCGGTCGTCTGCGCCGCCGCGAGCGCCGCAGCCGCCCCGAGCGCCGTCGTGAAAAGGCTCGCCCAGCCGATGCGGCGCGGCACCTCCTGCAGGAGAGGGGAGTCCTCGGGGTTGTCGGGGACCAGCCACGGGTTGAGGCGCTGCAGCTCCTTGAACTCGATGATCGAGAGCACGACCCCCGCGGCGGCGAGCAACAGCCCCGGCCAGGCCAGACCGACTCCGGCGACGATCATCGCCGTGCCGACGAACGACACCACCGCGTAGCCGCGCGGCTCAATCAGCTGGCGTCCGCCGGTCGCGGGCGCGCTGCCCTGCGGTTCAGCGGGCACGCAGCGCGCCTTACTTGCTCAGCGTGCGCAGGCCCGCGTAGCGGCCGCCGTCGCCGGTCTGGCGGCCGCGGACAAACAGCACGAGCACCGCGACGAGCGCGATGATCGCGAGCCACGGGAAGATGACGCTGAGGAACGCGGTGAGCACCGCGACCACCTCGACCGCGGCCGGCAGGATGATGCTCGCCTCGCGTTCGCCCTCCAGGCGCTTGCGGGCCCCGATCACGAGCGAGCTCGTCGAGTACCAGCCGAGGGCCGCCGCAGCAGCGCCGATGACGGCGCCGAGGATCCACGAGCCGTCGTGCTCCGCGAGCGACCCGGCGCCGAAGATGCCGCCGAACGCCAGCGCAGGCACGAGCCAGATCTGGTCGGCGATGCCATTGCCCTTGGCCGAGCGGCTCGCCTCGATCAGCCCGGCGACCGCGAACGCGACCAGGAAGATGATGAACGGCGTGCTCTCGACCCACGACAGCGGCGTGTTGTCGAAGTCGACGGCGAAGTTGGCCGAGGCGCAGATCGCGACGACGAGGGGCGCCAGGACCGGGCGGAGGCCGAAGGCCAATCCGAGTCCGATGGCCTGCAGGATGTCTTGAATGGTGTCCATGTGAAGTACCGTTGGCCCGGTGACTCTAGACGACGGAAAGCGCAATCCGCCGGTGCCCCAGGCTGCGGCGACTCGTGATCTAGAGCGGTACGCGGCACTCTTCGCAGCGCGGACGCAAGGGATGCGCACCTCCGCGATGCGCGACCTGATGGCGATCACGGAGCGCCCCGAGGTGATTTCGCTCGCGGGCGGCCTGCCCGACGTGTCGCATTTCCCGCCGGAGATGCTCGACGCGATCTCGACCGCCATCAGCCGCGATTCGGTGCGGGCACTGCAGTACGGCCCGACCGAGGGCATGGCGCGCGTCCATGAGGCGATCCAGGTCGTGATGGCCGAGGAGGGCACGCAGGCCGACCTCGGCGAGCTGCTCGTGACGACCGGCGGCCAGCAGGCGATCGACCTCGTCTGCAAGATCCTGCTCGACCCGGGCGACGTCGTGCTCGCCGAGGGCCCGACCTATCCGGGCGCGGTGCCGACCTTCTCGGCGTACCAGGCCGACGTGCACCAGCTCGAGATGGACCAGGACGGCTTGCGGATCGACAAGCTCGAAGAGAAGCTGGCCGAGCTCGACGCCGCGGGCAAGCGCGCGAAGTTCCTCTACACCATCCCGACCTTCCAGAACCCCGCTGGCGTGACCATGAACCTGGAGCGCAGGAAGCGGCTGATCGAGATCGCGCACGAGCGCGAGATGCTCGTCGTCGAAGACAGCCCGTACTCGCTGCTGCGCTTCGAGGGCGAGCCGCTGCCGACGCTGCGCGCCCTCGACGGCGGCCACTTCGTCATCTACCTCGGCACGTTCTCCAAGATCCTCGCCGCTGGCCTGCGTATCGGCTGGATCGCCGCCCCCCGCGCGATCCGCCAGAAGATGAACATCGGCAAGGCCGGCGCCGACCTCTGCTCAGCGTCGATCTCGCAGGTGGTCGTCGAGGCGGCGCTGTCTGACATCGATCTGTGGCGCCGCTACCTCGATGAGCTGCGCGACCGCTACCGCAGCCGGCGCGACGCGATGCTCGAAGCGCTCGAAGCGTCGATGCCGGTCGGGTCCAGCTGGACGCGCCCTGGCGGCGGCCTGTTCCTGTGGGCGACGCTCCCGAGCCAGCTCGACACGACCAACCTGCTGGCGCGCGCGCTGCGCAGCAACGTCGCGTTTGTGCCGGGCCGCGGCGCCTACCTCGATGGCAGCGGCGGCGACTCGATGCGCCTCAACTACTCCGGCGTCGACGAGGCCGAGATCCGCGAGGGCGTGCGCCGTATCGGCGCCGTCGTGACCGAGCAGCTCGAGCTCTACGGCGACGTGGTCGGCGAACCGCTCCCGCCACGCCGGCGCTCGGGCGAAGCCGCAGCTGCCCCGGCCGACGCCACTGCTGAGGGCGCGATCGTGCCGTTCCCCGCAGCCCGCCGCCGCGCAGGCGAGCGGTAGGGGCGGCCAGATGCGCGTCGCAGTGCTCGCCGGTGGGCCGTCGTTTGAGCGGCAGGTCTCCCTGGCCGGTGCCGAGCGGATCGTCCACGACCTCGGGGAGCTCGGCCACCGGGCGATCCTGATCGACGTCGGCCGCGATCTCGTCGAGCGCCTCACCGATGCCCGCGCCGACGCCGCGATCATCGTGATGCATGGCGCTGTCGGCGAGGACGGTGCGGTCCAGGCCGTGCTCGAAGCCCTCGGCATCCCGCATCAGACGCCCAGCGCGGACGCGTGCCGGCGCTGCTGGGACAAGGCCATCGCCAAGGGCCTGCTCGTCGAGGCCGGGATCGCCGTGCCGGGCGGCGTCGTGTTCGACCGCCAGCCGTTCACCGCGCTCGGTGCCGCCCGGGCGCTCGCGCCGATCGTCGAGCGGCTTGGCCTGCCGCTCGTCGTCAAACCTGCCCGGTCGGGGTCGGCCCTCGGCGTCAACCGCACCGCCGACCTCCAGGGCCTGGCGACCGCGATGGTCGGCGCGTTCTCCTACGACGACTCCGTCATCGTCGAGCGCTTCATCGCAGGCCGCGAGTTCGGCATCTCGGTGATCGACGGCGAGGCGCTGCCGCCCGTCGAGATCCTCCCGCAGGACGGCCCCGAGGCCTACGACTTCGAAGCGCGCTATTCGATCGGCGCCGTGCACTACGAGTGCCCGGCCGACGTCGACGCCGCCACCGACGCCCTGCTCAAGGACACCGCCGCCTCCGCCGCTGCGGCGCTTGGCGTCCGCGGCATCACCCGCGTCGACCTCATCCTCACGCCCGAAGGCGTGCCGACCGTGATGGAGCTCAACAACGTGCCGGGCATGACCGACACGTCGCTGCTCCCGATGGCTGCGGCCGCAGCCGGACTTAGCTCCGCGGACCTCGTCGCGCGGATGCTGCCGAGCGGCTGAGCAGGGATGACTTGAGAACTGCCGAAACTCTATTGCTAACAATAGGGTTTCGAAATGGCTGACGAGCTGAGCGTCGCCGAGGCCGCAGCCATGCTCGGCGTAACGGCAGACGCGGTCCGAAAACTGGCTGCTTCCGGAGAACTGCGCGGAGCAAAACGAGGACGCGATTGGTCGATCGATCGCGCAGCGGTTACCGATCGGCTTCGAGCACAGCCTCGAGGCGGCCGACCGCTCGCTCCAGCAACCTGCTGGGGGGTCATCTTTGAGTGGTCCGGAGAACCGACTCCCGCGGGCCCAGACGCAGCACTACTGCGCAATGCCCGCTGGCGTGGGCGACGCTGGCTGGCGGAATGGGATATCGCCGACAACGCCTCTCAACTTCGGCTAAGGGCCGAGCGAGAGACATTTCGCGCCCATCGGTCTCAGATCGACCAACTCAACGATTCTCACCACCTGCTTTTCTCCGGCACCTCCGCAGCCGGAATCGCCGGATTGGTGGGCGGATCGGCAGCGACTGTGGAGGCGTACGCTCCATTTGGAGCCCGGGCCAACATGGTCCGGCGCCACGGTCTGCTCGAAGGCCCCGGAGCAGTCACGCTGAGGTGGGTCAGTGAGCCGGTTTGGGACGCAATTTCCGGCAACTTCGACCCTCACCGCGACCCGAACGCGCGGCACAGGCCGGCTCCGCGAGCAGCGATCCTCTTGGACTTGCTGGAGAGTTCCGATCCACGCGCCCGACGGGAAGCCGACCGGGCGCTACGCAGATGATCGAGATCAACACGCGCGAGACTGAGCCCGAGGTCGCGGCGCTCTGGGATCAAGCACGGGCGCTCGCCCTCCAACTGCCCGGGGGGTGGGTGCTGGTCGGTGGCCTCATGGTGCAGCTGCACGCCCTGGAGGCCGGCCTGAACGCGATACGCGCGACCACTGACATCGATGTGCTTGGACGGGCCCGCCATCCCAAGAATCTTGAGGAGCTTGCGGCCACGCTGGAGCGACTCGATTTCAAACTCGGCGATCCGGACCAGGACGGCTACTCGCATCGGTTCGAGAAGGGCGAGCTGGTTGTAGATCTGCTCGCTCCAGACGGCCTCCGCCGACGAGTCCCGATTACCAAAACCCTCAGCACAGTTGGAATACCGGGCGGCAGTCAGGCGCTCTCCCGCGCTGAGCGGGTCCGCGTGATCACAACGGGCGGCAGTTGCGAGCTCGCGCGTCCCTCGATTCTCGGGGCGGTGCTCATCAAAGCCCGGTCGCTCCTCGTCCACCGAGATCCGGATACTCAACTTTAGGACCTTTTGACACTGCTGTCGCTGCTCCCAGACCCAGCTTCAGCGCGCGATGAGTTGCGAGGCAACGAGGCCGCGTGGCTAAGACGCGTTCAAGCACGAGTTCTCGACGCGCCCGCCGATCTTGTCGACGCGGACACGCTGGATCAGGCGCAGACTGCGATCGCGCTGCTCGTCCCTCAGGACTGACGGCCGTTTCGTGGTCCGCTCGGCACTGGGTTGAGTTACAGCCTGCGGTCGCGCGCTGCGGCGGCAGCCGCTTCGGCTTCGGCTTCCCGCTCAGCCTGCGTCTGCGCCGGGCCCTCGTAGGTGCGGCGTAGCGGCTCGGAACGGGCGCCCGCCGGGTGCGTGACGGGCGGCGTGGTGCCGTCGCCGTACGCGATGTTCGACGGCGCGTCGTGGTGGTCGACCGCCGGCTGCGCGGTGCGCTCGTCCGTCGCGGCGGTTGCCAGCGGGGTCGCTGCGCGGCCGCGGTCCGCATCGGAGGCGCCAACCCGGTCGCTGGCACCGGCGTCGCCTGCAACCACTCGGTCACGGTCGCGCGCGTCGGCGTCCGTGCGGTCGGCGCGGTGGCGGCCGGCGGTGCGGTCCGGGACGGCGACTTCGCGCTCACGCCGCAGGCGCGGCAGCAGCGCGGTGATCAGCAGGACGCCTGACGCGATCGCCCAGCCGACGATGGTCCAGCCGTTGGCGGCCGCCAGGCCGAGGACGTCGCCGTCGATCAGGGCGATGATCGCCATCGCGCCGAGCGCCAGACCCGCGATCAGGCTCATGGTGCGCGCCGCCAGATGCTGCGCGGCGCCGATCAGGACCAGCACGCCGGCCGCGACCGTCGCCCACGCGGTCCAGGCGTTGACTTCGAAGCCGAGGAACGAGTCGCCCGTCGCGGCGCCATCCGGGAACCCGGCGGTGCTCAGCGGCGTGCCGGGCGCCTCGAAGAACATCAGCAGGCCGAAGACTGCCAGCAAGGAGCCCACGATCCAGGCGGGGCCTCTCGCCAGACTCGGGCCCTTGATGGTCTCGGTCGTGGTGTCGGTGGAACCGGTGCGTCGAGCGAACATCCCTTCATGCTCGCCCCGCCGCGGCGCCCGCTTGGCCGGCACCAGGGGCACGCCTGGGCGCTCGTGGGCGCAGCCGGGCGCCGCGGCGGGCGTGCGACTGTTCCGAGGCGGGGGCGTCTCGAAACGCGCGCCGCCCTAGGAGTCGCCGCCGGCGAAGTCCTCGGGCGTGACGTCGTCGAGGAAGTCCTTGAAGCGCTCGACGACCTCTTCGGTGTCTTCGACCTCGTGCTCGAATTCGATCGCCGATTCGGCGAGGACTTCGGCGGCGACGTAGATCGGAGCGCCGGCTCGCACGGCGAGGGCGAGGGCGTCGGACGGGCGGGCGTCGATCTGATGGTCGACCGAGCCGGTGGTGAGGGTGATCGTCGCGAAGAAGGTGTTGTCGCGCAGCTCGGTCACGACGACCTGTGTGCAGCGGACTTCGAGCTCGCCGAAGATGTCGACCATCAGGTCGTGCGTCATCGGTCGCGGGGTGGTCTGGCCCTGCAGACGCATCAAGATCGCAGCGGCCTCGGGATGGCCGATCCAGATCGGCAGGAACCGGTTGGAGTCGACGGCTTTGAGCAGCACGATCGGCTGCTTGCCGACCATGTCGAAACTGACGCCGTAGATCACCATTTCCTGCACGAGAGACCTCCAGGTCGATGCCGCTGCCCACCACGGCCTGAAAGAAGCCGGGCCGAGCGATCGACGACCTGCGGCCCATGGTATCGGCGCGACCGCAGGCCCGCCCGCGCATGGCCGTGCGGCCAGACGGGATTCAGGTCCTGAGCAGGAAGTTCGACGACCCGAACGGGCCGACGGCTCGCAGGAAGCCCGCGCGATCGTACGGGCCGGTGCCGCTGAAGTCGTAGATGCGGAGGCCGAGATCGGTGACGACGTCGTAGAACAGCGAAGAGGTGTCGCCGTAGGCCGTCGCCGCTGTGCCGTGTTCGATCATCAGCACGGGCTGGCACCGCTGGATCGTGCGGCGGGCGCCCTCGAGGACGGCCGTTTCGGCGCCCTCGACAGAGATCCGGATCAGCTTCGGGTTCAGGCCGTGGCGCTCGACCAGCGCGTCGAGCGAGATCGACGGCACGCGCAGGCGCTCAAACCGCTTGCCCTGCTCGAAGTCGCTCGGGTGGACTTCGCCGTGGCTCACGCGCTCTACGGCGTGCACGAACTCGATCTCGTCCTCGATGTCGCTGTGTCCCAGCGCGTACTGCGCGACCGACACGTTCGCCGGCAGCAGCCCGCGCAGCGTCTCGGCGTACTCCGGGCACGGCTCGACAGCGAGGTGCCGCCCGAGCGGGGCGCAGCGCGCCATGTGCGACATGTTCGCGCCCTCGTGCGCGCCGACGTCGACCGCGTCGTCGGTCCGGCCGAGCAACGAGCAGGCGACGATCGTCATCGCCTGGTGGTCGGCCCGATGTCGGCGCTCGATCTCGCTGGTCCGGGCGGCGTCCAAGCCGACCCGTGTGGCCTTGGCGAGCGTCGCGATGGAGGGAGCCATGAGCCGAACGTAACCGCTCGGGCTGTGCCGCGCATCACAAACTTTTGGCGGTGCGATGGGTGCCCAGTTGGCCCTGTGGACAAACCCACCGAACTCCCTGCTCTTTCCGAAGAACCGAGAAGCGATCGGCGCTGGACGACCGGTCGATCCGGGGGACAGGCGCGTACCCGAACGAACCGCCTGCACCCTCCGGCAATCGGCGGCAGCCGCGGCGCAGCCGGGCGCGCTCCGGCGAACTCCCGTCATCCGAGGTTGTCTGGCGGCTTCAATCCACAGAAGTTCGCGCGGCGCACGCGGCGCCGTCCGGCTCAGCCGAGGCGCACCGTCATCGCGCGCGCGAGCGGCTCGCCGAGCAGGTGCTCGGTGCCGTCGCAGTCGACGCGCAGCGGCCCGCCGAACGGCTCGCGGCCGGCGAGCCGCAGCGCGGCGCCAGGGCGGATCCCGCGGTCGGAGAGGTAACGGAGCATCGCGGGGTCGCGGTCGGACACCTGCAGCAGCTCTGCGGTCGCGCCGTCGGGCATCTCCGCGAGCGAGATCCCGCCGGTCAGCAGAGGCAACTCGAGGTCGGCGGTCGGGATGGGATCGCCGTGGGGGTCGTGGGTCGGGTCGCCAAGGTGGGCGGCGATCGCCGCTTCCACGCGCGGGGAGACGTGGTGCTCGAGCCGCTCGGCCTCGATGTGCACGACGTCCCACGGGAGCTCGAGCGCCTCGGCGAGGAAGAGCTCGAGCAGGCGGTGGCGGCGGATCACGGCGAGGGCGACGCGCTCACCGTCCTCCGTGAGGCGGACCCCGTGGTACGGCTCACGCGCGACGAGCCCGGACTGCTCAAGGCGCGTGAGCATCGTCGAGACCGACGCGGGGCGGACTTCGAGGCGCTCGGCCAGATCGGTGGTGCGCACGGCCCGGCCGCTGGCCTGGAGCGTGAAAATCGCCTTGGCGTAGTTCTCGACCGCGGTCGAATGGTCGTCCGACGTCGGGGCGGTGGTGTCGGTGTCGGCCGGGTCTACGGTCACGGAAAGGGAGGTGCTGGAGGTCGCCGGGTGCTGCGGGTCTCGCGCGTCAGTTGCCCGAGAACGTGAGGTACAGCAGGACCACGTTGAGGATGACGATCACGGTCGCGACGAGCGCCGCCACGACCGTCGTGGACCGCCGGTTGACGAGGCCGCCCATGATGCCCGGCTGCGCGCAGAACCACAACAGCGGGAGCAGCGCGGCGGGAATGCCGAACGACAGGATCACCTGGCTCACCACGAGGGCATCGGTCGGGTTGATGCCGGCGGCGATCACGGCGATGGCCGGGAGCATCGTGAGCGCGCGCCGCAGCCAGAGCGAGATCGAGCGGTGCAGGAACCCCTCCATGATCACCTGGCCTGAGAGCGTGCCGACGCTCGACGCCGAGATCCCCGACGCCAGCAGCGCGATGCCGAAGAGCACGTCGGCGTGGGAGCCGAGCGCCTGGCCCAGCGCGTCGGCGGTCTGGGTGAGGTCTTCGCCGGCGCTCGCGAGAGGCGTCCCGTGGAGGACCGCCGCAGCGGTGATGAGCATCGACGCGTTGATGAGGCCGGCGAGGCCGAGCGCGATCACGATGTCGATGACCTCGAAGCGGAAGATCCGGCGCTTCTCCTCGTCGCTGCGGCCGACGACGCGGTGCTGGGTCAGCGCCGAGTGCAGGTAGATCACGTGCGGCATGACGGTCGCACCGAGGATGCCAACCGCCAGCAGGACGCTTTCGGAGCCCGCGAACTGCGGGACGAGGCCGCCGGCGATGTCCTTCGCGCTGGGCTCGGCGAGGAACGTCTGGACGCCGAAGCTGAGCAGGATCACGCCGACGAACCCGGCGATCAGCGACTCGAACTTGCGCACGCCGCGCTGCTGCATCGCGAGGATCGCGAAGGTGATCACCGCGGTGATGAGCGCCGCCGGGAGCAGGTCGATGCCGAACAGCAGGTTGATGCCGATCGCCGCGCCGAGGAACTCGGCCAGGTCGCACGCCATCGCGCTCAGCTCGCCCTGGAGCCACAGGCCGATCCGCGACTTCTTGCCGAACTGCTTGCGGCACATCTCCGGCAGATTCAGCCCCGTCGCGATGCCGAGCTTGGCGCTCAGCGCCTGGATCAGCATCGCCATCAGGTTCGCGCTGACGATCACCCACAGCAGCGTGTAGCCGAACTGCGCGCCGCCGCTGATGTTCGTCGCGAAGTTGCCCGGGTCGACGTAGGCGATCGACGCCACGAACGCCGGCCCGAGGAACGGCATCAGCCGCTTGATCCCCCGGCCACCGCTCGCATCGAGCGACGCGTGCGCGGCATCCCGGACGCGCGCCTCCCCAGGAAGCGCCCGCTCCGCGGTCGTCTCAGCATCCTTGATCAACTGCACCGCCGTCGAATTTAGCAGCGCCTAAATTTTGCCTTTGGACGGGCTAGACGGCGAACGGGATGGATCACCCGTCCTGAGGCCGGGGAATCCGACCCGTACCGATCGTGGCTTGGCGTACGGGATGGATTACCCGTCTCCCCGCCGGGGAATCCGACCCGTACCTCGCGGCGGCGCGCGCGGCGTCAGCCGGCCGCGACCTCGTCAGCCAGCACGGTCGTGCCCTCGGCGGGCAACAGCGACGACGGGTAGTGCGGGTCCGGGTCGCCGAGCGCCCACTGCAGCGCCTCGCGCTTGCCGGCGCCGGTCACGAGCAGCAGCCGCGCCTTCGCCTCGGCCAGGGCCGTGAGACCCAGCGAGACGCGTTCGGGCGGCGGCTTGGGCGCCGAGACCGTGAAGACCATGCGGCGCGGGTCGTCGAGCGCCGGATCGTCGGGGAACAGCGACGCCGTGTGGGCGTCTTCGCCGAGGCCGAGCAGCACCAGGTCGAGCGCGCGCTCCTTGAGCTGGAACGAGTACGCCAGCGCCCGCTTCTCAGCGTCGCCGTCCTGCGGGGGCATGTGGAGCACGGCACCAGGCGCGGGCAGGCGCTCTCGGGCCATCTTCACGTTCGAGTCCGGGTGGTCGTACGGGACGCAGCGCTCGTCGCCGATCCACAGGTGCACGCCCGACCAGTTCGCGCGGGTCTTCGTGAGCTCGTCGTAGAGCAGGCCGGGCGTGGTGCCGCCGGCGAGGGCGATGTCGGCGCGGCCCGTGGCGTCGAGCGCCGCGTCGATCGCCTCCGCGACCACCTCTGCGCCCCGGCGCGCGACGGCGACCGGGTCCGGCAGGACGACGAGGGTGGGCTGGCCGCCGTTCATGCGCGCATCCCGGCCAGCGTAGCCGCGGTCGGACCGTCGGTCGCCGTCGGCACGCCGCGCACCGCGGCGGCGCGCAGCGCGGGCTCCGTCAACTGTCGGGTGACAGCCTCAAGATTTCTCACTGGAACCGCGGCCCCGACTCAGCGAGCGCCTGCTTGAGCACCCGCGCGCGGTCGAGCGACGCGGTCGCGATGAGGACCTCCTCGTCGAGCTCGTCGGGCAGCAGCACCTGCCGCATCGCGCTCGGCAGCAGGCCGCTCCCGCCGCGCGAGGCGCCCAGCACCGTCCGCTCCACGACCGCACCCTCGGGGTCCGTGTCGGTGATCTTCAGCCCGCCTGGCCCACGCGACAGCCGTCGCGACGACCCGTCGCGGAACCGCAGCGTGAGGCCAGCGAGCCCCGGCAGCGGCTGGTCGACGTCGCGCAGCTGCGCGACCACGCGCCGGCGCGACGCATCGAGCAGCGGCGGCCCGGGCTGCCACCCGAGCCGGTGCGACAGCCACCCGGCGAGCAGCGCGCCGCAGACGCGCGAGTCGGGGCGCGTCTCGATGTCGACCGTCTCGATCTCCTTGAGCTGCGCGCGGAACCCCGGCGATTGCGCCAGCGAGGCGAGCCGCACCCGCCACGGCGCCGACCGCAGCCACGCCATGTCGATCGTGCGCATCCCGACCTCGCGCAGCGCGCGGGAGTCGTCGAGCGCCTCGCGGACCGACGCGGCCTTGTCGCCGTCGACGATCACGGTCTGCACGATCTGGCGGAGCAGCATCAGCAGCCGCGGATCGCCCTCCGGCACCCACGCGACGCTCGGCACGTCGGTGATCACGAGCGGGTCGAGGATGCCGTCGAGATCGAGCTCGTCTTCGGGGCCGACGTCGAGCACGATCGTCTCCCGCAGGCCGTTGCCGATCGCGTCGTCTTGGATCACCGCGGCGCGGCCGCCGAGCGTAGTGCGGTCCGGGTAGCGGCGGATCACGATCGTGCGCGAGGCGCGCTGCGTCCCGAGCGCTTTGAGCTGCGCGCGCACCTCGTCGTCGTGCTCCGGTTCGACGAGGACGATGAACGTGAGCGCCCGCGCCGGAGCCACGCTCGAGCCGTCCGGCATGCGGGTCGTCTCCAGGCGGCGCAGCTCGTCGGCGATCTTCGACGGCTCGGTGTCGTCCGACGACCAACGGGCATCGATCCGGCGCGAGTCCGGCAGGGCTTGCGCCCCGAGCTGCGGCTCCTCGGCCGGACGGGAGTCGATCGGGTCGGGCGTGCTCATCGCATCACCGCCGGCTCCACGGCCGCGGGCTGGATGGGGAGGCTGGTCCGCGTCATCTCAGATCGCCCGCCACTTGTCGCCGGGACGCAGGATCGAATGCTGGGACTCAGGGCCCTGCGAGCCCGACGGATAGGTCTCGGGCGGCGGCGAGTCCTCCCGCTGCCAGTAGCGCAGGATCGGGTCGATGATCGTCCACTGCGCCATCGTCTCGTCGTCGCGGGTGAAGAGCGTCGGATCGCCGCGCATCGCGTCGGTGATGAGCCGCTCGTAGGCCTCCGGCGACTGCGACAGGAACGCCGCGCCGTAGGAGAAGTCCATCGTGACCGGGCGCAGGTTCATGCCCGGCCCGGGGACCTTCGCCAGCAGCCGGAGCGTGACGCGCTCGTCGGGCTGGATCGTGAGGACGAGCTCGTTCTCATCGGCGCCGCGCACGCCTTCGATCGCCGCCAGCGGCACGGGCTTGAGCTTGATCGCGATCTCGGTGAGCTTGCGCGGCATGCGCTTGCCGGTGCGGATGTAGAACGGGACGCCCGCCCAGCGCCACGTGTTCACGTCCAGGCGCAGCGCGGCGAAGGTGTCGGTGCGGGAGTCGTCGGCGACGTCCTCCTCTTCGCGGTAGGCGCGCACTGGTTCGCCGGCGATCTGCCCAGCGCCGTACTGCCCGCGGATCGCCATCGTGTGGATCTCGTCTTCGGGCGGCATCTGCACGGCCCGCAGGACCTTCGCCTTCTCGGCGCGGATGTCGTCGGCCGAGAACTTGGCCGGCGGCTCCATCGCCACGAGCGTGAGCAGCTGCAGCAGGTGGTTCTGGATGAGGTCGCGCAGCGCGCCGGAGGAGTCGTAATACGAGGCGCGCGAGCCGATGCCGCCGTCCTCGGCCGCGGTGATCATCACCGACTGGATGTGCTCGCGGTTCCAGATCGGCTCGAGCACGTGGTTGGCGAAGCGCAGCGCCAGGATGTTCTGGACGGTCTCTTTGCCGAGGTAGTGGTCGATCCGGTAGATCTGCGACTCGTCGAGCACCGACAGCAGGCGCGTGTTGAGCTCCGCCGCCTCCGCGTAGTTGGTGCCGAACGGCTTCTCGATGATCACGCGGCTCGACGCGTCGTTGCGGTCGATCAGCCGCGCCTCACCGAGCGTCTCGATCACGGGCGCGAAGAACCGCGGCGCCATCGAGATGTAATACAGGCGGTCCATCGGCTCGCCCTCGGCGAGCTCGTCGAGGATGCCGCCGAGGCGGTGCATCGTGCCGACGGTGGTCGCGTCGCCACCGACGTAGCGCGTGCGCTCGATCAGCCGCTCGAGCACGTCGGCATCCATGCCGCGCCGCGAGAACTTCGTCAGCGACTCGCGCACGTGAGAGCGGAACTCCTCGTCGGTCATCGTCTCCCGCGAGACGCCGACGAGCGCGAACCGGTCCGGCAGGGTGCCGTCCATCCCGAGGTTGCCGATCGCGGGCAGCAGCTTGCGCATCGCGAGGTCGCCGCCGGCGCCAAACACGATGAGGACGGTCGGCTCAGGCGGCAGGAGGCCGATGCCTTCGGCCAGCGGGTTCTCGTCGGGCGAGTGGCCGTGCGTGGAGGTCGTCATGGCGGCGTCGCTCCCGGGCCGTCAGGCCTTGCGCTTGGCCTCGTGGCCGCCGAACTGATTTCGCAGCGCGGAGAGGATGCGGTTGGTGTGGTCGGCGTTGCCGCGCGAGACGAACCGCTCCTGCAGCGCGAGCGTCATCACCGGCGTCGGGATGCCGAGGTCGATCGACGCTTCGATCGTCCAGCGGCCCTCGCCGGAGTCGTTCACGACCGGCTCCAGCGCGTCGACGCCCGAGCCCTCCGCTTCGAACGCGCGGCCCGCGAGCTCGTTGAGCCACGAGCGCACGACCGAACCCTGCTGCCAGAGGCGCGCGACGCGCTCCAGGTCGAGGTCGGGGTTGTTGGCCCCGAGCAGCGCGTAGCCCTCGGCGTAGGCCTGCATGAGGCCGTACTCGATGCCGTTGTGGACCATCTTCACGAAGTGGCCCGAGCCCGTCGGCCCGACGTGCTCCCAGCCGTATTCGCCGATCTTCGCGAGGTCTTCTTCGTCGGTGACTACGGGCGCGAGCGCGTTGAGCACCGGCGTGAGGCCTTCGACGTCCTTGTCTTCGCCGCCGACCATCATGCAGTAGCCGTTCTGCAGGCCCCAGACGCCGCCGGAGGTGCCGACGTCCATGTAGCCGATGCCCTTCTCGGTGAGCGACGCCTTGCGGATCTCGTCGTCGGTCCAGCGGCTGTTGCCGCCGTCGATGATCACGTCGCCGGGCGACAGCAATTCGCCGAGCGCGTTCACCGTGTCGGTCGTCGGCGCGCCGGCCGGGACCATCACCCAGACGTAGCGCGGCGCGTCGAGCCCCGCGACGAGCTCCTCGAGCGAGGCTGCGCCGCGCACGCCTTCGTCGGCGAGGGCCGCCACGGCGGCCGCGTCGCGGTCGTAGGCGATGACGTCGATGTCGCCCTCCCGACGCAGGCGGCGGGCCATGTTGCCACCCATCTTGCCGAGGCCGATCAGTCCGAGCTGCATGGGCGCCAGCCTAGTCCGCTGGCGCGGCGCCGCTTGTGGCCTCTTGGACAACATCGGGCGATGGGCGCGCCGCTGGGGCTCGCCGCGCGGCTAAGCGGCGCGCCCTCTCCCGCCCGCAAGTTTTCAAGCTTTCATCAAAACTTATTGACCTACCCACCGGTCAGGCGTACGGTGTATCGAGTCGACGCGCTCCCTGTCCGGTCTGCCTCGGCCCTTGTCTCCCCGTCCCGAAGGGACCATGCCTCTCATGACCCACCGAGCGCCTGCGCTCGCGCACGCCCCTGCTCAGAGCTCGCTGCTCGAACTCGACTGGGAGCACCGCCTCGTCGACCCCCTCGCCCACGGCCTGTCGCTGCTGTCCGTCCCTGTCCACGGCGGCTCCGACCACGCCTGGCGGCGACTCGTCAACGACCTGCAGTTCGCATCGTCTGACGACCTGTCCGGCGCCAGCGGCTTCCAGCTTGTCTCCGCGGATCGCACCGCGGCTGGAAGCCGCCTCGGCGTCGGCGTCTACACGGGCGGCTCCGACGCGGCCCTGCTGGAGCTCCAGCTCCGCCACGCGGTGATGCGGGCCAACGAGCTCGCGGCGGCGGCGTAGAGGGCGCGGGCGCCGCGTCCCCGAGCCTCGTCGATAGCGCGCAGACGTCGCCGGGGCTTGGTGCGCCGCGGCGGCCGCGCGGCGCGGGCACGACTCCGGGTTGATCGTCAAGCGTTGACGGTCAACCCGGAGGGTTGCCAACTCGAAAGGGACCCCTCCGGGCTGACCCTCAAGCGCAGACGGTCAACCCGGAGCGCCGCGGCCCGCCCTCAGTCCAAAATCGCCCCGAGCTGCGGCTCGCGCCCATGCAGCTCGAAGGCGCGGAACTTCGAGAAGTGCTTGTGGCCTGGGCCGTGGAAGTCGGCGGAGCCGGTGGTGAGCAGGCCGAGCTCTTCGGCGAGGTCGACGAGGAAGTGGGTCTGCGTCTCGTCGTGCTCGATGTAGAAGGCCTCGACCCCGTCGATGCCGTAGCCGTGGAAGCGCCGGATGGTCGCGCCGACGCGCTCGGGCGGCTTCACGTCCCAGAACGGGTGGGCCCAGACGGCGACGCCGCCCGCGGCGTGGATCACGTCGATCGCCTGCGGGACCGTGGGGTGCGTGCGCGTGCGGAACGCCGGCGTGCCCTCGATCAGATAGGCGACGAGCACGTCGCTCGGGCTGCCCTCCAGGCCCTCGTCGGCCAGCCGCGCCGCGTTGGCGGGGTCGTCGAACACCGCCGACGCCAGATGCGGCCGCCCGATCGGGAGACCCGCCTCTCGGCGCCTCGCGAGCGGCTCGTCGGGCACGGTCCAGCCAAGCTCGCGCAGGGCCGCAGCCATGCGGTCGGCGCGGCCCTCGCGGTCGGCGCGAAAGTCCTTGAGCGCCTCCAGCAGCGCAGGGTCGCGGTGGTCGACGCCGTAGCCGAGGATGTGGAGGTCGTCGCCCTCGGGATCGATGCTGGAGATCTCGACGGCCGGGATCACGCGGACGCCGAAGGCCGCGCCGGCGTCGAGCGCCTCGGCGGTCCCATCGACGGCGTCATGATCGGATAGCGCGAGCACCTCGACGCCGGCGCGCGCCGCGGCCTCGACGACCTCGCTCGCCGGCAGCAGCCCGTCAGACCACACCGAGTGCGACTGCAGGTCGAACGTCGGCCGCCCATCGCGGCCCACGAAACTCGGCGCGCTCACTCGCCCACGTCCTCGACCGGATGCCGCACCGGCGCGCCGACGTCGTCGACGTGCGGCGGCGCGTCGTAGAGCTTGTCGTCGGCGGTGCGCTGCGTCGGCAGGTTGAAGACCGTGCCGGGCGCGGGCTCGACCATGCCGTGGAGCAGCGGGTCGTCGGTCGCGACCATCCAGTCATGGAGCTTGTTCGACATCGCCGCCCGAACATCCTCGAAGGCCGGGTCGCCCGCAAGGTTTGCGGCCTCATTGGGGTCGAAGATCAGGTCGAAGAGCTGCTCGCTGGGGATGCGGCGCTCCGTCCAGTGGTGCTCGAGAAGCAGGTCCTTCGACGGCGACTCATCGACGTTCGGCAGCACGACGGTCGGGTGCTCGGGATCGAACCGACGCACGTACTTGTAGCGGCGCGTGCGCACGCAGCGCTGCGGCTCGTAGGCCGCGTGGTAGGTGATCCCGGCGAAGATCTCGTCGTTGATCTCGTCGGCGCGCTCCTCGCCCCGCTGCACCAGCGGCATCATCGACCGCCCATGCAGCCACGCGGGCCGCTGGATCCCCGCGAGGTCGCAGATCGTGGGAAAGAGGTCGACCTGCGAGACCAGCGCGTCGCTGACCTTGCCGCCGTGGAAGCCGCCCGGCCCGCGCATGATCAGCATCACGCCGATGCCGCGGTCGGTCAGCGTCGCCTTCGCGCCCGGGAACGGGATGCCGTGATCGGTCGTGAGGATGACGAGCGTGTTGTCGGCCAGATCGTGCTCGTCGAGCGCGTTCATCACCGCGCCGACGCCGTGGTCGAGCGACCGCGCGCTCGCCTTGAAGGCCGCCACGTCACGCCGGACCTCGGGGGTGTCCGGCAGGTTGGGCGGCGGCGCCGAGTAGAGCGCGTCGCGCACGGAGGTCGGCTCGAAGTACGCGCGGTGCGTCTCAAAGAACCCGATCGACAGGAAGAACGGCCGGTCGCGGGGCACGTCCTCGATCAGCTCGACCGCGGCCGGCGCGACAAGATCCGCGTGGAAGCTCTCGATCGCGACGACGTGCTCGTAGCCGATGTCCTCAGGGTCGGCCGCGAGGTGCTGCTCGCCGAGCAGCGCCGTGAAGTAGCCCGCCTCGTGCAGGGTGTGCGCAAGGTGGCGGCCCGTGTCGGCGAGGCGGTACCCGCGGTGGGCGAGCCCGAGCATCCCGGTCACATGGCTCGCCTGGCCGGTCAGGAGCGCCGCGCGCGAGCCCGAGCAGACTGCTGCCGCCGCAAACGCCTGCCGGAACAGCAGCCCCTGGTCGGCGAGCCGCTGGATGTTGGGCGTCGGCACCTGGTGCCCGTACGGCTGCACGTACCGGCCGGTGTCGTGCGAGTGCAGGTAGAGGATGTTCGGCGGTGACGAGATGAGGCGAAGCTCCGGAGAGGCGTCGGAGCTGCTGCGAAACTCCGAAAAGGCAATCGGTATGATCGGGTTTAGATGTCCGACGACCTTAACCCCAGTTTGCACTACATCGTCGCGGCAACCCCGCGCAGCGGCTCCACACTGCTCTGCGAGCTGCTGAAAGGGTCGGGCGTCGCCGGTCGGCCCAACGAGGATTTCCAGGCGCTTCGCAGCACGTCACGCTCCCGGCAGCCGCGCCAGTACTTCGATGGGATCGACCTCCCCTTCGTCGACCAGCTCGCCCCGACCGATCCCGGCACGCCTGAGACGGCGGAGCAGTTCGCGGCCGCGCTCGCCGCATCCAAGCAGGCCAGCACTACCCCGAACGGGGTGTACGGCACCAAGGTGATGTGGGGCTACTTCGACGACCTCGCCCAGCGACTCGCGACGCTCCCCGGCCTCGAGGGCGCCTCCCTCGCCGACGCGCTCTCCGCGACATTCCCCGCGCTGCGGTTCGTGCAGATCCAGCGCGCCGACAAGATCGGGCAGGCGATCTCGCTGTGGACGGCCGTGCAGACCCTCTCGTGGCGCGACGAGGGCGACGGCAAGCACGATGGCAAGCACCACGACACCGAGCCGTTCTACGACTTCGCGGCGATCGACCACCTCGTGCAGCTGCAAACCGACCACGAAGACGCGTGGACGGCGTGGCTCGACCACAGCAACTTCCCGGTCTACCGCGTGCGCTACGAGGAGCTGGCCGAGGCGCCGCAGCAGCACGTGCGCGAGGTGATCGAGTGGCTCGGCGTCCCCGGCGGCGAGTCGGCGGTCGTCCCGGCGCCGAAGATGCGCAAGCAGTCCAACGGCCGCTCAAAGGAGTGGGCCGACCGCTACCGCGAAGAGCTCGCGGCGGCGCAGGCCGGCAGCACGACGTGACGGAGGCGGCCCGGACCCCGGCGGTGACCCGCCTGTCGCTGCTGGAGGCCGAGGCCATCCACGTCCTGCGCGAGGTCGCGGCAGAGTTCGAGCGTCCGGTGCTGCTGTTCTCGGCGGGCAAGGACTCGATCGTCCTGCTGCGCCTGGCGCAGAAGGCGTTCCGGCCCGGGCGGTTCCCGTTCCCGCTGCTGCACGTCGACACGGGCCACAACTTCCCCGAGGTCATCGCCTTCCGCGACCAGATCGTGGCCGAGCTCGGCGAGGAGCTGCAGGTCGCCAAGGTGCAGGACTCGATCGACGCCGGCCGGGTGGTCGAGGAGCGGGGCGACGGCGGCAGCCGCAACCGCCTGCAGTCGGTCACGCTGCTCGACGCGCTCGCCGAGCAGGGCTTCGACGCCGCGATCGGCGGCGCCCGCCGCGACGAAGAGCGCTCGCGGGCCAAGGAGCGCGTGCTCAGCTTCCGCGACGAGTACGGCCAGTGGGATCCGCGCGCGCAGCGGCCCGAGCTGTGGTCGCTCTACAACACGGTCGTGCGCCGCGGCGAAAACGTCCGCGCGTTCCCGCTGAGCAACTGGACCGAGCTCGACGTGTGGCGCTACATCCGCGCCGAGGAGCTTGCGCTCCCGTCGATCTACTTCGGACACCAGCGGCGGGTCTTCGAGCGAGGGTCGCTGATCCTCGCCGACTCGCCCCACATCGAGCGCCGCGAGGGCGACAGCGTCGTCACCGAGGAGTGGGTCCGCTACCGGACCGTCGGCGACCTCACCGTGACCGGCGCGATCCGCAGTGAAGCGAGCGACGTCGACGGCGTGATCGAGGAGCTGGAGCGGGCCCGTTGGACCGAGCGCGCCCGGACCCGCGGCGACGACCAGTTCTCGGTCGCCGCGATGGAAGACCGCAAACGCGAGGGCTACTTCTAACCATGGGTGCACCCCTTCTAGCTATGGCTCGCTTCCCTCGATGAGCCGCATCCAAGACCAGGACCTGCTGCGGATCGCCGTGGCCGGGTCGGTCGACCACGGCAAGAGCTCGCTCGTGGGCCGGCTGCTGCTCGACGCCGACAGCCTGCGCAGCGACCAGGTCGACGAGGTGTCGCGCGGCGGCCTCGCCCACGCCACCGACGGCCTGCGGGCCGAACGCGAGCAAGGCATCACGATCGACGTCGCCTACCGCTACTTCTCGACGCCCGCTCGTGGGTTCGTCCTCGTCGACACGCCAGGCCACACGCGCTATACGCGCAACATGGTGACGGGCGCATCGACGGCCGATGTGCTGCTGCTCGTCGTCGACGCGCGCCCGCCGGGCCTCACCGAGCAGTCGCTCAAGCACGTGCAGCTCGCGCACCTGCTCGGCATCAAGCACCTCGTGGTCGCGGTGAACAAGATCGAGCTCGTCGACTACGAGGCCGACGCCGTCCGCGCCATCGAGGAGGAGATCGCCGAGCTGGCAGAGCGGCTCGGGCTGGCGCAGGCGACGGTGGTGCCGGTCAGCGCGCTGGAGGGCGACAACGTCGTGCACCAGTCGGCGCGCACCCCGTGGTACGAGGGCCCGACGCTGCTTGAGGTGCTCGAAGCCGTCCAGCTGCCATCAGACGCCGACGTGGCCGCGCTGCGCTTCCCGGTCCAGTGGATCGTGCGCGACGGCGCCTACCGGGGACTCGCCGGGCGCGTCTCTGGCGGGCGGCTGAAGGCGGGCGCCGACGTGGTCGTGCTGCCGAGCGGCGAACGCTCCCGGATCGCCCGGATCGACTCGTTCGACGGGCCGCTCGACGACGTCCGCGGCCCGCTCAACGGCACGGTCGTACTGGAGGACAACCTCGACGTCGCCCGTGGCGACCTGATCGCCGCCGTCGAGGGCGCGCCGGAGCCCGCGCGCGAGGTCGACGCGACGCTCGTGTGGCTGGGCAGCGAGCCGCTGTCGTCCGGCCGGCGGTACCTGCTCAAACACACCACGCGGCGCGTGCGAGCGACGGCGCGTGAGCTGCGGACGGTCTACAACGTCCATGACAAGGCCCTCGGCGACGCCTCGGAGCTGCGCCTCAACGAGGTCGGCGAGGTCACGCTGCGGCTTGCCACGCCGATCGTCGCTGACCCCTACGCCGAGAACCAGACGACGGGCGCGTTCATCCTGATCGACGAGCTCTCGCACGACACGGTGGCCGCGGGCCTGATCCGCGAGACACGCGCCGGGGTGACCGACGACGAGCAGAAGAGCCCAGATGTCGTCTGGCATCCCGGGAAGCTCGACCGCAGCGAGCGCTGGGGCCACCTCGGCTCCCGCGGCGCGACGATCTGGCTCACCGGAATGCCCGCGTCGGGCAAGTCGACGATCTCGACGGCGCTCGAGCAGGCGCTGGTGCAGCGCGGGCGCCTCGCGTACCTCCTCGACGGCGACAACGTGCGCCATGGCCTCTCCGGCGACCTCGGCTTCGACGCCGCCTCGCGCGCCGAGAACGTGCGGCGCGTCGGCCACGTGGCGCGGTTCTTCGCCGACGCCGGCGGCATCGCGATCGTCGCGCTGGTGTCGCCCTACCGCCAGGACCGCGACCTCGCCCGCCGGCTCCACGAGAAGGCCGGGCTGCCGTTCATCGAGGTCTTCGTCGACACGCCGCTCGAAGAGTGCGCGCGGCGCGACCCGAAGGGGCTCTACGCCCGCGCCAAGGCCGGGCGCCTATCGGGCCTGACTGGCGAGCAGAACCCGTACGAAGCGCCGTCCTCGCCCGAGGTCACGATCAAGACCCTCGAGGAGTCGGTCGCCGACGCCGTCGAACGCCTGATCGGGATCGTCGGCGAAGTAGGCTGAGCTGCGTGAGCGGCTGCTGCGGACCGGGTCGAGACGACGCCGGGGCGGCGCCGGAAGCAGCGCCTTCTGCCCTGCAAATCGTCCAGTTTGGTTCCGATCAGACGCCCCCGCTGACCGACCTCGTCGAGCTGCCCGGCGGCCGGTTCACGATGGGCACCGACGGGCCGCAGGCCGTCCCAGGCGATGGCGAGGGCCCGGCGCGCGAGGTCAGCGTCGAGCCGTTCGCGATCGAACGCACCGCGGTCACCGTCGCGCGGTTCGCGCGGTTCGTCGACGCCACCGGGTACGTGACCGACGCCGAACGGTTCGGGTGGTCGTTCGTCTTCCACCTCCACCTTCCGGAGGGCACGCCGCCGACGCGGGCGCTCGCTGATGCTCCGTGGTGGCGGCAGGTGTTCGGGGCGGACTGGCGCTCACCCGAAGGCCCGGGGACGACGTCAGACGACCGCGCCGACCACCCGGTCGTGCATGTGTCGCGCAACGACGCGGAGGCGTACTGCGCGTGGGCCGGGCTACGGCTGCCGACGGAGGCCGAGTGGGAGTACGCGGCTCGCGGCGGCGCCGTCGATACCGCCTACCCGTGGGGCGACGAGCTCACACCTGGGGGCGAGCACCGCTGCAACATCTGGCAGGGCGACTTCCCCGTGCGCGACGACGGCGAGGACGGCTTCGCCGGGACCGCGCCCGCCGACGCGTTCGCTCCGAACGGCTTCGGGCTCTACAACGTGTGCGGCAACGTCTGGGAGTGGACGGCCGATCCGTTCACTGCCCCCAACGCGTCACCCGGTCAGTTCGTGGTCCGCGGCGGGTCGCACCTGTGCCATGCCTCGTACTGCGACCGGTACCGCCTCTCGGCGCGAACCGGGAACACGCCAGACAGCTCCCTCTCCCACACCGGTTTTCGCGGCGCGCAGGCCCGCTGAACCGCGCGGCGCCTGACTGGCCACTGGTGGGTTGGAGCGGGGGCGCGTCGCTTCAAGCCGCAGCACGCTCCTTCATGTCGAGGGAAGTGGCTGGGCTCACGCGGATGGCCTCCTAAGCCGTCTTGCGAAGAGGGCGGTGCGGAGAGCGGTGGCCAGAGTCGGGCGACTCGCTGCTCTTGAGGCGGCGCACGCTGAGCTCGCCGAACTTCGGCTTGGGGAGCCCGAGATGACCGTAGAGGTCGTCGAGCTCCTGCTCCAGACTCGTGAGCCGCTTCATGTGCTCATCGGGTGTGTTGGACCGCATCGTCTTTCACGGTACGCCCCCGGTCGGCGGCAACACCCCGGTTGACCTCCGTCGCGAAACGGGCCTCGGGTCGGCTGAGGCCGCCGGACCGCGACTGGTTGGGCCAATCGGGGGATTTCGCGTGAGGAATCCCTTTCCGAGACCCCTCCGTGGCGCGAGAGGGCCCTTTACGGGCCTCACACGCGATTTCGCCGTTTTGAGACGATTTCAGCGGTTCCCAAACGGGCCGCGGGCGTCCGGTTATGGTCGGATCATGTCCCTACCGTCCCCCACGGTGATCTGGATGCCGGGTGGCGTTCGGACGGAGATCCACCTGAGGGCCTCCGACACCGATGGCGCGATGTGTCTGATCGTCGACCACCCGCCTGAAGGGTGGTCGCTGCCGCTCCACCTCCATCGCAGCGAAGCCGAGACGATCCATGTCGTCGCCGGCCACTTCGTGATGACCGTGGGCGGTGAGGAGCGGCTGATGTCGCCCGGCGACACCGTCCACATCCCGGCCGGCGTGCCGCACGAGGGCAGGCTGCTCGGCGGGATCGGGCACCGGATCGTCACCTTCACGCCCGGCGGCATGGAGGACTTCTTCCTTGAAGCGGGCACGCGGCACCCGAGCGACACCGCCAATCTCACCCGCGCGCTGGCTTCGGCGACCGCGCACGGGTGGGAGTTTCTCGGCTGACCCGGTCGAATCACCCCGTTCGGACGAGGGGTGGCAGCGGCGCGCCCGCCACGATTCGCGCACCGGCGTGCGCCGGGCGGCCCTGCCGTCTGCCCGCACCGGCTCCCACCCACCCTCCAGGAGCACCGCATGACGGCCTCAGACGCCCCCGCCAACCCCCCGACCGAGTCGTCTGGCTGGGCGCCCGGGAGTCAGCGCCGAGCGGTGCTCCTGTCGATGGCCATGTTCGTGCTGGTGGTCGACACGTCGCTGATGAACGTCTCGATCGGCAGCGTCGTCGAGGACCTCGACACCACCGTCAGCGGCGTCCAGAGCGCTATCGCCCTGGAGGCGCTCGTCTCGGCGGCGTTCATCCTCATCGGCAGCAAAGTCGCCGACTTCATCGGCCGAAAGCGCGCCTTCACGCTCGGCATCCTCGGCTACGCCGTCGGCGCGCTGGCCATGGCGCTGTCGCAGAGCCTCACCGCGATCATCGTGTTCTGGGCGATCATCGGCGGCCTCGGCGCGTCGCTTCTGCTGCCGTCGATGCAGTCGTTGATCCACGGCAATTTCGAAGGCCCGGAGCAGACGAAGGCGTATGCGCTCGTGGGCGCGGCGGCGGCGATCGCGGCGGCCGTGGGCCCGCTGTTCGGCGGCTTCCTCACCACCTTCCTGTCTTGGCGCGTCGGCTTCATGCTCGAGGTCGTCGTCATCGGTGTCGTGCTGATCGGCCTGCACGACGCCAAGGACGTGCCGTATACCGGCCCGCGCGAGGTCGATGCCGTGGGCGCCGCGCTGTCGGCGGTCGGCATGGGCGGCGTGGTCGTCGGCATCCTCGTCTGGCAGGAGGGCGGGGAGTTCGTCGGCCTGCTCATCGCGGCCGGCCTCGTCGCGCTGGGCTCGCTGGCGCGCTGGCTCGTGCGCCGCAAGGCGGCTGGGAAGCCAGCGCTGCTCGATCCCGACCTGTTCTCGTCCGACATCTTCCGGCTCGGGATCACGTCGCAGATGCTCCAGAACATCGCCCTCGGCGGGGTGATGATCGCGATGCCGATCTACCTCCAGATGGTGCTGGAGTACAACGCGCTGGAGACCGGCCTCACCCTCGCACCGCTGTCGCTCACCATGTTCGGCACCGCGCTGCTCGCGGGGAAGCGCTCGGGCATGCGTCGGCCCGCGGCGCTCATCCGGGCCGGCGCGGGCCTGCTCACCGTGGGCGCGTTCCTGATCGCGCTGATCGTGCCCCGCGCCGACTCCGGGTGGGCGTTGTTCGTGCCGCTGATGGTCGCGGGAGCTGGGCTCGGCCTGCTCGTCTCGCAGCTCAACAACTACACGCTGTCGCCGATCTCCTCCGAGCGCGTCAGCGAAGCCGCGGGCGTGAACTCGGCAGCGGGCTCGTTCGGTCTGTCGTTCGGACTCGCGTTCGCTGGTGCGATCCTGCTCGCGACCCTCTCGATCACCTTCACGCAGATGGCGAAGGACAGCACCGTCCTGCCGCCGGCGGCCCAGGAGCAGATCGCCACGGCCCTCGAGGAGGACGCCGAGGTCATGAGCAGCACGCGCCTCGAGGCACAGCTGGAGGGCCAGCCCCAGGAGATCAAGGACGAAGTCCACCGGATCAACGAGGAGGCGCGGCCACTCGCGCTGCAGGTGGGCCTGCTGGTGCCGATCATCGCCGGGCTGCTCGGCTTCATCAACGGCATGCGGATGATGAAGCGGCCCGACCCCGCGCCGACCGAGCACCCGGGCATGGTCTTCGACTGACGCACCCAGGGCGCTCGCGGAGCGATCGCCGCGAGCGGCAGCTCCGCCTGAAGCGCCCCCAGAAACGACGAAGGCCTCGCGGGGCGAGGCCTTCAAGTGGGCGATGCTGGATTCGAACCAGCGACCTCTTCCTTATCAGAGAAGCGCTCTAACCGACTGAGCTAATCGCCCCGGCGGGCACCACATCGCGGTGCCGCGGGACGCGAATGGTAGCGGTTCCTGGGCCATTGCGGCGTGCCGGGCACCAGGCTGCAGCGCGCAGTGCGGCGGCACGCCAGACCACTGCGGGACCGCGCGCTGATGACGGGCAGCGCTGCAGCGTGCTGCAGCTAGCTCAGGCGGTCGCGCAGACGGTTCGCGGATGCGAGGTCGTCGAGGTCGAGCTCGACCCGGAAGCCCTTCTTGTGGGGCTTCACGCGGACATCCAGGCCAAGCTGCACCGAGAGGTCGTCGCCGAGCTGCTCAGCTGCCTCGACGTGATCGGCCGAGGGCTTGGATGCGGCCGGAGCTGCAGCGGGCGACGCGGGCGTCTCGCGGGCGCCGTCAGCCGGGCGGGCGCGGCGCTCGACCTCTCGCACCGACCAGCCCTGGTCGGCGGCTTCGATCGCGAGGCGGCGGCGGACTTCCTGGTCCGGCGACAGGAGCAGCGCGCGGCCGTGGCCCTCGGTGAGGGTGCGGTCCTCGAGCATCTCGACGACATCGTCGGGAAGGTCGAGAAGGCGGATGAGGTTCGACACCGCCGAGCGGCTGCGGCCGACGCGACGAGCGACCTCCTCGCGGGAGAGCCCAAGCTCCTCGACGAGGCCGGCGCACGCGCGGGCCTCCTCGATCGGCGTGAGGTCGGCGCGGGCCATGTTCTCGACCAGCGCGGCTTCGAGCGTCTCGGCGTCGGTGCGCTCGCGGACGATCGCCGGGATCGTCGCGAGCTGCGTGAGCTGCGCAGCGCGCCAGCGGCGCTCGCCAGCGACGATCTCGAACCGGCCGCCCGGGCGCGGGCGCACGAGGACGGGCTGCAGGACGCCCTGCGCGCCGATCGAATCGGCAAGGCTCTGGAGCTCTTCGGGATCGAACCGGCGGCGGGGCTGGTCCGGGTTCGGCTCGATGTGGTCGACGGGGAGGTCGCGGAGCTCGGCGACGTCTGCGGGCGCTGCGCCGCCGCCGGGCGCGGGCGACGCCGCGAGGATCGCTTCGAGGCCACGGCCGATGCCGCGCGACTTGCCGGCCTTGGCCGTGGGCTTGGGTGCACTGGCCGGGCCGCCACCGAGGCCGCCGCGGCCGGGCGAGGCGCCCGCGGTGCGCTTGGGCTTCTTGGAATCAGGCACGGGCGGCGAGCTCCTCAGCGAGCGCGAAGTACGCCTCGGATCCACTGGACCGGGCGTCGTAGTGGGTGATGGGCAGGCCGTAGCTCGGGGCCTCGCTCACGCGCACGTTGCGCGGGATGACGGTCTCGAACACGAGCGACGGGAAGTGCTTGCGCACCTCCGCCTCGACGTCGTGGGAGAGGCGGGTGCGCGGGTCGAACATCGTGATGATGAGGCCCTCGATCGCAAGCTGCGGGTTGAGCTGCTTCTGGACCAGCGCGAGCGTCTCGAGGAGCGAGCCGAGGCCCTCGAGCGCGAAGTACTCCGCCTGGACCGGCACGAGGACCCGGTCGGCCGCGCCGAGGGCGTTCAGCGTGAGCGGGCCGATCGACGGCGGGCAGTCGAGGAAGACGAACTGGGCTTCCTTGCGCAGCGGGGCGAGGGCGTCGCGGAGGAGATGGTCGGAGCCGTCGGTACGAGGCAGTTCGACATTCGCGGCGGCCAAGTCGGCATGGGCCGGAAGAACGCGGAGGTTCGGGATCGAGGTCTCTCGCAGCGCCTCGGCCGCAGGGAGGCCCGCGAGCACGTCGTAGAGCGAAGGAGATTCGTCCTTCGGCAGACCGAGTGCCACGGTCGCATTCGCCTGAGGATCGGCGTCGACGATGATCGCGGAGGCTCCAGCCTCTGCCAGACAGGCAGCCAAGCTGACCGCCGTCGTCGTCTTGCCGACCCCGCCCTTCTGATTCGCCAGCGCGTAGATCGCCACGGGGTGAGCGTAGAGATGCTGCGCCCGATCCGCGTCGCCGGAGCGCGTTTCACGTGAAACGGTGCGCGCTTTCTCCGCAGAGTGCGCGCAAGACGTGATGCAGTCGCCACGAACGTGGCGCGCCGGTTCGCGTTTCACGTGAAACCTTTAGCCCTCGCCCGCGACCGTTGTCCGTCATGTCTCCCGCTGCGCACTCCCTCCCCACCCTGACCGCCGAGCCCGGTGATCTGGTCCTGCGCCCGTCGGATCCGGCCGATGCCGCGCCTCTCCTCGACCTGCTCCGCGAGCCAGCCATCACGCCGTGGTGGGGCGACAACGATCTCGCGAGCGTGACCGAGGAGATCATCGGGGCGTTCACGATCGTCGTCGACGGCGAAGTTGCCGGCATCCTCGAGTGCCACGAGGAGACGGAACCGATGTATCCCGAGGTCGCGTTCGACATCATGCTCGGGACTCGATGGCACGGGCACGGCTTCGGGCGCCGCGCGCTCCGACTCGCCATCGACCACTTCATCAGCCGCGACCACCACCGCTTCACGATCGACCCCGCCGTCGACAACGTGGCCGCCGTGCGTTGCTACGCCGCCGTGGGGTTTCGGCCGGTCGGCATCCTCCGCCAGGCCGAGCGCGTCCCCGGCGGAGCACCGGACGAGTTCCGCGATGCGATCCTGATGGACCTCCTCGCAAGCGACCTCAGCTAGCGATCCGCTCGACCACGCGGAACCACTGCGCCACGACCAGCGTGTCGTCGGTGACGGGGAAGTCGTACTCCTCGACGTACTCCGGGCTGGTCCAGAACTCCTCGTGCGCGACGCGCCACGCCGCCACGTCGGCGAAGCCCTCGCCCTCATCGCGCGCAAGGCGGACGTCGGCGTCGGCGAGACGGACCACTCGCACTTCGGTCACTTCGATCACCGCGACGATGTCGCCCGCGGAGTCGATGACCGCGCTGCGCGCCCCGACGACGGGAAGCGGCTCACTTTCGGCCTCGTACTCCGCTCGCAGCGACGATGTCGCTGTCTTCTCCCCGCGGAGCACGGCACCGACGAGCTTGTCGCGCAGCGGCCCTGGATAGGCGAATTCGCAGAGCGGGAGATTGTCGCTGGCGCTGTCGGACATCGCGAGACCGTATCCGCCGTTTCACGTGAAACGCGCCGCCCTGGCGACCTACGCCGCTCGGAGTACGCTCACGCCGTGACGACGTTCATGTTCGACGTCGAGGTAGAGGGCCTCACGAACGCGCGCGGCCAGGCCGCCGCTGAGGAGTGCGCCGACCGCAACGCCTGGCCGATCAGCTTCATCCCCGGCCGCGAAGAGAAGCGCTGGTTCGGGATCAAGAAGTCGTATCCCGCCGTCTTGGAGCTGGCCACCGACTCCGGCGGCTCTCCACTGGCGCCAAACGTCGAGCGCGACGCCGACACCATCGCGATGTACGCCGCCGCTGCCGACCGCATCGCCACCACGGTCCGCGTGATCTCGGATCATTTCCCGGAAGGGTTCGTCTTCCGCGCCACGTGGGCGGGCTCCCCCATCCGAGACGACGAGACCCTCGCCATCGACGAGCTAGCCGACAAGATCCGCGACTGCGAGCTCAACGAGTTCACCCGCTACACCGTCCCGCCGCTCACCGAGATCGGCGGCGGCTGAGCCCACGGTCACAGACCAACCAACGCACGAAGTCGACGCAGCCCCCGCAGCAACCGGTCTGGCCGCGGGACCCAAGGCTGCAACAGGGGAAGCGCCGCAACGGCGCGGAGGGGCGCGGTGATCCGGAAGCGAGCGTGTAGGAGCCAAGCCGCCAGGCGCAGGTGACGAGCGAGCCTGGAGGATCACCGCGGCCCACCGCTCAACCAACCCGCGGTCTACCGCGCAGCCCCCAAAGGCTTCTTCTTCGCCATGCCCTCGCGGCGCGGGAAGCGCTCGGGCGTCTCGGCGACCTTGCGCGCCACGATGAGCCGCCGGTCGCGGGCACCCTCGAACGGCGCGACGAGGAGTTCCGCCTCGATCTCCAGGCCGAGGATCTCAGCGGCCTTCACGCCGCCCGCGCGCTCCTCCTCGCTCAGCGCGCCCTTCCACGCCACGGCGGCGCCGCCGAGCTGCAGCAGCGGCGCGGAGTATTCGAACACGACGTCGAGGGTCGCGAGCGCGCGGCTCGTCACGAGGTCGTGCACGCCGATGCCCTCGGGCCAGCCCTCGGCGCGCTCGGCGACGATCTCGGTCCGGTCGCCCAGAGCGCACTCTTCGATGGCCCGCTCAAGAAAGACCGTTCTCCGCCCCACGGACTCCACGAGCGCGATGTGGAGCTCCGGCAACGCGACCGCCAGCGGCAACGCCGGGATCCCGGCTCCGGTTCCGAGGTCGGCCGCGCGGCGCGCCTCACGCACCACATCAAACTCAAGCGCGACCCACGAGTCCGCCAGGTGCTGGTCGACGGCCTCGGCGGCGTCGGTCACCCGGGTCGACGCGAGCTCGTCGGTTTCCCAGAGCTCCAGGAGCCGCCGGCCATTGGCGACGACGTCGGCTGGCAGCGCAAAGCGCGCTGCCAGCTCAGCGAGCCGGGACTCCGCCCGGCTGCTCACTGGGAGGCGCCGGGGGGCGCGGTGCCCTCCGGGGCGATGACCGCGTGGCGGTCGGGCTCCTGGCCCTCGCTGTAGGACTCCACACCCTCGATGTCGCGGACCATCTCGTGGACGTAGCGGCGCTCGCTGCTCGTCATCGGCTCCAGCGGGCACGCCTCGCCGCGCTGCAGCGCGCGGGCCGTCAGGCGGTTGACCTGCGCCTCGATCGCCTCGCGGCGGCGCTCACGGTAGCCCTCGGCGTCGACGATCACGCGCACATGCACGTCGTGGTCGAGCGCGATGCGCTGGGCCAGGTGCTGCAGCGCTTCGAGGGTCTGTCCGTGGCGGCCGATCAGCAAGCCCAGGTCCTTGCCCTGGACGGCGACGTGGAGCTCCTCGCCGCGCTGCTCCGCGATCACGTCCTCGTCGATGCCCAAGGCACGGGCGACGCCCTCGACGAGGCTGCGGACCGCTTCGATCCCCGCGGGATCAGCCGGATCGCTGCTCGGGCCGTTTCTACGCTGCTCAGTCACTATCGACGCTTCCCCGTGCGCTTGCGTTTGGTCGGACGCTCGGAGGGTCCGACATTACCCCGCAGCTCGGCCGCCTCGACGATCGCGCCCTCGACGATGCTGAGTGGATCGTCGCCCGTGGTCACGCCCGGCGCGCCGAAGATGCGGCGCAGCGACACCTGCTGGACGACCGTGAAGAGGTTGGTCGTGATCCAGTAGACGAGCAGGCCCGTCGGGAAGCTGATGATGAACGGGACGAAGAGGAACGGCAGCGCGTAGAAGATGTTGCGCTGCATGCCCGTGACGGTCGACGGCATCAGGAGCGTGGACAGCAGCTGCGAACCCACGTAGAGCACGAGCAGCACGACGAGCACGATGCCCGTGCCCTTGGCGGTGAGGTCCGGGATGAACAGGAACTGCTCGGCGCCGTCCGGGTAGCCCGGCACGGGCGGCCAGTTGCTGCAGGTCTGGTTGACGAGATCCGGCGTGTTGAGCGGGATGCCGCAGATGTCGAACTTCAGGTCCTTGCGGAGCATGTAGAAGAGCGCGATGAACACCGGCGCCTGCAGCAGCAGCGGCAGGCAACCCGCAGCGGGGTTGACCCCTGACTCCGACATCAGCTTGCGCTGCTCGGCCATCAGCTTCTGCGGGTCGTCCGGGTACTTGGCCTGCAGCTCCTTGATCTTCGGACCAAGGGCGGCCATGCCCTTCATCGACTTGTACTGGACGACGGCCAGCGGCAGCAGGAACGTGCGGATCACCAGGGTCAGGCCGATGATGGCCAGGCCCCAGGATCCGAGGATCGAGTGCAGCCCCTTCAGGAGCTCCTCGAACACATCGATCAGTGGCTGCAGGATGTTCGCGGCGACGACGAACGCTTCGGTCATGCTTGGGGTGCTCGCTTGAGACGTGCGGAGACGGGAAAGATTCGCTGGTCCTCGGGGAGGTCGATGCCCTGACCGCCGAACGGATTGCACCGCGCGACTCGCCACGCGGCGAGCACCAGACCGCGGAGTATGCCGAACCGGTCGACCACTTGGACCGCATAGGTGGAGCAGCTCGGTTCAAAACGGCAGTTCGCGCCAAGCATCGGCGACAGCAGGCGGCGATAGGCGAACACGGGGATCAGCGCGATCCGGCGCGCCAGCGGCCGGTCGCGGTTGCCCCAGGTGAGCGACGCGTCTCGCGCGTGCGCGTGTACGTGGGGCTCGTCAGCGGCCGGCATCGCCAGCCTCCTGCTCGGTGGATTCGGAGGCCGCGTCAGCCGCGGAATCGTCCGCTGGACCGGCCCACGCCGAGGTGCGCGACAGCAGCGCGCGCAGCTCACGCTGGACGCCGGGCTGCCCTTCGCGCTCGTCGAGCGCGACAGCGTCAGCCCGCGCGGTGATCACCAGGTCGCTGCCGGCGGCCAGGTCGGCCTCGAGCGCCGACACGGACTCGCGCAGCACCCGCTTGATCCGGTTGCGCGTCACGGCGTCGCCGACCTTCTTGCTCACCGACAGGCCGACGCGCGGCGATTCGAGCGACGCCTCGCGCGGAAACACGTGAACGACGAATTCGCGCCCACCGGTCGAACGACCTTGGCGGTAGACGCGATCGAAATCACCGGATCGGGACAGACGTCCGCGTTTGCGGCGAGGTGCTCCACTGCCCTTCGTCATGACGAGGCGGGAGCGCGAGAGATAGAGGTGGGCTGGCGGCTCCGCCGCCGTGGCGACAGCGGAGCAGACACGGCCGACGTTAGACCGTCAGACGCTTGCGGCCCTTGTTACGACGGCGCTTCAGAATCTGCTGGCCGCCCTTGGTGGCCATGCGATTGCGGAATCCGTGCGTACGGGCGCGCTTACGCTTCTTCGGCTGGTAGGTGCGCTTCATGGGTCAACCAGAGTACATGGTGGCGGCCCTATCAGGCGCACCGGTCGCAATACGCAGCAACGGCGCATGCAAGGCGCCGCCCTCATGGGCCCGGTGTCGACCTGGACGCACCTCACCCATCCGGGCGCGCCCGCGCAGAAAAACACGCGCCTAGCGGCATCGACGGGTACGCCCCGCCGACGCACCCGGATGCCGATGCTAGGTTCTGCCTTCTCCGCGAACGACCCCCCAAAGTCGCCGCCTCATCAGCCCTCCTTGCGCGCCCGCCCCGACGGGTGCCGCTGCATGCTCGAACACCCGCCGCACCAGCCCTCGACCGATCCCACCGCCGCCTGGCGGCTGATCCTCGATCGCTTGCGCGGCCGCGTCGACGAGACGACGCTCGAGCTCTGGCTGCACCCGCTGCACCCAGTCGACTGCACCGACGGCACCCTGCTGCTGGCGGGCGAGCCGCATCTCGTGCGCTGGGCCCGCGACCGCTGCACGCCCCTCCTCACCGAGGTGGCGCGCGAGGCTCGACTGGCGCACGCGATCGCATGGATCGAGGCCAGTCCGCAGCAGCTCGCTGCGGCCCCGCCGACGTGGCATGCCCACAACCGCGCGCCCGGCGCCGCCGGCACCGGTCCTTCCGGGTCGCCGATCTACACCACCGCCGGCGCGGGCCTCGCAGGCGACCGCAGAAACCCGGATCAGCCCGCGGCGCTGCCGCCGCTCGAGGTCGGCGATCCGATCGACCCGTCGCTCACGTTCGAGTCGTTCGTCATCGGCCACTCCAACCGCCTCGCCCACGGCGCGGCGCTCCAAGTCGCCGAGCTCCCCGCCACGGTGTTCAACCCGCTGCTGCTCTGCGGTCCTCCAGGCACCGGCAAGACCCACCTGCTTCACGCGATCGCCAACTACGTGGCCGCAACGGCGCCGCATCTCAATGTGCACCTCTGCACCAGCGAGCGGTTCGTCAGCGACTTCCTCGGCGCCCTCAAGAACCGCCGCATCGGCGACTTCAAGGACGCGCTGCGCGGCGTCGACGTACTCCTCGTCGACGACATCCAGTTCCTCGCCGGCAAAGAGAAGACCGAAGAAGAGTTCTTCCACACCTTCAACGCCCTCGAGCGCAGCGGCGCGCAGCTCGTCCTCACCAGCGACCAGCCGCCGGTCGAGCTCGGCGAGCTCTCTGAGCGCCTGCGGGCCCGGTTCGCCTCTGGCCTGGTGGTCGACCTCGAACGCCCAGACGACGCCTTGCGCCGGATCTACGTCGCGCGGCGTGCCGCCGAAGAGCTCGACGCGCCGCAGGAGCGCGCCCAGCTCTCGCACCTCGCCGACAAGGTCACCGACGGCATCCGCACCCTCGAGGGCGCGATCCTCTCGACCATCGCCTACCGCACGCTGACGGGGCGCGAACTCGACCAGGCCCTCGTCGACGACGTCGTCCGCCGGCTGTATCCGCAGAAGTCCAAGGGCACCACCGAGCGCCCGACGATCCGCCGCGTCCAGGACCTCGTCTGCGCGGAGTTCGAACTCGACCACGACACGCTGATCGGGCCATCGCGGGCCGCCGCCATCTCGTGGCCCCGCCAGGTCGCGATGTACCTGGCCCGGCACCACACCGAGGCCTCGCTGCCCACGATCGCGCGCGCCTTCAACCGCCGCGACCACACCACGGTGATGCACGCTGTCGCGCGCGTCACCGAGCAGATCGACCGCGATCCCACGGTCCACGAGACCGTCTCGGGTCTGGTCCGCCAGCTCTCCTGAGCGCGCCAGCCCCGAGACAACCGCCTGCGGTGAGCTGGTCAACCAGCTGCGCTAGCGCGCCACGCTTGCAGCCGCCGAACGGCCGCTCGCCCCGCGGGCAAGCCTGTCCACAAGCTGCCAGGCACCGCCCACAGGCCGGCCCAGCTAGCGCCCCGCCGATGACCGTGCGAGACTCGGGCCCGCGCGCCATCCACAGCGCGCACGGCTGAAGCGTCCCACCGCTGCGGGCAATTCCGGACTTGTCCACACGCTCCACAGCCCTACTACTTCAAAGACTCCCCTCTTCTCTCACGTGATCTCGATCAGCTGTACGACCGCCGACCTCGTCGAGCGCCTCACCGCTGTGTCCCGTGTCGCCAGTGGGCGAAGCGCGATGCAGCCGATCGCCGGCGTCCGCGTCGTCGCCCAATCCGGCAGCGTCGCCCTCGAGGCCGTCGACGCCGACCTGGCCATCCGCACCGAGCTGCCTGCCACCGTCGGCGGCTCCGGTTCCATCGCGCTCCCGGGCAAGCTGCTGCTCGACGTCGCCCGCGCGCTGCCCGCGCCGACCGTCGAGCTCACGAGTGAGGAGACCGGCTTCGTCACCGTCAGCTCCGGCTCGGCGACCTTCAAGCTCCGCGCGCTCCGCGACGACGACGTGCCGCCGCTGCCGTCGCTCGAAGGCGAAGACCCGGTCCAGCTCTCGGCCGGCGCCCTGCGCGACACGATCGCCAAGGTCGAGCGCGCCGCCGCACGTGACGCCACCCGCCTGATCCTCACGGGCGTGCTCGTGAGCGCGACCGGCAACGAGCTGCGCATGGTCGCCACCGACGCCTACCGCCTGGCCGTCAAGGAGACCAAGCTCGACACCGCCATCGGCGGTGAGGGCCTCGAGGCCACCGTCCCGCACCGCGCGCTCGGCGAGATCGCGAAATCCGGCGTTCCGGACGACGCCCAGATCGAGCTGCGCCGGCACGAGAGCCGCATCATCGTGCGCTGGGAAGGCACCACGCTCGTCTCGCGCCTGCTCGACGGGCAGTTCCCGAACTACCGCCAGCTCCTTCAGGAGAACTTCACCAGCGAGGTGATCATCTCCACCGACGAGCTCGCCCAGGCGCTGCGCCGCGTCTCGCTGCTCGCGCAGAAGTCGGCCCGCCTGCGCCTCAAGTTCACCGAGGGCGAGCTCCTGATCGCCGCGCAGACGCAGGACGTCGGCGAGGCGTCGGAGTCGATCCCAGCCCCGTGGCAGGGCGAGGAGCTTGAGATCGGCTTCAACCCGGACTACCTCCGCGCCGGCCTGGAGAACGTCTCCACCGACACCGTCCGCCTGCGGCTTATCAACCCCGTCCGCCCGATGGTCCTCGAAGCGACTGACGACTCGGCCTTCACCTACTTGGTGATGCCGCTTCGCCTCGACGTCTAAAGCGCCGCTGGCATGCGCGTGACGTCGCTGCGTGTGCGCTCGCTGCGCACGCACGCGGCGCTCGAGCTGTCGCTCGACCACAACCTCACCGTCGTCGACGGCCCGAACGGCGCGGGCAAGACGAACCTGCTCGAAGCGATCGTCCTCGCAGCGACGGGCCGCTCGTGGCGGACGCGCACCGACCGCGAGCTGGTGCGCCACGGCGAGGACGCCGGCCGAGCAGAGCTGGGGTTCACCGACGAGGTCGGCACGGGCCACAAGGTCTCGCTGACGGTGTACCGGGGCACCGCCGACCGCCAGCACGTGCTGGACGGCGGCAAGGTCGAACTCGGGGCGCCCCGGCCGCTTGTCGTGGTGTTCGCCCCCGACCGGCTTGCGCTCGTGCAGGGTTCTCCACAGGGCCGGCGGGGCCACCTCGACCAGCTTGTCGCCGCGCTCTGGCCGAGCCGCAACGCGGCGAGGGCGGAGTACTCCCGCGCGCTCGGGCAGCGCAACGCGCTTCTCCATAGGTCCGGCGGCCCCGCGATGGAGGCCTGGGAGTACGAGCTGGCCCGCCACGGCGTGGCCCTGCGGACCGCGCGGCAGAACGCGATCGACGCGTTGTCCACAGGGTTCGCGGAACTCGCGACCGACCTCGGGATCACCGGCAAGCCGTCGCTCGCGTACCGGCCCGCGGATTCGACCGAGTCTGTGGAAGACCTCGCGCGGCTGTTCGCCGAACGCCGCGACCGCGACCGCGACCGCGGCTTCACCACGGTCGGCCCGCACCGCGACGAGATCCTGCTTCGCCGCGACGACCGCGACCTGCGGTCGTTCGGCTCCCAGGGCGAGCAGCGCCTCGCGGTGCTCGCCCTCCTCCTCACGGAGCGGGCGCTGATCACCGAGGTCCGCGGCCGCCCGCCGCTCGCGCTGCTCGACGACGTCGGCAGCGAGCTCGACCCTGAGCGCCGTCGGCGCCTCGTCACCGAGGTCTGCCGCTACGGTCAGGTCGTGATCGCGACGACCTCTGCCAATGAGCTCGGCACGAGCGGCTTGCCCTCGGCGCCGCAGCTCGTGCACGTCTCGGCGGTCGACGGCGCCGAGGTCCCGACGAGCGTCGTCGAGGTCGACGCCCGATGAGGCGGCCCGAACCCAAGCGCCGGGAGCCGCGGCCGATGTCGTCGGTGATGCAGCACGTCGTCGGCGACCTCGCCCCGACCGACCCGCTCGCGCGCATGCAGACGGCCTGGCCGCAGCTCGTCGGCAAAAAGCACGCCGAGCACAGCGAGCCCGCGCGGATCCAAGGCGACGGCACGATCGTGATCCGCTGCGACTCCGGCGCGATGGCCAGTGAGCTGTCGCTCCGCGAGCCGCAGATCCGCGCGCTCATGGTCGATTTGCTCGACCTCCACGGCGGCCTGCGCTTCCAAGGGCCCGCGGGCAGCGCTGTGCCCAAGCCGCGCCGCGGCAGCTGACCCAAGCGCCCCCGAACGGCGTTCTGAAAGGCCCTCTGCGCCGGGAGTAGCGTCGGGCTCCGCATCGTCCTTGTCCCACGACGGAGCCCCGATGACCGCCCGCCTTGCCCTTGCTCTCCTCACTGCCATCGCGCCGGGCGCCGCCATCGCGCCGTCCGCGCGCGCCGCGATCCTGCCCGCCAGCGGCGGAACGGCCCAGCTCGGCGCTGACATCCCCATCACCGGCGGCTTCGGATCGGTCGGAACGGCGGTTGGCGATGTCAACGCCGACGGCTACGCCGACGTCTTCATCCCCGGCGCCACGCCGCGGGTGCTGCTCGGCACCCAGTCGACGTCTGCAGTCGACATCGGCCAGCCGTCGGCGCGCACCTGGACGATCACCCACGCGTGGAAGGCGGCGCACGGCGACGGCCTGACGGGCGTTCGGGTTTTCGCCGTCGGTGATGTGAACCGGGACGGCCGCGACGACGTGCTCGTCGCACCCTCCCAGCCAGACCTCTCCGATCCCGCGACCCCCGTCGGAGTGGTGCTCAGCGGCCCGGCCGCCGGCGGCACGACGACGAGCACGGCCGGTCCTGCGGGCGTCCTCGCGCGCCTTCAGATCCCCGGCGGCGGCGACCGTGTCCTGCTGGGCGCGATCGGCGCCGGCGATGTCGACGGCGATGGTGCCGACGACCTCGCGCTGCAGTGGCGCGGAGCCGCGGCGGGCTCAGGCTCCCGCGGCAGCGTCTCGATCGTCTACGGCGGACCGACCCTGAGCGGCGCCATCGATCTGGCCGACCCGCGCGCGGTCGGTACCCACATCTCAGCTACGGAGCCAACGTCGGTCCCCGCTGGCGGCGGCGATCCGTCGGACTATTCGCTGCTCCGCCGTCCGACTGCGGTCGGCGACGTCAACGGCGACGGCAAAGACGATCTCGTGTTCGTGCGGCAGATCGTCGGCGGCAAGAGCTACCTCTGGTACGTCTTCGGCAGCGCAGGACGCGCGCATGTGAACCTGGATGCCGCCGATCCGCGCGTCGCACGTGTCGGTCCGGTCGACTTCGGTGCCCCCGTGTCGGCCATGGGTGATGCCAACGGCGATGGATTCGACGACGTCCTCGTGAGCCTGTCGACGACGCAGTCGGTCGTCCTGCGCGGTCAGTCCGGCTTCAGGACCATGGGCGTCTCATCGACGTTCCCGCGCCTGAACGGCGTGCTGAGCCCGGCGGCTCCTCCAGTCGACGTCAACGGCGACGGCCTCGACGACCTGGTTGGCAGCTGGTTCAACTCAGCGACCGGACAGTCCTTGCCTGGTCTCGTGCTCTTCGGCTCCAAGGGCGGGTCGATCACGGTCCCGCAGAATGGCGCGCCGTTCGTCGCTGGCATCCGCTTCGCCGACTCCGTTGCGGCGGCGGGCGACGTCAACGGCGATGGCAAGGACGACGTCCTCAACACCGCGGGCGTGGTGCTGGGCTACGGCGCGGGCACGGCGCCAACGCCAGACTCCACCCCGCCTGCGTTCGCCCCAACCGTCCGCTCGGGGTACGGCGTCGGGCCCTGTGGCTTCTTCGGACAGCGCCGCGTGATCGAAGCCGAACTGTCCGCGCGGATCAGCGAGTCGGCACGGGTCGACCTGGCCGCGGTGCAGAACGGCTTCACCCGCCGCGGCTCGATCGGCGTCACCGCGTCGGCCAACGCCTACGTGCGCTTGCCGCGGTCGCTGATCGCTGCCACCACTGGCACGGTGGCGGTCACCATGACCCCGGTCGATCTCGCCGGCAACACCGGAGCGACGACGACCCTCACGGTGCCGATCACGGGCGCTGGTTGGTCGCTGAGCTGCTGAAGGCTCCGATGGCCGCCAGCCGGCGTCGGCCATCGAGCCGCATGAGGCCGCCGCGCTACCCGGCGGTCGCCGTCGGCAGGCCGACGTGGCCGGTGCTGACGACTTTCCAGCCGCTGGGCGTCTGCACCGCGTGGAGCGCCAGCCCCTGCGCGGCGTAGTTCACGCGGATCTGCCCGCCCGCCCACGGCACGGTCGACGTCGGCTGCGTCTTCAGCGCCCGCCCGTAGTCGGGTGCGTCGCGCGTGAGCTGAGCGGTGTCGTAGGTCTGCGGGCAGACCTCCGCCCACGTCCCGCGCAGCACCCCGCGCTCCGTCCGCACGGTGCCGGCATAGGTCGCCGGCGGCGCTTCGGCCGTGCACATCGCACCGGTGTCGCCGCGTGCCGCGGCCTGCAGCCAGGTCACCGCAGCTGCGGCGGCCTGTCGGTCCCGCGGGCTCGCAGCGCGCGCCTGGCCGAACACGGCGTAGCCGATGCCGACGACCACGATGGCGGCGATCGCCAGGAGATTCAGGCCGTTGCGAGACATGCCACCGGAAATTCGACCACCGCCCCAGGGCCTTGAGGCGACCAGGACGCCCGTCCAACGTTGGACCAGTCCGCGGGCGATCACCTGTTCGGGCGCAGCGGGCGAAATCGCTCTCGCGCTGGTAAACGCCTCTCTCGCGCGCTGGGTGTGCTCAGCGCCATCTTAGGTCGCCTATGACGCCAAAGCGGCTCAAATCGCCTTTCCGCCGCGCCGGCCTTGTAGAATGCACCTATGTGCGCGCGTCGCGCGCGCCCGCTCTTTCCAACGCTGCCCCGGGCTGTAACCGGGGCCACTCCTGCATGGCTGAAGAACCCACTCCGAACGACGAGAACGAAGCCGACCTCGAGCAGCCTGCCGCCGAGGAGAAGGGTTCCGCGTCCTACGGCGCCGACGACATCACGGTCCTCGAGGGCCTCGAGGCCGTTCGCCTGCGCCCGGGCATGTACATCGGCTCGACGGGGATCCGCGGTCTCCACCACCTCGTATGGGAGATCGTCGACAACTCGGTCGATGAGGCGCTCGCTGGCCACGCCACCGAGGTCAAGGTCACGATCCACCCGGACAACTCCGTCACCGTCCACGACAACGGCCGTGGCATCCCGGTCGCGACGATGGAGAAGGAGGGCAAGTCCGCCCTCGAGGTCGTCCTCACCGTCCTGCACGCCGGCGGCAAGTTCGGCGACGGCGGCGGCTACAAGGTGTCCGGCGGCCTGCACGGCGTCGGCTCCTCGGTCGTGAACGCGCTGTCGACGACGCTCGACGCCGAGGTCCGCCGCGACGGCTACGTGCACCGGCAGTCCTACGAGCGCGGGGTCCCGAAGGGCCCGATCACGCAGGGCGAGCCGACCGACGAGACCGGGACGATCATCACGTTCGCTCCGGACCCGGACATCTTCGACGAGACCGTCTTCGACTGGAACATCCTCGAGACGCGCCTGCGCGAGACGTCCTTCCTGACCAAGGGCCTGAAGATCGTCCTCAAGGACGAGCGCGGCGAGGGCAAGGAGGAGACCTTCCACGCCGAGGGCGGCATCGCCGACTTCGTCGCGCACCTCAACGCCGCCAAGGAGACGATGGGCCGCAAGATCGTCTACTTCGAGGGCGAGTCCGAGGAAGGCTCCGTCGAGATCGCGATGCAGTGGAACACGACCTACCAGGAGTCGGTCCACTCGTTCGCCAACAACATCAACACGCACGAGGGCGGCTCGCACCTCTCGGGCTTCCGCTCCGCGCTCACCCGCACGCTCAACGGCTACGCCCGCGAGAAGGGCCTGCTGAAGGAGAAGGACGTCAACCTCTCCGGCGAGGACATCCGCGAGGGGCTCACCGCGGTGATCTCGGCCAAGCTGGGCAACCCGCAGTTCGAAGGCCAGACGAAGACCAAGCTGGGCAACCCCGGCATGGAGGGCTTCGTCGCGAAGATCGTCAACGCGAAGCTCGCCGAGTTCTTTGAGGAGAACCCGCAGGACGCCGGCGCGGTGGTGCGCAAGGCCGTCTCGGCTGCGCAGGCCCGCGCTGCTGCCCGCAAGGCCCGCGACCTCACGCGCCGCAAGTCCGCGCTCGAGAACTCCACGCTGCCGGGCAAGCTCGCCGACTGCTCGGTGAAGGACCCGACCCTGGCTGAGCTGTTCATCGTCGAGGGCGACTCGGCCGGCGGCTCCGCCAAGCAGGGCCGCGACCGCGCGACCCAGGCGATCCTCCCGCTGCGCGGCAAGATCCTCAACGTCGAGAAGGCCCGCATCGACAAGGTCCTCGCCAATCAGGAGATCCAGAACCTGATCACGGCGATCGGCACCGGCGTGCGCGACGAGTTCGACATCGAGCGCCTGCGGTACCACAAGATCATCCTCATGACGGACGCCGACGTCGACGGCGCCCACATCCGCACGCTCGCGCTCACGCTGCTGTTCCGCGAGATGCGGCCGCTGATCGACGGCGGCTTCGTCTACATCGCCAAGCCGCCGCTCTACCGCCTCAAGCGCGGTAACCAGACGCGCTACATCGAGCACCAGTCCGAGCTGGAGGAGATCCTCCTGTCGAACAAGTGGGACGAGATCGAGGTCTCCGACCGCGCGGGCAAGACGACCACGGTCACCGAGATCCGCTGGCAGAAGCTCACGCGCCTGCTCAAGCACTACGACGCGTGGGCCAGCCAGCTCCGCTCGGAGTACGGCCATGAGGCGCTCGCGTTCCTGGAGTCCTCCTCGCTGCTCGACAAGCTCCTCAAGAGCTCCGAGGAAGCCGAGAAGGCGATCTCCGAGCCGAGCGACGCCAGCGCCCCGTTCGACACGAGCGTCGAAGAAGCCGGCGACGACGTGCTGTGGGTCAAGTCGATCGAGAAGTCGACCGGCCACGCCCGCATCTTCCAGCTGCGCCGCTCGCTGTTCGACCCCGTCCACGGCACGAAGACGCCGTACCGCCAGCTGGTGGATGCCCGCGAGGGCCTCGCGAACCTGGTCGGCAACGGGCCGTTCACGGTCAAGATCGACGACCACACGCAGGCAGCCACCGGCTACCCGGCGCTCCGCGACGCGATCCTGCGGCTCGCGCAGCGCGGCACCACGCTGTCGCGCTTCAAGGGCCTCGGCGAGATGAACGCCGAGCAGCTGGCCGACACCACGATGGACCCCGCCAAGCGGACCCTCGCGCAGGTCACCATCGACGACGAGCCCGCGGCTGACGCGATCTTCTCGAAGCTGATGGGCGACCTCGTCGAACCCCGCAAGGAGTTCATCGAAACCTACGGCGCCTCTGTGGCGAACCTTGACGTTTAAGGAAGGAGGGACGCACACATGAGCACTGGAGATCTGATCGGCGGCGGCAACATCGAGCCGCGCGCACTCGAAGACGAGATGCACACGGCGTACCTCGATTACGCCATGAGCGTGATCATCGGTCGCGCCCTCCCGGACGCCCGCGACGGCCTCAAGCCCGTCCACCGCCGCGTCCTGTTCTCGATGAACGAGAACGGCCAGGGCCCGACGCGCCCGTACTCGAAGTCGGCGGCCATCGTCGGCGACGTGATGGGTAAGTACCACCCGCACGGCGACTCGGCCATCTACGACACGCTCGTCCGCATGGCCCAGCCGTTCTCGATGCGCTACGAGCTCATCGACGGCCAGGGCAACTTCGGTTCGATCGATGACGACCCCGCGGCCGCCATGCGGTACACCGAGGCCCGCCTTGCCCGCATCGCGACCGAGATGCTGCGCGACCTGGACTCCGACACCGTCGACTTCCAGCCCAACTACGACGGCTCCAAGCAGGAGCCGGTCGTGCTGCCGGCGCGCTTCCCGAACCTCCTCGTCAACGGCGGCTCCGGCATCGCCGTGGGGATGGCGACGAAGATCCCGCCGCACAACCTCGGCGAGATCGTCAAGGCCGTCACGGCGATGATCGACAACCCGGACATCACCGACGACGAGCTGATCCAGCTCGTGCCGGGTCCGGACTTCCCGACGGGCGGCATCATCGTCGGCCGCCAGGGCATCCGCGACGCCTACGAGACCGGCCGCGGCAAGGTCCGCGTGCGGGCCAAGATCCACACCGAGGACATCGGCCGCGGCAAGGAAGCGCTGATCGTCACCGAGCTTCCCTACGAGGTGAAGAAGGGCGGCGACAACGGCGTCATCAAGAAGATCGCCGACCTCGTCCGCGACAAGCGGATCCCCGAAGTCGCCGACATCCAGGACTACTCCGACAAGCGCGGCATGCGCCTGGTGGTCGAGCTCAAGCGCGATGCGATCCCCGAGGTCGTCCGCAACAAGCTCTTCAAGCACACGCCGCTGCAGACGACGTTCGGCGTCAACACCGTCGCGCTCGTCGACGGCGTGCCGCGCACGCTGTCGCTCCGCCAGGCGCTGCGCGTCTGGATCGAGCACCAGCGCGAAGTCGTCGTCCGCCGGTCCAAGCACGAGCTCGGCGTCCTCGAGCGCCGCGTCCACGTGCTCGAAGGCCTGCTCAAGGCGCTCGACCACCTCGACGCCGTCATCGAAGTCATCCGCGCCAGCCGCGACCGCGAGACCGCCCGCGCGGAGCTGATGAGCCGCTTCGATCTCTCCGAGATCCAGGCGTCGGCCATCCTCGACCTGCGCCTGTCGCAGCTCACCGCCCTGGAAGCCGACGCGATCCAGGCGGAGTACAACGACAAGACCGAGCGCATCGGCGAGCTGCGAGACCTGCTCGGCGACGAGCGCAAGATCTTCGCGCTGATCAAGGAAGAGCTCGCCGAGATCGGCGAGCGCTTCAGCGACGACCGCCGCACGCTGATCACGGACTCCGAAGACGAGATCGACATCGAGGACCTGATCGCCGACCAGCAGATGGTCATCACGATCACGCACTCGGGCTACATCAAGTCGCTGCCGCTCGCGACCTACCGCCAGCAGAACCGCGGCGGCCGCGGCGTGACCGGCATGAACATGAAGGACGGTGACTTCATCGAGCACCTCTTCGTGTGCTCGAGCCACGACTTCCTGCTGTTCTTCTCGAACCGCGGCAAGGTCTACCGCAAGAAGGTCTACGAGCTGCCGGAAGCGAGCCGCACGGCGAAGGGCCGCGCGCTGGTCAACATCCTGCCGCTCCGCGACGGCGAGCGGATCCAGTCGGTCCTCTCGACGCGCGACTTCAACGAGGGCCCGTTCGTGATCTTCGCGACGAAGAACGGCATCATCAAGAAGACCGAGTTCCCGCTCTACAACACGCCGATCAAGGCCGACGGCATCATCGCCATCAAGATCCGCGACGACGACGAGCTCATCGCCGTCCGCCGCACCTCGGGCGACGACGACATCCTGATGGTCAGCCGCAAGGGCCAGGCCGTGCGCTTCCACGAGGACGCGACCCGCGCGATGGGCCGCGACACCAGCGGCGTGCGCGGCATGGACGTGTCGTCCAAGGACGACGCCGTGCTCGCGATGGACGTCGCCAAGGACGACGACGACCTGCTCGTCGTGACCGAGAACGGCTTCGGCAAGCGGTCCGGCATCGACCAGTACCGCAAGACGAACCGCGGCACCAAGGGCGTTGGGACGATCAAGCTCACCGACGCCAAGGGCGCGCTGGCCGGCGCGCTGGTCGTCCGCGAGCACGACGGCCTCGTGTTCATCTCGCGCGAGGGCATGGTCCAGCGAACCGCGGTGCGTGGCATCAACCGCTACGGCCGCCTCAGCCAGGGAGTGAAGCTCATGAACCTCAAGGACGATGACGTGGTCTCGGCGGTCGCCGTGGTCTACGACTCCGACGACGACAGCGCCGCTGGCAGCGAGCCCGCACCGGAGGCGCTCGAGCTCGCACTCGACGGCGAGGTGCCCGGCCAGCCGGGCCCCGCTGGCGACGAGGGCGGCGATGACGACGGCAGCCCCGGCGTCCAGATCAACGAGTCCGAGATCGACGAGCCCGGCGACGACGACTCGCCGACCACCGAGGACGACGTCACCTGAGAGACCGCACGCGCTGATGTGTCAGGAGCGGCTTGACACATCAGCGCACTGCGGGCGCGGCGAGTCCGGCCGTTCGGCGAGCCTGACGACGCGCCGCTGACCTACCGCTGAGGCGGGCGTGGGGACGCGTACGCCGCGAGGCGTTTCAGCGTCCCCGCGCGGTCGACCTCTGCCTCCGCCTGCCACGCCCAGACGCGGCGCCCTGGGCCGGAGAGCCGCCAGTAGAGCGACCCGTCGGTTGGCGCGAGCAGCGGGAAGTAGGCTTTGAGAGACGCCGCTGGCGTGCCCACCGCGCCGCCGCGCGTGAGCGAGGCCGCTTCTGGTCCCACCGTCGAGAGGGCTGAGACGACCGCGTCGCCGCAGGGCTTGCCCTCGTCGACGTAGGCCCACGACCGGATCTGCAGCGACGGCACCCAGGCCCGGCAACCGCCTGGCCAGCGCGCGAACTCGGTTGGCGCGATGGTGCTGAGCTGCCGGAAGGTGAGCGAGCCAGTCGGCGTCAATGACGGTGAGAGCGCGAGCGGGCCGACCGCTGAAGCGATGCCCTGCTCGCTGACCGACCACGCGGCCGGGGCGCTCGCCCCCGGTGTTTCGCCGATCGGAAGGTGGAGGCGCCCGCCGCACAGCGCCCAGACTCCGCGCCGAGCACGGGGCTCCGCGGGCAATACGGGCTCGTCGTGCCCATGTTCGCCGTCCGTCAAATCGGCGGTACCGACGCGCGCTCCGTCGACGGTGGCTGGCTCTCCGGCCCGCGCCCACTCAGCGCGGAGAAGGTCGCTGCCGAACCCCCGTGGCTTGCCGCGCACGGTGTACGTGACCATCGCGAGATAGCGACCGTCAGCGTCTTGCGCCTGGGCGCGCGGTTCCAAGCGGTGTGCGATCGCAAACCGAACCTGCCGCGGCGCCCGGCGCACGAAGCCGTTCAGCGCCGACGTCGCCTGGGCTGCGCCGCACTCGCCCGTTCGCGGCGTGTCGATGAAGAACAGGCGGATCGGGAGGTCCCGGCCCTTGTGGTCGAGGGTCAGGATCCCAGGGCCATCGACCGACTTAACGGTCGCCTTCGACCACGACGGCGGCCATGCCGCCTCGGCGCCACCGGGCAGGGCGAGCGACGCGGCTAGGGCGAGCGTTGCGGTCGAGATCTTCCAGCGTCTGAGCATCTCAGCCTGCCCATGGCGAGGCCGAGGTCAGTAGGCCGCTGAGTGTTTGGGTCTTCGGTTCGACGCCCCCCAGTGTTTGCCAGGCCCACGGCACCCCGGACTCACCTGCGAGCGGCACGGGGTCGCGCTCGCTGCGGTACTCCGGCCACGTTGAGGCAAGGCGCGGGAAAAGCGTCTTGAGCTCGTTCACCGGCGTGCCCACGCGAAGCCCGCGGTTCGCTGTCACGGCGCTCGGGCCCGTCGTCGCGATCGCGAAGACCTCAGACGAGGAGCAGTCGGCCTCGCCGCTGCGCGTCGCCCAGAGCGAGAGCTCCATGCTCGGCACGCGGACGATGCAGGCGTTGTCAGTCAGCTCCCCGGGCTCGATCCGTGCGACTCGGGCGAAGTCGGCGACGGTAGGCGTGGCCCCGGGCGCGAGGGATGGAGACAGGGAGAACCCTCCGATGGCCTCAGTCACGCCGTCGGCGCTGATCGACCAGCTCGCGGCCGCGTGAGGCGGCACCGCGGCGCTGGCAGGCAGATGTACGTAGCCGCCGCAACGGGCCCAGAGTCCACGGAGCGGCCGTGCCGTCCAGCGGTTGTAGCCGACCGACATCGAGAGGTCGTCGCCTTCGCTCACCGTGATCGGGGCATGGGCGCTCGCCCATTCAGCGCTCACAAGCTGTGCACCGAGCGATTGGGCGATCGAGTCGTCGCCTTCCTGCCCGACGATGACGCTGTAGCGGTCCTCGGCGTCGGTCCGCCGACTTTCCCAAAGCATGTAGTAGAGACGCCCCCGCTTGCGTTTGCGCTGAGCCAGGCGCTTGAGCGCCGCGGTGCTCTCGTCTGCGCCGCACTCACCTGGCTCGGGTGTGTCGATGCCGCCGAGGCGTGCCTTGAACGTTCCGCGTTTCGCCCGGAGCGTGAGCCTGCCCGGCCCGTCGATCGAGACGATCGCCGCCGTCCCGTACGACCGGGGCTTCTTCGGCGCCGCGCTTGCGCTGGGCGAGCCGGTGGTCGCGACAACCAGCGCCGCCACCACGCCGAAAGATGCTGCGCGGCGTCGGGCGATCGAGGATGGAGGCAGCGCCATGCCAAGACCGTCGGCAGCTACGGGGCGTCGCTGAACCCGCTGGCCCTTGCGCACGGGTGCGTGCACGACCGGCGATTCCGCCCGCTTTGCGCCACCGACGCGGCGAGCCTGTGCGCGGCCGGCGGGCGGTCCGGCGTCGCTTGCGCCAGTGCACCGGCAAACAGACTCAAGATCGGGGTCGCGAAACGACACTGGACCGCGGTCCGTTTGCGATTGGGCGCTGGCGCTGCGGCGCGCGTCGACTGGTTCGACCGTGGGCATGAGGTCGGCATGAGCTGCCCCGCCCGCGGCGGCCGCGGCAACCGCGCCAAAGCGCCATAACGCCCGAGAACTCGGGTAATTCGAGTGATCCAGCGTCCCCCGACGAGCCTGAACGTCGAGCCGAAATCTCAACGTTCGAACGATGCACCGATTTCAGGAGTGCATTGTAGGTGGCGACCCAACGGTCAGTCCCTCCAGTTCCGGAAAGGCAAGGATGCCCCTCCGCAAGTCTCCTGCCGCTGCGCTCCTCGCTGCGCTCATCGTGATCTTCCTCCCGTCGCTCGCGCAGGCCGCGACGGTCGCTGCGACGACCCCGGCCAACACGGTCACCGTCGCGAGCCCAGCGGGCAACGTCGTCACCGACGCCGCAGTCACCACGGAGACGGCGGCTGCCGCCACGGTCGACGCTGCAACCGCCGCGCCGCCGGTCGCCACCACCGGCGGCGTACTTGCGACCGGCGACAACGGCACCGGAGACCTGGGCCTGGGCACGGTCACGAACGAGACCAACTTCTGGCAGGCCGGCTCGGGCACCGACTGGACTGCAGCCGCCACGGGCGAGGACTTCAGCTGCGCCATCAAGGCCGGAACGCTCTGGTGCTGGGGCGCCAACGGCGTCGGACAGCTTGGCCAGGGCGACGTGACTCTCCGCAAGGAGCCCACGCAGGTCGGCACCTCCGCCAAGTGGAGCCAGATCGCCGCAGGCGACCACTTCGCGTGCGGTATCCAGACCGACTCGACGCTGTGGTGCTGGGGCTCCGGCTCGCTCGGCAAACTCGGCCAGGGCTCAGCCACCACCCTGAAGGTTCCGACGAAGGTCGCAGGCGCCTGGAAAGCCGTCTCGCTCGGCGTCGACTCGACCTGCGCCATCAAGACCGACGGCACCCTCTGGTGCTGGGGCTACGGCGGCTCCGGCCAACTGGGCAACGGGGGCGTGGCCTCGCTCGACGTCCCCACCAAGGTCGGCACTGCCACCAACTGGAAGACGATCGCCTCGGGCGGATACCACGCCTGCGGCATCCAGACGACCGGCACCCTCTGGTGCTGGGGCGATAACAACCTCGGCGAGGCCGGCCTCGACGTCGCCGGGATGATCAAGACCCCGACGCAGGTCGGCAAGCAGACCGACTGGTCCTCCGTCGTCGGCGCGTTTGAATCGACCTGCGCCATCAAGCTCGGCGGCACCCTCTGGTGCTGGGGCTACGGCGGCTCCGGCCAACTCGGCCAGGGCGACAACCTGAACCGGGACACGCCCGGCCAGGTCGGCACGTCGTCTGAGTGGTCGGCGGTCAACGCCACGCGCTACGCGACCTGCGCCAAGCAGAAGGACTCTACGCTCTGGTGCTGGGGCTACAACGCCACCGGCCAGCTCGGCCTCGGCGACACCACGCAGCGCAACACGCCGCAACAGGTCGGCACGCCCGTCACCGTGAGCGTCATCGGCGGCGGCCCGACGTCCGACCACACGGTCGTCGTCTCGCAAGACACCGCGCCGGTCAACGCCTGCCCCGAGACCCCGGTCTCGCAGGTGTTCGCGAGCATCGGCGACAAGGCCGACTATTCGCTCGCACCCGCCGGAGACTTCGAAGGGCTGATGACCGACTGGGCGCTCAAGAACGCCAAGGTCATCGCCGGCAACGAGAGCCTCGGCTTCCTGAGCGGGTCCAAGTCGCTGACGCTCGGCGGTTACGGCACCACCGGCGTCACCGAAGCGGTCACGCCCGAGTTCTGCATCAACGCCGCGCACCCGACCTTCCGGTACCTCGCCAAGACCAACGCCACCACCGATGGCCTGCTCTACGTCGGTCTGCGCTTCCGCCCGAAGGACAACCCGGGCTACGTCGTGCAGGTCTCCTCGAAGACCAACATCGGCGCCAAGGGCGCCGGCTGGAAGGTCGCCGATCCGACGCCGCTGGCCACGAAGATCGCGACGAGCCTGCTGAAGAAGGGCGGCACCGTCCAAATCGTCTTCAGCACCTCCTCCGCCACCAATTCCTCGGGCGGCATCCAGGTCGACAACGTGCTTGTCGACCCCTACCGCCGGGGCTGAGTCCCGTCCCGACACGCTTCCGGCGGTCTGCGAATGCAAGGCGCAGACCGCCGGTCGAAGCGTTGGTGGCGGCCCCACCTCCACGCTCCTGACCGGCGGCCCAGCCCGTTGGGCCCCGCGCAAACCAGCCTGTAGCTGGGGACCAGACCCGGCCTGCTGCGGGCGGCGGCGACAGGGGGGTCGCCGACGGTGTTGAAAAATGCGAACGACTACGTCCGCTTATAGGGATAGCGGGGTTCGAGCCATCCCTCCACGCGTCCATGCGCGACCACCGTGGTCACCCCGGGGCGGGACCCGGCTTTAGCACTCGTACCGGTCGGAAATCCCTGCAGGAACTGGCATTCCCTGGGCCAGAGAACTCCACCCGTACCGACGCGCCAACGCATTGGACAGCGGGCGAACGTCCGAGCGCGCCAGCTGTCCAAACGGTCATTGGTTCTGCCGGCGACCCGGCTAAGCTGGCCGTACCAGAGAAGGGAGGTGATCCGAATCTACGAGTGTTCTTATGGGACCCTGGAGGTACCCGGATCCCAGGCCCTGCTAACGCAGGCCTAGGCGACCAATCAACAACCGACGTACCCGCGAAGGGTGGTGCCGCAGGTGGTCCCGGCGGCGAAGCCAGCCATCCAACGCGCAGCGTTAGCGCTAACAACGGGCGCCCCGCTTCGGCCGGGCGCCCGTTCGCGTTCTCGGCGTCCGGCGGAGGCCCAAAGGGATGAGACGCGTGCGCTGAACACCGCCTTGCACGCACGCCTGTGTGCCTCAGGGCAGTGAGAGGTCGGAGCGCGAGGGCCGCCGCAGAGTGGATCCGGTGGCCCGCTGCCCCCAGCAGCGAGCCACCGTCCGGGTGCCCGGTAGCGAGGAGTACGACGGTGGGCTGCGTCGCGAGCGCAAGCACGTCCCCGCGAAAGTGGCAGCCCCAATTCTTAGCTGGTGGCAAGCGCGTTGTTGAGCCAACTGTGGGGCGCGCCCCCGCTCCGTAGCGGTGCAGGGCGCCTCCGGGCCGTCAGGCTGCGGCCGCGAGCGCGTCATCGGCGCCCGTTGCGGCGCCCTCGCCGCGGCTCGCGACGACACGCAGCCACGGCTCCCAGATCAGCGGCGTCCGCGGCGCCGCGACATGGATGAACACGTCGGGATGCGGTGCCTTCGGTGTCATCCGCGGATGCATGCCGGCGACGTGCGGAAGCATGTCGCCTTTTCGGCGGTTGCAGGGGGCGCAGCAGGCCACGACGTTGTCCCACGTGGACCCGCCGCCCTTGGCCCGCGGGATCACGTGGTCGACGGTGAGGTCGGACTTCGCGTCGCAGTACTGGCATGCCCAGCCGTCGCGGGCGAAGATCGCCCGGCGCGTGATGCGCCGCGTCGCCGTCTGCCGCGGCACGGGGGCGTAGCGCGTCAGCCGGATCACCTCGGGGCGCGGCATCGCCTCCGACGCCGAATGCAGCGTCGTGCCGGTCCGATCTTCGATCAGCTCCGCGCGCTCCTTCAGCAGCAGCACGGCGGCACGCCGGACCGTGCAGACGTTGATCGGCTCATACGTCGCGTTGAGCACCAGCACCTGACCGCCGACACCGGCGTCTGCTCCGCGCCCTCGGTGCTGAGAGGAGGCGGAGCGCAGTGGGCCTGGCGGTGTGGCTGGATCCAACTTGGCAGGCACACCGCCAGTGTACGGGCACCGTCAAACGGAACCGTGACTTTGGCGTATCCGGCACCCCGCAAAGCGGGGTGGTGCCACACCGGGATCAGATGCGACGCCGCTGGGTCTGAGCACGGCGGTTCGCAGGCCGCCCGCGAGGCTCGCGCCGCAAGAGCCTGCTGCCGCGTCAGACGGGGTCGGCGGCGACCGGGTAGCTGCCGAGGATGCGCACGAGGTCGCAGTGGTGGCGCAGGCCGTCGATCGCGGCGGTCGACTCGTCGGACTCCGCCGCGCCCTCGAGATCGAGGAAGAACCGGTAGTGGCCGAGCTGGCCGCGCAGCGGGCGCGACTCGATCTTCGAGAGGTTCACGCCCCGGAACGCGAACTCGCTCAGGCAGCGCACGAGCCAGCCGGGCGAGCCGTCGCCAGCGCCCTCGAAGAACAGCGTCGTCTTCATCGCGGGGCTGTCGTCGCTGCGGCGTCGCTGCTCGGGATCGGCGTCGCCGCCGACCTGGCCGCCCGGGGCGTGGCCCAGCGGCGCATCGCGGCGCTCGACGAGCACGAAGCGGGTCACGTTGACCTGCTCCTGGATGTCGTCGCGCAAGATCGTCGCGCCGTAGATCTCGGCGGCGCCGCGGGAGCCGATCGCGGCCCACGGCGCATCGGACTGGCAGACGAGTTCGACGGCGCGCGAGGTCGACGAGATCGGCACGACGCCGGCTGATGGCAGGTGCTCGGCCAGGAAGCGGCGGGTCTGCGCGATGCCCTGCGGGTGCGAGTACACCTGCTCGATCTGGTCGAGCGGGAGGTCGCTGCGCGCCACGAGCAGCTGCTCGATCGGCAGGTCGAGCTCGGCGGTGATCACAAGATCGGGATGGTCGACAAGCGTGTCGAGCGTCGCGCCGACGGACCCCTCGGTGGAGTTCTCGATCGGCACCACGCCGGCGTCGATCTTTTGGCCGCCGCCGAAGACGGAGCCGGTCGAGATCGCGCCGATCACGTTGATGATCGACTCGATCGGCACCTGCGCGCTCGCGAAGTTGCCGGTCAGGCGAGCCGCAGCGACCTCGGAGAACGTGCCGCGCGGCCCGAGGAACGCGACCGCTGGGCCCACGATGGGCTGAGGATCCGCGGTAGCCGCGGCGCTCGTCACGGCCGAGTCCTCGCTCATTGCCCCATCGCGACGCGCAGCGCCTCGGCCTCTTCGGGCGACAGCTCGAGCTCGCCGACGCCTTCGCGCACGCCCTTGGCGTACATCCGGGCCTGGTCGCGGTGGTGGATCGACGACAGCACGACGCCGGTGCGGCGCGAGTCGAGCAGCGCGATCGACGTCGACTGGCGGCCCGACATCTCGTTGTAGGCGTCGTACCGCACGAGCCCGGAGTGGGAGATCGCGCCGTCGAGGCGTCCTTCGACCACGCCGAGCCGCTGCTGCGTCTGCTCGGTGGTGCCCTTCACGTAGGCGGCGAGCTTGCCGACCTGGTCGCCCATCTGCTGCGCGTGGAGGACGAGGTCGGTCTCACCGCTGTCGCCCAGGACGGCGCTCTGCGCGCGCTGCAGCCGGGCGAGGCGCCGCTGCAGCGTCGCGGCCCAGCCGACCGCCACCAGCCCGAACAGCAGCCCGGCGGCGCCGAGCCCCAGCGCGATCTGGTCCTGCTCCATACCGTCCAACGCTATCGAGTCGACTCATTGCGAGTCATGCTCATCCCGAGAGTACCGACCGCTGATTCGTGGTTGAGGACCGGTCGATCGCGCGTGCGAGGCGCCAGTCCTCGGCCGCGAATCACTGGAAGATGACGTCGAACTTCTGCTTGTTGTTGTCGGTGTTCTTCTCGCCGCGGACGGGGCGGACCTCGACGGTGATCGAGTAGGACCCGGTGACCGGCTTGGTGAGCGGGATCTCGACCGGGGTCTTCGTGCCCTTGTTGGACTGGGGGACCTTCTTGGTCTCGTCGATCTTGGTGCCGCCGCCCTGCTTCGTGCCGTTGACGGTCACGGTGACGTCTTGCTCGTCGTTCTCGCCTTGGTTCTCGATCGTGACGGTGAAGCTCTGGCTCGAGCCGGCGGGCACCTGCGTGACGGCGCCGGCGACGAGCGTCTTGCCGTTGATCGCGACGGACGCGATTCCGTGGCCGTGTGTGCCCGGAGCGATCGGCGTCTCAGTGTCCTCTTCCTGCGAGAGGCCGCCGATCAGGGTGGCCACGGTGCCGGGGTTGATCCAGGCGGTGTCCTTGACGACGGTGCTGGAGGCGACGGACTCGCTGTTGAGGTCTTCCTCTTGGAACCGCTCCTTGATGAACGGCGTCACGCGGACCTGCCAGAGCACGTCGGACGCCAGCAGCGCCGACATCTGCCCGGCGATCTGCGAGGTGGCAGCTTCCTGCTCGGCCTTCGTGGTGCCGCGCGCCTTGCCGATCACTTCAGAGATGCGGTCGAGGGCCGTGGCGCGCAGGCTGAGCGCCGTCGAGAGGTACCAGGTGGCGCCGTCGAGGCCGCCGGGCGAGCTGAGGTCGCGGGCCTGGTCGGCGAGCTTGTCGGAGTCGGCCGCGAGCTCGCCGAGCTGGTTGCGCTGGGCGAGCGGGTCGAGGTCCTTGTTGGCGATGATCTCCAAGCCCTGCGAGACGTTGGAGATCGACTGGCCGCCGAGCTCGTTGACCGTCTGGTTGTAGTCCTTGAGGCCGTTGCGGCGCTGCGTGTCGACGCAGCCCTTGAGGATCAGGCCAAGGGCGAGCACCACGATGATGAAGACGCCGATCGCCACCAACCGGCGGGTCATGATGTCTTGAGACGTGTGGGCAGGGCGCGGGCTCCTGGGAGCGCGCGAGGGCGGCGGCGGGCCGGGGGAGCGCCGCTGCTGCGTTGGCGGATCGTCGTCGAAAAAGGCCACGAGGGTCTGGTTTGGGCGTTACCCAGGGGCGAAGTATGAACGTCCGCTCCCCGGAAGGCGCTGGAGGGGGTTCGTCGGCCGCGGCGAAGCTCCTGCACACGGCCGCAACCGGTGGCCGCAAAACCACCCGCCGCAGACCCGGTCAAGCCCGCACGGGGACTGGCATTGCTGCGGCCCTGCATCCACGACACTCACCCCATGCACGCGGTCGACGAAGAGCTCCCCTGGCCCACGGCCGGCGGGCTGCTGCTCGGCCGCTACGAGACGCTCGGAGTGATCGGGCGGGGCGGCATGGGCGTCGTGTCGCGCGCTCGCGACGTGCGGACCGGCCGCATGGTCGCGGTCAAGCGGATCCGCGCTGCTGATGCCCGCGCGGAGCGCGAGGCGCTCGCAGCGGCGCGGCTGCAGCACGAGGCGATCGTCGAGCTGATCGACGCCGAGGCCACCGGCGACGGCTGGATCATCGTGTCGGAGCTCGTCGAGGGCCCGGACCTGCGCGCCGTGCTGCGCGGGGGCGACGTGCCTGAGCTCGACGTGGCCCGGTTCGGCGGCGCGATCGTGCGGGCGCTCGCGCACGCGCACCGCCACGGCGTGGTCCACCGGGATGTGAAGCCCGCGAACATCCTCTGCCCGGCCTCGCCGCGGACGGCGGGCGCGTGGGCGAAGCTCACCGACTTCGGCGTCGCCGCGCTGGCGGGGGCCGAGACGCTGACCGCCGTCGGCGATGTGGTCGGCACGATGGCCTACATGGCGCCCGAGCAGGCCCGGGGCCAGCGCGCAGGCTCCGCGGCCGACGTGTTCGCCCTCGCGGTCGTGATGTACGAGGCGCTCGCCGGCGTCAACCCGCGACGCGGCAGCACCGCCGCCGAGACGGCCGCCCGGGCGCTGCAGCCGATGCCGCCGCTTGCGGAGTACCGCCCCGATCTGCCCGCTGGCGTGCACGCGGCGATCGACCACTGCCTGGC
>JAEYAL010000248.1 GCA_023404805.1 Actinomycetes bacterium | reverse complement strand
GCCGGCGGCCGCTGCTGCTGACGAAGCCGGCCCCCGGCGCCGCCGCTAGGGCCACACCGCGCCTGCGGACGAGTGCCAACGCGCCAGCAGCGCCGCACTCCCGCCGACCTGCGGTCACAGATCGCGCGCTGCGGCGAGGTAAGGATGAGGCCGCTGGTTCCCACGGCCGCAGGCACCGCGAGCGAAGCACCTCGCGCGCCGACCCCGCACACGCCAAGTGAACCAAGCAACCACATCCGTGGGCCGATGGGCCACGCCGTGCCTCGGCCGGGGCGCGCGATGAACGATTTCGTCGCGACCCTGGGGGCTCGGCTGCAGGAACTCAGCACGACCCAGCCTGCGCGAGCGCCGCACGCCGCTCGGCCGGCGGTCAGCCGCGCGCGGCCGCGCGCCCAGCGGTGGCGACCGCTCGGCAGCGCGCTGACCGCGACTGCGGGCCTGGCGACAACGGCTGCGCTGTTCGCCCTGCTCGCGAGCACCGACCGCGCGGAGCTCCCGGTCTTCGGGACCCCGGTCTCTGACGCGTCGGCGCTGCGCAACGCCCCAGGCTTTCCGCGGCAACCGGGCCTCGACTACCGTCGCGCGCGCCCGTTTGCGACACCAGGCGGCACCGGCTACGTGGTCGCTTCGACGTCGGGCGCTCGCGCGATCTGCATCGCGGTGCCAGACGCAGGCACCGGCTCGTACGGCAGCACCTGCACCCCGCTGGCGAAAGCCGAGCGAGACGGCAGCATCGCCGCCCTGTCGGGCAGCGACACCACGATCGCGGCGGTGCTGCTCCCGGCGGGCGCAGGCGCCCCGGCCACCGTCGTCGAAGGCGGGAGCCGGCGCCCAGTCGCACTGGAGAACGGCGTCGCCGTCGTGGAGGTCCGCCAAGACGCCACGCTCGAGTACACGACCAGGAGCGGGCTGCGCACGCAGAGCGTGCCCGCCCCCTTCTCAGGCCCTGACCTCATGCAGTGCCTGGGCCGCCGGCAGCCGATCGAGATCACGCCCGAGGCGAGAGCCGCGATCGACGCCGGGCGCACGACCTACGTCGACCTCTGCCGGCGCCGATGAAGCGACGCGTGGCGGCGCCCGTCTCCGGACACCGCCACGCCGAGCTGATCCGATCGCTGCGCGGTCAGCCAGCCACGACGAACCGCTGCGCCTTGACGCCCTGCGGCGCGTCCTCGGACTTCGGCAGCGTGACCTTCTCGTCCTTGCCGGAGAGCCGCGCTACGGCGGCGCCCTGCACCACGGGGACGCGCCGCTCGCTGCCGTCCGCGCGATCGACGACCAGCTCCTCCACACCGTCCGGCGCGATCGCGATCACGACATCGCCTTTTCCAGTGCTGGCGTCGTCGTCTTCGAGCGTGGCAAGGATGCCACTGGATTGCACTTCGCCGAAGCGGCGGCAGCCGTAGCCGTAGCCGGTCCCCTCGTCGTCCACGGCCACGCAGACCAGGCGCGCGCCTGGATCGACGACGACGAACGCTTGGCCGCGGGGCGTCTCGAACGAACGCACGCGGCTGAGGTCCGCGCCCGGGAAGACGTCAGCGAGATCTTCAGGGCCGCGGACCGCGGACCGCTCGAGCACGGCGATCCCGTCTGGATCCTTCGCTTCCACTGGCCCGTCAGCAGAAGCAGAGAGCACATAGGAGTACGTGCAGTTCGACGGCGGCCCGGTCGAGCCCCAGGTGGACACGCCTTCCATCTGGCGCGCCTGCGAGTTGCGGTGGCGGATGGCCGGCGTCTGCACGCCGCCGTTGCCGTTGTAGGAGTGGCAGCCCGACGGAATGCCACAGAAGTAGCTGCCGTAGTTGACCGCTCCGCCGCAGCCCCACAGGGTGTTCGGAGACGTCGTGCCCTTGACGCCGGTCAGGGTGTGCTGCGGACCGGGGAAGTAGCTGTTGGCTCCTACCCAGCACCCGTTGCAGAGGCTGTCGGTCCCGGCCTTTGCTGCCCCTCCGCCGAATGCGGTCCCGAGCACGATGGATAGAAGAAAAGCGCGTGCAGCAGCGCGGCCCCAGCGGGCCGTGCTCTGCCAGCGAGATGAGCGCGTCATGGGTCGCGTCCTCGTTGGTCGACCGGCAGGTCATCGACTCTGCAGGTGGTTGGTTGATTGACCACCCTTTCGACCTCGGCTTGACGCGTTGCAAGCAAATGTGGACGTGATCGACGTTCGATTGACCCCGGCCATTCGACCCCCGTCCAGGGGACGCATAACCCTGGCCATTCGACCGACCCATACCGAATTTAGCTTGATTTCGCAGGAGTTATCGGTGCACGCGCGCGCCCGCCAAATATCGGCCGTGCGTTCAGCAACCTGGACATTTGCCCCGACAACGACAACGGCCCGCCCCACCCCAGCGGGTGGAACGGGCCGTCGGTTCAGACGAACGCCGGGCGCGAACCCGGTTTGCGCGGACCTAGCCGCGTGGCACGAACTCCGGAATGTCCGGGTCGCCGAAGGAGCGCGACACACGCGGTTCGGCGGCGCGGCTGGACTGCAGCGGCGGGCGGCGCGTCACGCGCGGCTCGCCCGCCGGCTCAGCCATGCGGTTCGAGAACCGCGGCGGCGCCGGCGGAGCGAAGCCGGTGGCGATCGTCGTGATCCAGACTTCGTCGCCGCCGAGCGCCGGATCGATGCTCGCGCCGAAGATGATGTTCGCGTCGGGGTGCACCGCGTCGCCGATCACCTGCGCGGCTTCGTTGATCTCCCAGAGCGACAGCGCCTCGCCGCCGACGATCGAGAGCAGCACCTTGCGGGCGCCGTCGATCTCGGTCTCCAGCAGCGGCGACGACACGGCCTTCTCGGCGGCCATCGTCGCGGCGTTCTCGCCCTTGCCGACGCCGATGCCGAGCAGGGCGTTGCCTGCGTCGGTCATGATCGTGCGCACGTCGGCGAAGTCGAGGTTGATCAGGCCGGTCTTGGTGATCAGGTCGGACACGCCCTGCACGCCCTGGCGCAGCACGTCGTCGGCGACGCGGAACGCGTCGACCATCGACGTCTTCTGGTCGAGGATCTCGAGCAGGCGGTTGTTCGGGACGACGATGAGGGTGTCGACCTCTTCGACCAGCGTGTCGATGCCGCGGCTCGCGGCCTGCGAGCGCTTCATGCCCTCGAACGCGAACGGCCGCGTCACGATCGCGACGGTGAGCGCCCCGAGCTCGCGAGCCACGCGGGCCACGACCGGCGCAGCACCGGTGCCGGTGCCGCCACCCTCGCCGACGGCGATGAAGATCATGTCCGCGCCGCGGAGCTCGTCCTTCAGGATCTCGTAGCTCTCGAGCGCAGCCGCGCGGCCGGTGTCGGGCTCAGCGCCGGCGCCGAGGCCGCGGGTGAGCACCTCGCCGATCGGGATCGTCACGTCGGCCGAGGACGTCTGCAGCGACTGCAGGTCAGTGTTGACCGCGATGAACTCCATGCCGGTGACGCCGGCGTCGACCATGCGGTTGACGGCGTTCACGCCGCCGCCGCCCACACCGACGACCTTGATCAGGGGCTGACCAGCAAGGCCCCGCGGGGCGGACTGGTTGAAGACTCGATCGTTGATGGCGGCACGCACCTCAGGTCGGCGTTGGCTGGTGAAACCGGGGCGCTCGTCTCGCGCGGCCGGCGTGGGCTGGGGAGCGTCGTGCTCCGGCTGCTTGTGCATATCGGGGCCGGGGGTCGTCCCCGGCGTGGGCTGGTTCCCGGGCGTCGGCGCGTTGCCGGGCGGAGCGGGCTGCTCGTCGGTCGTGCGGCGGAACAGCTCGGCGAGCGGTCCTTCGTGCATGCTCGCGCGGTTGGTGCGCGCGCGGTCCTGAGGATCCTGGTCAGCGGCCATGGAGCACCTCCTTAGCGAGGGCGCGGTAGGACTTGGCCGCCTTGCCCGTGGGGTCGTACTTGAGCACCGACATGCCGCGGACCGGAGCCTCTGCGAACCGGACGGTCTTCTTGATGCGGGCGGCGAACACCTGCTCGCCGAAGTGCTCTTCGAGCAGCTCCAGCGCCTCCTTGGCGTGCAGGGTGCGCGTATCGACCAGCGTGGGCAGGATGCCTTCGATCTCGAGGACCGGGTTGAGGTCCTCCTTGATCATCCGGACGGTCGCCTGCAGCTGAGCGAGACCTCGCATCGAGAGATACTCGCACTGCACCGGGACGATGACTTTGTGCGACGCCGTGAGGGCGTTGATCGTGAGCAGCCCGAGGCTGGGCGGCGTGTCGATGCAGATGAAGTCGTAGTCGCTGACGACCGGCGCGAGGGCTTTGGCGAGCTTGCGCTCGCGGCCGATCTGCGAGGACATCGCGATCTCGGCGCCGGCCAGGTCGATCGAGCCGACCGCGACGTCGATCTCGCGGTGCTGGATGACGTCGCGGATCGGCAGGTCGTTGACGAGCACATCGAAGATCGAGCGCTCCAGGTTCTCCGGGTCGATGCCCTGGCTCATCGTGAGGTTGCCCTGCGGATCCATGTCGACGCAGAGCACCCGGTGCCCTGATTCGGCGAGCGCGCAGGCCAGGTTCAGCGCGGTCGTCGTCTTGGCGACGCCGCCCTTCTGGTTGGCGAAGGTGATGATCTTGGCGGTGGCTGGCACGGTCCTGGGGTCGGTCGGGGACACGACTTGCGGGTGGTGGACGCGCAGCTTCCGTTGCGCGCTGGGGCCCTCTTTCGTCGCGCGCGTAGCAATCCCTCCCAGCGCCGCGGCGAAGCGCTTAAAGGCTCAAGTTCGACTTGACCCTGCGGGTTGACCTTGCCGCTTGTCGCAGCCGTATGCTCGGGCGTGATGAAGGTGCGCGACGGCGAGGCACTGCCCGCCACTCCTCTCGTGATCGCGTGCGGCAAAGGCGGTGTCGGACGCAGCTCCGCAGCGACCGCGCTCGCACATGCCTATGCCGCGCGAGGTGAGCGGGTCGCGCTCGTGCATCCGGCCGACGCGCAGCCGGTCCGGCCACTGCCCGGCTTGCCAGCGCCGACCGTGATCGGGCTCGACGGCACCAAGGCGCTCCACACCTACCTCGACGCCCAGCTCCCCGGCCCGCTGGCCGCTGCGCTGCGCGCCAGCCGGGTCTTCGGACTGATCACCGCCGCCACGCCGGGGCTCGGCGAGCTGCTGACGATCGGCGAGCTGCAGCGGCTCTTGGAGCTCGAGTACGAGCGCGTGGTCTTCGACGCCCCGGCCACCGGCCACCTCCTCGCGATGTTCGACGCCCCCGGCCGCTTTGAGCGCGCAGCGGCCGTCGGGCCGATCGCCGCCCGCGCCCGCAACCTCGGGGCGTGGATCGCTGATCCATCGCAGGTGTCCTGCGTCGCGGTCACCACCGGCGACGGCCTCGCGGTGTCTGAGCTCGTCGACCTCGCCGCGGCGCTGGCCAGCCGCACCGGCCACGAGCCGGAGCTGGTGATCGCCAACCGGCTCGCCCCGCACAGCCCGCCAGCCGCCGAGCTCGATCGGCTCGCGGCCGCGGCGGGAGGGAGCGCGGCAGAGCAGGCTGCCGCCGAGATCGTCCTCGGCCTCGCGGCCCGTGGGCGCAGCGAGCGCGCCCAGCTTGGGCGCGTCACCAAAGCGATCGGCGTGCAGCCTCTGCGCGTGGTCGAACACCCTGGCGACGGCGTCGAGGCGATCGTCACGGCGCTGCGCGGAGCCACCGCATGACGACGCCCGCGTCCAGGCCCCTGCTCGAGCAGCTCACGACGGCCGACCTGATCGTCGTCGGCGGAGCGGGCGGGGTCGGCAAGACGACCGTCTCCGCGGCCCTCGGACTCGCGCTGGCCCGAGCCGGGCGCCGGGTCCTCGTGCTCACCGTCGATCCGGCGCGGCGCCTCGCCGAAGCGCTCGGCCACGATCTGGGCGCCGACCCCGTCACGGTGCATCTGCCGGGCGAGCCGGAGATGGATGCCGCGATGCTCGACCCGGCCGCGAGCTTCGCCCGCGTCGTCGACGAGCTCGATGTCGCCGAGCGCGACCGCGAGCGGCTGCTCTCGAGCCGCATCACCCGTGAGCTGACCGGCGGCGACGCGGGCATGCAGGAGCTCATGGCGATCGTCGAGCTCGAGCGGTTCAGCGTCGACGGGCGGTACGACGCGATCGTGCTCGACACGCCGCCCGCGATGCATGCGCTGGAACTGCTCGATGGCCCGGCGCGCATCGTCGGATTGCTCTCCGGCCGGACCGTCCGCACCGTTGGCCGCGCGAGCGCGCTTGCCGGGCGTGTCGGGCGGATCCCCGGCCCAGGCCGCGCCCTCGGCAAGCTGTGGGGCGCCGACCTGCTCACCGAGATCGCCACCTTCCTCGACGCCGCCGCGCCGTTCGGCCGGGCGCTGCGCAAGCACCTCGACCACGCCGAGGAGCTGCTCCGCAGCGACCGCTCGGCGTTCACGCTCGTCTGCGCGCCGGCCGGCGAGCCGCTGTACGCCGCCGGGCTGCTGGCTGCGGAGCTGCGCAGCCGCGGGTACCCAGTGGCGGGGACGATCGTCAACCGCCGGCGCGCGTCGCTGCGCGCGGAGATCGACGCGCCCCTCCTCGACCGCGTCGCGGACACCCTCGACGGCGCTGGGCTCGACCGGTCCGCCGAGCTGGCGCGGTATGCCCGCTCGGTGCTCGTCCACGAGCAGGACCTCCTCGATGCCGCGGCGCTCCCGGCGCCGCAGCTCGCCCTGCCGGAGCGTCCGGCCAGCGAGTCGCCCGCGCAGGTCCTGACGGGCCTGGCCGACTGGCTGGCCCGGTCCGCGACCTGACGCGGTCGCGGCCTTCGCGGGGCTAGCGGCGCCCGCGCAGCGGGCCGCGCCCGCGGGATCCGCGACGTGCGCGGCGGAGGTTCGCCATCGGGTCGCCGTTCTGCTCGGGCCCCTCGGTCAGCGACCGGATAAAGGCTTCTTCGAAGCTCTCTCCGGTCTCGGTGACGGCGCGCGGATCCGGGTGGTTGGCGACCGGCGCAGCCTGCGCGGGCGCGCTCTGCGGCTCGATACGCGCCACGGCCGGGGCTCCCGACCGGATGTCGGCTTCGAGCTGCTCCAACGCGGGCAGCAGCGCCTGCGGCGCCACCGGCGCCTCTGGGGCGACCTGCACGACGGCGGCCGACGGGGTCACGGTCGCCAGGGCTCCAGC
>JAEYAL010000204.1 GCA_023404805.1 Actinomycetes bacterium | reverse complement strand
GGCGGGGCGGCGCCCGCAGTGGCAGCCGCCCAAGACGGAGTGGCGCTTCGCCGACGTCGCGCGCGACGACTTGCGGCCGCTGTTCGACGGCGCCGATGTCGTGGTGCATCTCGCGTGGCTGATCCAGCCTTCGCGCGACCGGCGGATCACCGAGGCGGTGAACGTCGGCGGCAGCCGACGCGTGTTCGACGCCGCCGCCGAGGCCGGAGTCGGGGCGCTGGTGCACGCGTCGTCGGTCGCGGCATACTCGCCAGCGGACGTCGATCAACCCGTCGACGAGCGCTGGCCGACCCACGGCATCGCGAGCTCCTACTACTCGCGGCAGAAGGTGGCGGCCGAGCGAGCCCTCGACCAGCTCGAACGCCGCCACCCCGAGCTGCGCGTCGCCCGGCTGCGGCCGGGCCTGATCTTCCAATACGCCGCCGCGAGCGAGATCCGTCGCTACTTCGGCGGACCGCTCGTGCCAGGACGGCTCGCCGACCCCCGGGTGATCCCGTTCGTCCCGCAGCTCGAGGGGCTCGGCGGCCAGGTCCTGCATGCCGAAGACTGCGCCGAGGCGTACCGGCTGCTGTGCCTCGACCAGCGCGCCTACGGCGCTTACAACGTCGGCGCCAATCCGCCGCTCGATGCGGAGGCCCTCGCGCACCTGCTCGGGGCCCGCCCCCTGCCGCTGCCGCGCCGCGCCGTCCGGCAGCTCGTCGACCTCACGTGGCGGGCGCGCCTGCATCCTGTGTCGCCGGATTGGCTCGACATCGCGACCAACGTGCCGGTGATGCTGACCGACCGGCTGCGCCAGCTCGGCTGGACCCCGCGCTACGACTCCGGGGACGTCGTCCTGGAGCTGATGGCCGGGCTTCGCGACGGCGCTGGATTCGACACCCCGCCGCTCGCGGCTGATGCGGGCGGGCGCTGGCGCCGCCGCGAGTTCTCCACCGGTGTCGGCGGGCCGAATCCGCGCGACCGCGCCGCCCTGGCGGATCCTGCCGCGCGCCACTGACCGCCCGGCCTCCAAGAACTTCACCAGCGCGCGCCGGTTCCGGAGCACAATGGACCTCAGGACCCGACCTCAGGAGCCAGCGGATGCCGCGCGTCAAAGACATCATGAGCCCGTACCTGCGGACCGTGACCGGCCATGCGCCGCTCACGGAGGTCGCCCGGCTGATGCGCGACACGAACGAGGGCGCGATCCCGGTCGTCGACGAGAACGGCAGGCCGCGCGGCATCATCACCGACCGCGACATCGTCGTCCGCACCATCGCCAGCGACCTTCCCGCGTCGGACTTCAAGGCGGCTGACATCGCCACGCGCAACGTCGTGACGGTGTCTCCAGACGACGACGTGCGCGATGCGCTGCAGGTGCTGCGCGAGCACAGCCTCAAGCGCGTCGGCGTCGAGAAGGCCGGGATCCTCGTCGGGATGATCTCACTGGGCGAGATCGCGCTCGCGATCGAGCCGGAGTCCGCGGTGGCCGATGCGGCCGCGGCGCGGCTGCCCGCGGGCTGACCAGACCCGCGGGGTAGGCCTACGGACCCGCTAGCGCCCGACGGTGATCACGTGCGACGTGATCACCTCGGCGCCGCTCTCCGTGGTGAGCTTCGCGCGGAGCTGGAGCGTCTTGAGGCCGCGGACGCGCTTGCCGTCCTTCGGCCCGAGCTTCATCGCCGCCGGCGTCTCCACTCCCGCCACGACCTCCTTGGTCTTGACGATCTTCAAGCCGCCGCCGGAGAGCACGAGGCGCACGGTGCCGGCCTCCGTGGCGGTGAGTGTCGGGCGCACGCCGCGCTTGGACAGCTCGGCGGCCGACAGCTTCGGAGCGACATCCACGGCCAGGCCAAGCGCGTCGGCGGCGGGCGCGGGGCCGGAGGTGCTGGCGATGGAGGCCGCCGGCGTCGACAGCAGCGCTTGCGGAGCCTTGGCCGCGGGTTCGTGCTTGGTCGACGCCGGGAGGCTCTCCGGCTCGGGTTCGGGTTCGGGGGCCGGATCAGGGGCGGACTGCGTCACCTCGAAGGTCGTCTCAAGCACCTTGGACTCGCCGCAGGTGCTGGCGATCGTGAGCGCTACCTCCGCGGTCCCAGCGGCGAAGCGGTGTGCCACGGTCGCGCCGGTCGCGCTCGTGCCGTCGCCGAAGTCCCAGGTCAGGGTGCCGCCGGTGCAGGTCGCCAGCGCCGAGGAGCCGAAGTCGACACCGGACGCCGTGAGCGTCACCGTCGACGCCGTCGACGCCCCGGTCACCGCGCCGATCTCGCCGTCGACCGGCGGTTTGGCCCAGTTGCGGACCTGGCCGATCTGCTGCTCCGTGAGGCCCTGGTAGACGCGGCTGAGCGGCGCGCCAGAGAGGTCGGCAGCGGCCGCCGCAGCAGCAGCGGCCTGGGAGGCCGCGCGGCCGTCGATGGTGGACCGCATCGCCTCCCACGAGAGGAACGAGCGGGTCTCGCCGGGCGCGAGGGTCACGCCTTCCCAGCCCCAGCCGAGCTGGTCGCTGTCGAGGGCGCCGGGCGAGTCGACGGCGGCAGCGCCGCCTGCCTGCGCGCCACTGCGGACGAAGTTCGCAGGCTCTTCGGCATCCGGGCCACCCCAGACGTGCGCGAGCGCGGGGTCGGGGCCGATGTTGCGGCCGTCGCCGGTGGTGAGCCAGCGGTCGGCGGTCGACAAGGTGGTTTCGCCGCTCGAGGTGGCCGTCAGCCTGGTGGTGCTGTCGGAGCCGAGCGAGCCGAAGTTGTTGTCGCGCAGGTCGCCGACGTAGACGCCCGTGGTGATCGGCGCCGCCGTCGGGTTCGTCACAGAGTCCAGGATGCGGACGCCCGAGCCCTGGGAGGCGGACACGAACAGCCGCCGGCGCACGTCGAGCCCGCCGATGGCGACCGACTTGAACGCGACCTGGCGGCCGCTGGCCTCGGCTTCGCAGCCGAGCGGGTCCTCCGCGGCGTCGCCGTAGATGGCCGCGCCGCTGCGCGGACCCACGAAGAGCGCGCCGAAACGGTCCCAGGCGTCGTCGGCGAGGACGCTCGGGGTGGCCAGCACCGTGCCGCCGTCGTCGAGCGTCGCGTAGCCCGTGTCGACGTTGCCGGTGTCGTAGATGTAGCCGAGCGGGTCGACGAGCGCGGCGCCTTCGGCGGCGAGGCCGAGCGAGGTCGCCAGGCGGCACTCGGCGCCGGTCGGCGTGTAGGTCGGGAACGCGGTGGCCTGCGCGGCAGGCGCGGCGACGGCGAGTCCGGCGGCGAGGACGGCCGGTCCGACGAGAGGGAGGATGCGGGGCGGGCGACGAGGCATGAGGGGCGAGCGCTGGAGGGGCGAGCTCGGCCGGGGGAGTCGGCCGGTCGTGCGACGTTCTTGAGCGGCGATGCGCCACTCAAGAACGCCAGGCGGCGTCAACAGACACGCAAACGGCCTGCTGGCGCACCGGTTTCCGCCACTCGGACTCGCGGGTACCAGCACGGAACTGTGTGACGGCTGGCTCAGTGGCAGCGCGCCACGACCCGCATAATCCGGCGCACGCGCGGCGCGGCGAGATCGCCCATGCCGCTGGAGTTTTGCGCGGGCCCGTCCGGCCGCGATCTGTTCGTCCGAGAGAGTCACCCATGTTCCGCCGCCAGCTCACCACTCCGCTGCTGGTCGCCGCGCTGCTCATCTCCGGCGCCGCCGCTCAGCCAGCGGCCGCGGCCGATCCGTTCACCAAGCAGATCCAGGCATGGCAGAAGCAGTGGACCAAGCAGTGGCAGGACATGGCCAAGCGGGTCAACGCGCAATGGCAGGCGCAGTGGAAGCTGCTCTGGACCAAGCAGGGCGTCAGCCCCACCACGCCGATCGTCGCGAAGGGCTTCACGGTCGAGCTCCCCGTCGGCGCGCCGGGCACGCAGGTCGGCGGCCTCGGCGTCAACGCGGGCGGCACGGGCGCGGCGATCGCGGTCGGCTCGATCATCGGGGGCACCGGCAAGCTCTACCTGCTCGACACGCTCAAGCAGCAGTCCGTCGAGGTGCCGCAGCCGGTGACGCTGCCGTTCGACGGCAGCAGCGCGCTCAGCGTCGACGGCAAGCGCGTCGTGTTCCTCAGCGGCCTCGGCATCTTCGCCAAGCCCTACGTGTTCACCAAGGGCGCGCCCGCCGCGACGCCGCTGAGCACCAAGGCCACGGGCCAGCCGTCGCTCTCCAGCGACGGCAAGACCTACGCGTACGCGGCTGACGGCGGCATCCTCGGCAAAGACACCGTCGAGATCGGCGATCCGTTCGTCGGCACGCCGACCGTGGTGGGCACCGCTGCGACGACCACCACCACGCTGAGCCGCCCGCAGGTCAGCGGCGACGGCCGGTACACCGGCTACCTCGCGTGGACCGCCTCCAAGACCGAGTTCAAGCAGTACGACAAGAAGACCGGCACCACGGTCACGGTCGACCTCGCCGACAAGGGCCTGCCGACTGGCGGCTCGCCGGTGCTGGCCGATTGGAGCTGGGACCTGCGCCGCCTCCTCGTGACGCGCACCACCAGCGGCAACCGCACGGCCTACCTCGTCGACCTGAAGGGCATCACGCGCACGGTCACCACGCTGCCGGGCGCGGTCAACGGCGAGAGCACGCCGACGCTGCGCGCCGACAGCGCCGCGGTGGCCGTCGCCACGCCCACGCCGATGGATGCGTCGGACACGAACAGCGCCGTCGACCTCGGCTGGGTCAACGCCGCGGGCACGAAGTACGAGCGCCTGAGCGTCGACGCCGAGGGCAAGCAGCTCGTCGGCGGCATCGGCTCGGTGCTGTTCGGCGGCCGGATCCCGCGCTTCGCTGCGGCCGACACGGCCGTCGCGGCCTTCTGGGTCTCGCCTGCCACGAGCGGTGGCGGCGAGTCGGTCTACGTGCGCACGACGCTGCCGGTGCCGAACGTGGCGCCGACCACTCCGACCACGCCGGCGAACTAGGCGCGCACGGCTGGGGGACGCGCGTCCCCCAGCGCCAGCGGGTGGTGGCGCCGAGCGGCCAGGACCGTCGCCAAGCCGGCGCGCGCCGTTTACCGTCTCTGGGGATGTCCTTCCGTGTTGTCCCCACGGTGCTGGCCGCAGCCGCCTGCGCCGTCGCTGCACCAGCGTCAGCCGCTGCCGCGCCCTCGGGCGCCGCCGCGACCCGCGCTGCGGAGCCGTCGATCCGCCAGCAGCTGCTGAAGGACGCGCGAACGTTCGCGCCAGCGCTCGGGGCGGATCTCACCCGCGCGAACGTCGCGCGGCTGGCGCGGCGCGACCTCGTCGTCGTCGATGGGGAGCTCACGACGGCCCGCGAGGTCAAGAAGCTCAAGGCCCATGGCGCGCTCGTCCTCGCCTATCTCAGCGTCGGATCAGTCGAGTCGTGGCGGTCGTGGTTCCCGCTGCTGGAGGACTACCGGCTGGAGGAGCTCGGCGACTGGGAGGGCGAGGCCTACGCCGACGTCAGCCAGGCGGGCGCCCGCGACGCCCTCGCCGACCAGATCGCACCGGACCTGCTGAAGAAGGGCTTCGACGGCCTGTTCCTCGACAACGTCGACATGGTCGAGGAGCACGCGGCCCAGCAGCCGGGCATGGTCGACCTCGTCACGCGCCTCTCGACGCGCGTGCACGCCGCTGGCGGCGTGTTGATGGCGCAGAACGGCGACACGGTCATCGACCCGTTCGTCCCGCTGCTCGACGCCTGGAACCGCGAAGACCCGACGGGCACCTACGACTTCGCGAAGAAGAAGTACGTCCCGACCGACGCGGCGGGCCGACGCCTGGCGCGCGCCACCATCAAGCGCCTGGTCGGCGCTGGATTGGTGGTCACCACCATCGACTACTTCGGCTCGCCGTCCTCACCGCACGCCAGGCGCGCGATCCGGATCTCGTGCCAGTCGGGAGCGCTGCCGTTCATCGGCGACATCGCCCTCAAGCGGATCCCGAAGACCGCCGCGCGCTGCTGAGCGCCGGGCCGGGCTGCGCGCTGCTGAGCGCCAGGCCGAGCCGCCGCAGGTCGCAGGTTTGCGCCACTGCGGCGCAAACCTGCAGGCCAGCGGGCTACTCCGGGTTGCCGCTTGCGTCGGCGGCGACGCGCGTGCCGCCCATCGTGTGGAGCGCCCACGGCGCGAGCGCCGGCTGGATCACGAGGTAGTTGACGGCCTTGGAACCGGTGCCGGTGGCGCCGGCCGCGCGGACGAGCCGCTCCGGCGCCGCCGGGTTGATGTCGCTGAAGCGCACGCCGTCGCGCGTCGACGCGCCGCCTTCGACACGCGTCACGACTTCGGCAGGCTGGCCCGCCAGCGCGCTCATGATCACGAGGTCGCCGCTGGGCGTCGCGACCTGCACGTTGAGGCGGGTCGCGTCGAGGCGCAGGTTGGTGATGCGGCCGCCGCCGGCCAGCTTCTGCGCGGAGGCGAGGGCCGGTCGGAGGTTGTCGGCGCGCAGCAGCGAGGTGGCGTTCAGCCCCTGCGGCGCCGGACCAGCCGGCTTGGCCGGCTGCGCGGGCTTGGGCGTGACGATCGTGCTAGTGCCCGACTCGCGGGTGACGACCGTGGTGCCGCCGCTGGCGTGAGCCGCGGCGCCGTGCGGCTCGACGCCGTCCTTGCGCTCCTGGGCTTCGACGCGAGCGACGTCGGCAGCGGTCGGCGGGATCACGACGTAGTCGTCGTCGACATCCGAGCCGCCGATCGCGCCGACGGCGAAGAGGCCGCCGACCACGAGCATCACGAACAGGTCGAAGATCACGAAGGCCGCGAGCAACGGGCCGAAGAACCCGCGGCGGCGGCGCTGCGGCGCACCGCCGCCAAACGGCTGGCCGCCGCCGAAGGGCTGGCCTGCACCCGTGTTGAAGGGCTGGCCGGAGAAGGGAGCGCCGGACTGCGGCCGGCCGAAGGGGTCCTGGAAGTTCATGGCCCGGCGAAACCTACGGACGCGCCCGAGCTGCCGAGCGAACCCACCTTCGCGCGCCATACCAGCGGTATTCAACACAACGGCTCCGGGCTGACCGCCAGCGTTTGGTGGTCGACCCGGAGCCGTGCAAGCCGTCGGCGTCAGCCGGCAGCCTCGAGCCTGATGCGGCCTTAGCCGACGAGCGTGTGCACCTTGGCGACGACGTTCTCGACCGTCATCCCGAGCTTCTCGAGCACGATCGCGGCCGGGGCCGAGGCGCCGAAGCGGTCGATCGACACATGGGCCTGCGCGTAGCGCTCCCAGCCCTGGCGGATGCCCGCCTCGACGGAGACGGTCGGCAGGTGCTCCGGCAGCACCTCTTCGCGGTACACGTCGTCCTGCTCTTCGAAGAGCTCCCAGCTCGGCAGCGAGACGACGCGCACGTGCACGCCCTCGCCCGCGAGCTGCTCCTGCGCCTTGAGCGCGAGCTCGATCTCGGAGCCGGTCGCGACGATCGCGCCGACCTCGTCGCCGCCGGCAGCCGACAGCACGTAGCCGCCGAGCCCGACGCCCTTCACGGTGCCGTACTTGGAGCGGTCGAGCACCGGCAGGTCCTGGCGGCTGAGGATCAGCACGGCGGGGCCGTTGATCTCCTCGATGATCACGCGCCACGCCTCGGTGGTCTCGGTCGCGTCGGCCGGGCGGAGCACGACGAGCTCGGGGATCGCGCGCAGCGCGGCGAAGTGCTCGACCGGCTGGTGCGTCGGGCCGTCCTCGCCGAGGGCGACGGAGTCGTGCGTGAACACCCACGCCGTTTTGAGCCCCATCAGCGCCGAGAGGCGGATCGAGCTGCGCATGTAGTCGGCGAACTGGAGGAACGTCGACCCGTACGGGCGCACGATGCCGCCGTGCGCAGCCAGGCCGTTGACGATGCCGCCCATGGCGTGCTCGCGGACGCCGAAGAACACGTTGCGGCCCGCGGCCTCATGCGTGAACTGCTCGGAGCCGGGGAAGATCGTCTTCGTCGACTCGGTGAGGTCGGCGGCGCCGCCGATCATCGTCGGGACGGCGGCCTCGAAGGCGGCCATGATCTTGCCGCCCGCCGCGCGGGTCGCGAGCTTGTCCTTGTCCCACTCGGTCGGGAGGACGTCGTCGAGCGGCGCCGGGGGGCGGCCGCCGTTGAAGGCCGCGTCCCATTCGGCCGCGAACTCGGGGTTCTCGGTCTGCCACTTCTGGAAGCGGTGGTTCCACTCGCTGTGGGCCTCGCCGCCGCGCGCGACGGCGCTGAACGCCTCGTACACCTCGGCGGGGACGTCGAACGTCTTGTCGGGGTCGACGCCGAGCGCTTCCTTCGTCAGGCGCGCCTCGTCGGCGCCCAGCGGGGCGCCGTGCGACTTCGAGGTGCCCTGCTTGTTCGGCGACGGGAACCCGATGATCGAGTGGACGTGGATCAGCGTCGGGCGGCTCTCTTCGGCGTGCGCGGCGTCGATCGCGCGGCGCAGCGAGTCGAGGTCGTCGGCGTCGCCGACGTCGAGCACGTGCCAGCCGTAGGCCTCAAAGCGCGCCGACACGTCTTCACGCGAGAACGACAGGGAGGTCGGCCCGTCGAGCGAGATGTCGTTGTCGTCGTAGAACCACGTGAGACGGCCCAGGCCGAGCTGTCCGGCGATCGAGGCGGCCTCCGCGGAGATGCCCTCCATCAGATCGCCGTCGGACACGATCGCGTAGGTGCGGTGGTCGACGACCTCCTTGCCGTAGCGCTCACGCAGGAAGACCTCGGCCATCGCCTGCCCGACGGTGTTCGCGGTGCCCTGGCCGAGCGGGCCGGTGGTCAGCTCCACGCCGGGCGTCTGGATGTGGCGGTCGAGCTCCGGGTGGCCCGGGGTCTTGGAGCCCCACTGGCGGAAGTTCTTGATGTCGTCGAGCGACAGGTCGTAGCCGGAGAGGTGCAGGGCCGCGTACTGCCACATCGAGCCATGGCCGGCCGACAGCACGAAGCGGTCGCGGTCAGGCCACGACGGGTCCTTGGGGTCGTGCTTGAGCACCTCGCCGTAGAGCAGGTAGGCGAGCCCGGCGAGACCCAGCGGCAGGCCAGGGTGCCCGCTGTTGGACTTCTCGATCGCGTCGATGGTGAGCGTGCGGACTGCCGTGACGCAGCTGCGTTCGGTGTCGTTCATGCGGGCGTCCCAGGTTGGAGATCCATGATCTTCCGGCCATGGTATGCGCATCCCCTGCGAAGGGCACCGCTCGTGGCGGTCGCCGCGAGCGGGCGGACGCGGGAGACGGGCGCAGGCGGCGCAGGTGCGATGCTCGCGGCGGCGCGGCTCCGGGGCGCCGCGACGGGGCGCGCGAGGACGCGGCTCAGGAGAGCGGCTTGGCGTCCGCCGTCAGCGCGGCGAGCTGCACGGAGAGGCCCTTGCCGCCTGCCGCGCGCACCTTTTTGACGGCCGACTTGCTGAGCTGCAGGCGGATCGTCCCGGCCTTGGCCTGCTCGGCCGTGAGCAAGACGCGCACCAAGACCGCGGCGGCCTTGCCGCCCTTGCCGGAGAGCACGAGCTGGATGCGCAGGCCCTTGCCCTCGAGCGCGGCGAACTTGACCGTGAGCAGGTTCTTCTTTCTTCCGCCGAGCTTGGTGCCGACCGCGATCAGCTTTACGCGCGCGGGTGCCGGTGTGGTGACCGGGGGCCTGACCTCGCCCTGCGGCTGCTGCGGGGTTGAGGGCGTGGTCGGCGCGGTCGGCTTGGGATCCTCGGGCTTCGGATCGCCCGGCTTCGGATCGGCGGGGACCTCGGTCCTGGCGAACGTGCAGGCGGGTGCCGCGCCGCGGACTGCGCCGCGAGCGGTGCCGCCGGGGTTGCGCGCGGCGTCGCCGCAATCGCTGGCCCAAGCAGCGGTCGCGGGCTTGCCGATTCCGGCTGGCGTCCACGTCCGGATCACGAAACGCTTGCCGGTCGCGCGCTCGACCGCGATGTCGGCGATGCCCGCGGCGCCGTCGAGGGTCACGCCGTGGAGCACGTCGAAGCGGACGCCCTCGTCGCTTGCGTCCGGGGCGAGCGGCGGATCGGCCGTGGACCATGTATCGATGCCGCTCGCGGCCGTGACCGTGCTGGTCGCGGTGCGAAGCGCGCCCCAGCCGACTTGGTAGGTGAACTGGGCGCCGCCCGCGGCCGTCCACCGGATGCGGTGCAGGACGACGTTCTCGCCCAGGGCGAGCAGGCGCGGCTGCGAGCCGTCGGCGCGGGCGACCCAGACGGCGTCGGTCGCGTCTCCGCCGACCCAGACCAGGAGATGGGCGCCATCCGGCGAGCGTCGCGCCTCGAGGATCACGTCCGCCGCGATCGAGCCGCCGAAGACCGCGGACACCGCCGACGCCGCGAGCCAGTCGCCGTCGCCTTCGGCGTTGCCGTCGCCAGCCGCGCGGGCGAAGCGGCAGGCGGGCTTGTCTCCCGCGAGCGCGCCCGCGGCGGTCCCGGCCGGGTTGCGCACCGGGTCATCGCAGTCGCTGAGCCAGATCGTGCCGAGCGCGCCGCCGTCGTACTTGACGGCCTGCTGCTCGCCGGTGGTGGCGTCGGTCGCGAAGGTGATGGCGGGCGCCCCGCCGCCAGCGGGGCGCTCCTCGACGGTCCAGCGC
>JAEYAL010000161.1 GCA_023404805.1 Actinomycetes bacterium | reverse complement strand
CCCCCGGGCGGACCGTGGCGACCGCAGCGAGCGCCAGCGAGCGGAAGGGTGTCCGAACGGGGGTCTCCCCACCCCTGGGCGGTGCGCGTTCCTAGCCGACCGCGACCGCGGGAGCGTCGCCGCGCTGCGCGGCTTCGGCGTGCTCGCGGGAGTCTTCGGAGCTGATGATCACCAGCGTCGCGATGAGGCCGACGAAGGCGAAGGCCGCGCCGACCATGAAGGCGAGCTGGAAACCCTCGACGAGGTGGCTGACGGTCGGCTTGCCGGCGCCTGCCAGGTCGAGCGTGCGGCTGTTGGCGATCGACGCGAGGATCGCGAGGCCGAGGGCGCCGCCGATCTGCTGGTTCGTGTTGATCAGGCCGGACGCGAGCCCGGCTTCGTGCGGCTCGATGCCGGTGACCGCCGCGATGGTGACGGGCACGAACGCGAAGCCGAGGCCGACGCCCGCCATGATCGACGGGAACAGGATGTCGGCGACGTAGCTGCCGCCGACGTCGGCCTGCGAGAACCACAGCAGCGCGACGGTGATCAAGCCCATGCCGGCCGCGAGGATCGGCTTGAACCCGAAGCGCGTGACGAGCGCCGAGGCGCCGCCGGCGCTGAAGATGATCGCGAGCGCGAGCGGCAGGTACGACAGGCCGGCCTCGAGGGCCGAGTAGCCGAGCACCTGCTGCTCGTAGAGGGTGATGAAGAAGAACATCGAGAAGAGCGACATGCCGATGAAGAGGCCGACGACGTTGGAGCCGCGCAGCGTCCGCAGGCGGAAGATCGAGAACGGGACGAGCGGCGACTTGCTGCGCGACTCGATCGCGACGAACGCGATGAGGAACACGGCGGCGATACCGGCGCGCACGAGCGTCTCGGTCGAGAGCCAGCCCGCCGAGGCGGCGTCGACGATCGCGTAGACGAGCAGGCCGAGGCCAGCGGTGACGGTGATGGCGCCGGGGAGGTCGAAGGCGCCCTCCTCCTCGTCCTCCTTGGACTCGACGAGGATGCGCGGCGCCATGAAGGCCGCGCCGAGGCCGATCGGGACGTTGACCCAGAGGACCCACTCCCAGCCGGCCCACTCGGTGAGCACGCCGCCGAGCAGCACGCCCGCGGCGCCGCCTGCGCCGGCGACCGCGCCCCAGATGCCGAGCGCCTTGTTGCGCTCAGCGCCTTCGGCGAAGGTCGTCGTGACGATCGACAGGGCGGCCGGCGAGGCGATCGCGGCGCCGAGACCTTGGATCGCCCGGGCGACGATCAGCGTCGCCTCGCTCTCGGCGAAGCCGCCCGCCAGCGAGGCGAGCGAGAAGAGGACGAGGCCGACGATGAACATCCGGCGGCGCCCGAGGTAGTCGGCGAGGCGCCCGCCGAGCAGGAGGAAGCCGCCGAACGCGAGCGTGTACGCGTTGACGACCCAGGAGAGGTTCTCCTGGCTGAAGTCGAGCGCGTGCCCGATCGAGGGCAGCGCGACGTTCGTGATCGAGGCGTCGATCACCACCATGAACTGCGCGAGCGCGAGGAGGGCTAGCGCGCGGCTCTTCTGTTGAGACGTGAGGAGTTGGTCAGGCATGCGAAATCTTGAAAAGCTGGAAAAGGAGGTCCGGTTCCGGTTAACTTGGGGTGGACGATACGGAGATGTGATTCCGTTTGTCAAACGAGATTCACGCGATGGCCACCAGCAGCGACAAAACCCCAACGACCCCCACCCGTTCTGGGCGACCGGCCAGCGTGGCGCGTGGCGCCGCGCGGGTGCCTCACAATGGATCCATGGGTGAAGACGTCATCGCCGAGCCCCGGATGCGCGCCGACGCCCGCCGCAACCGCGAGCGGATCATCCAGGCCGCCAAGGAGGTCTTCTCGACCTCCGGCAGCGACGCCCAGATGGACGAGGTCGCCGCAGCAGCCGGCGTGGGGGTGGGGACGGTCTACCGCCACTTCCCCAACAAGGACGCGCTGATCGGCGAGCTGGTCCGCCAGAAGTTCGAGACGATCGCCGACGGGCTCCGCGAGGCCATCGAGCGCGGTGGCGACCCCGGCGAGGCGCTGCTCTGGTCGCTGGAGCGCAACGCCGAGAAGCTGCAGGACGACCTCGCGACCCAGCACGTGATGTCCGGCGACCCGCGCCCCGCGGTCTGGCAGATGTGCGCCGCCAACGTGACCGAGGTCAACACCCTCGCCACGCAGCTGATCGAGGGCGGCGTCGCCAGCGGCACGCTCCGCTCCGACATGCAGGTCAGCGACATCCGCCTCGTGATGGGCGGCATCACGTCGACCATGGCCGACCCGGCGACCCGACCGATGTGGCGGCGCCACCTCGAGCTGATGCTGGACGCCCTCCGCGCGCCGGGCGCCCGGACGGCCTAGTCGCGCGAACTCCCGTCACCCGCGGCTGCTCGACAACCGCGGACGACGGCAGTTCGCCGCGCTCCGGTGCCTAGTCGCCCGCGGCGGCCTGCGCCGCCTGCTCGAGCTCCTGCTCGTTCTTCATCGAGCGCACCAGCAGGTGCATGAAGGTGAGCTTGTCGACGGCGGGCTGGGAGAGGACGAAGGGGTAGAGGTCGTCTTTGCCCATCGCGCGGTTGATCTGGTTGAGGGCGTAGGTGAGCGGGAGCCAGTCGCTCCAGATCTCGTCGAAGCTGCGGTCGGAGGCGCCGAACTGCGGGGCGGCTTCGAACTCGTCGTTCTCGCCGTCGGGGTTGACGGCCGTCGGCCCCTCGACGCGCACGCCGAAGTCGGCGGAGGTCTCCAGGACGGCGCGGATGTGGAGGTAGTGGGCGAACGTCTCGGCCCAGTCCTCCCAGGGGTGCATCGTGGCGTAGGCGCTCACGAAGCGCGTCGGCCAGTCCGACGGCGGTCCCTCGTTGTAGTGGCGGTCGAGGGCGTCGGAGTACGACTCGCGCTCGTCGCCGAACATCGCGCGGCAGTGCTCCCACTTCTGCTCGGTGTTGAGCAGGATGTCCTGGTAGTAGTGCCCGAGCTCGTGGCGGAAGTGGCCCACGAGCGTGCGGTACGGCTCCCCGAGCTGCTCGCGCAGGGCGACGCGCCGGGCGTCGTCGGACTCGGCCAGGTCGAGCGTCACGGTGCCGTCGGCGTGGCCGGTCATCACGGGCTCGACGGAGGAGTTCTTGAGCTTGAAGTCGAGCGTCGACTCATCGACCGGGAACCGCAGCGTGAGCAGCTGGCGGATCACGCGGCGCTTGGCCATCTCAGCGGCGCGGTAGCGGACCAGGCCTTCGGGGTCGTCCTCACCGGGTCGGACGCTCGTCATCCGGCACGAGAGGCAGTACTCCTCGCCGTCCTTCTCGACGAGCCAGTTGCAGCTCGCGGCCTCGAGGTTCGCGCAGCGCAGCGCGCCGGCGCGGTCGCCGATCAGCGTCACGATCTCGAGCGTCGGCACGTCGAACCCGAGCGGCGACTGGCAGTGCAGGCACAGGCTGTTCTCGAAGAAGACCAGCTGGCCGCAGTTCTCGCATTGTGCTGCGCGCATCGGGACTCAAGCTCCTTGGGGTGACGACGGGTCGACGCCGACGACGTCGACGATCACCTCAAGGCTCGTGGTGCGGCCCCGGGTGTAGATCACGCCGCTGACGGGCGCGACATCACTGTAGTCGCGGCCGTACGCCGTCACGACGTAGCGCTCGCTTGGGACCTGGTCATTGGTGGGGTCGACGTCGATCCAGCCCGCGCCCGGCACGAGCACCGAGAACCACGCGTGCGACACGTCCGCGCCCGACAGCTTCGGGAGGCCCGGCGGCGGGTCGGTCTCCAGATACCCGCTCACGTAGCGCGCCGGGAGCCCGAGCGCCCGCATGCACGCGATGCCGACGTGGGCGAAGTCCTGGCAGACGCCCTTGCGCCCCTCCAGCACCTCTTCGACCGGCGTGTCGACGTCGGTCTCCGCCGGGACGAACTCGAAGTCGCGGTGGATCCTCGACGACAGGTCGAGCACGGCTTCGGCGACCGGGCGGCCCGGCCAGAACGACGGCCCGGCGTAGTCGGCGAACGCTGCGCTCGGCTCGATCCGGGGCGAGTCGAGCGTGAAGTGCACGGCGTCGACATCGTCGGGGCCGCCGTGGCCGATCGCGTCGCGCACCGCTTCCCAGGGCTGGTCGCCGGCGATCGGCAGCGGCCCAGGGGAGTCCACCTCGACCAGGCTCTGCGCGGTGATCGTGAGCATCTTGTGCGGCTGGTGGATCGACATGTAGTCGACGCGGTTGCCGAACAGGTCGACATGCTGGCTGTGGTCGCCGGGGGCCGGGTCGATCGTGACCCGCGCCTCCAGGCAGCGCTGGCCGGGCAGGTCGCGCGGGAGCAGCCGCATGCGGCCGTACGAAGCCGACACGTCGGCCTCGTAGTAGTAGGTGGTGCGGTGTGTGATCCGGTAGGTCCGGCTCATCAGATGACCACCCCTCCGGCGATCCGCTGCTGCGGCAGGCGCAGCAGGAAGTGGTCGCGCTCCACGGCGGCAGCGGCGCTGCGCAGCTGGCGGTCGAGCCCATCCAGGAAGGCGTCGAGCTCCTGCGGCCGCGCGTTGCCCTGCGGCGTGACGAGATCCGACGGGTTGCACGTGCGCACGGCGGTCTGCGCTTCGAGGACGAGCCGCTGGTCGGCGCGCAGCCGCGTGCCGGAGCGCGGGACCGCGTCGAGGTCGGCGGCGAGGTGCGCGAGCTGGAACGCGACCGACCGCGGGTTGTCCTCGTCGAGGATCAGCAGCTCCAGGACCGTCTCCAAATGCCAGTCCAGGCGGGAGCGGCGGCGGTACGTGATGATGCTTTCGGCCGCGGTCACGACCGACTCCAGCACGAGGCTGCCGGTCACGCCCGACGGCGAGCTCGGCACGGTCGCCGACAGCAGCGCGACCACCTGCTGGGCCCGCTCGATCCGGCGGCCGCCGTCGAGGAAGTTCCAGGCGAGGTCGCGGACCATGCTCTCGGCGCCCAGGCCGCTCAGCGCGAGCAGGCCCTGCAGCACCTGCTGGAGCGCGCCCTGCAGCTCCGGCGCGCGCACGTCGGTGCGGCCCTGGAGCCGGCGCAGGCGCCGGTCGAGGTCGCCGATCATGAGCCAGGTGTCGCTCGACAGCTGGTCGCGGACGCCGTGCGCCGCTTCCAGCAGCGACCGGATCGAGTGCGCGAGCGTGCCGGCGCGGCGGTCGCTCATGAGCACGTCGAGGAGCTCGTCCCACGGATCTTCCTTGCCTGACGGCTCGGTCTCGGTGAGCGTGCGCAGCGCGCTGCGCAGCAGGGCGAGCGCGGCGAGGCCGAGGTCGTCGGCGCTGCCGTGGAACTCGTTGCGGCGGTCGTGCACCGTGCGCAGCAGCCGCGCCACCGACTCCGCGCGCTCGGCGTACCGGCCCAGCCACCAGAGGTTCTCGGCCGCGCCCGCCGAGAGCGCCCCGAGCGCGTCGGTGTCTTCGGCTCCAGGCCCGCCGAGCAGCGCGACGCTGCCTGCCGCCTCCGGCTCGGACGCGATGACCCACGTGTCCTTCGCGATCGCCCCTGCCTGGTTGGAGACCGGCCCGGGGTCGACGCTCGGCGCCGCGCGCGTGAGCCCGCCCGGCATCACGGTGAAGCTGTCGCCGCGCGCGACCGCGAACGTGCGCAGGACGCTGCGGCGAGGCTCCAGGCCATCGCCGGTGAGCGTCGGCACGTCCGACAGCGCCAGCGGCTCCTGCGCGACCCAGCGGCCCGGCCGGTGCTGGATGCGCCGGCGCAGGTCGTCGAGCTCGGCTTCGCTGCACTGGGCCCCGAAAATCGACGACTGCCCGGCGGTGCGCGAGATCGGCCGCAACACGAGCTGGTCGAGGTTCGCGAGCGTATGGCTCAGCTCGGCCGGGTCGCCGCACCACCACGACGGCACGCACGGCAGGTCGAGCTCGTGTCCGAGCAGGTGCTGCGCGATCTGCGGCAGGAACCGCATCAGGCCCGGGTTCTCCAGCGCGCCGCTGCCCAGCGTGTTGACCACGGTCACGACGCCGCGGCGCGTCGCCTCGACCAGGCCCGGGACGCCGAGCTGCGACTCGGGCCGCAGCTCAAGCGGGTCGCAGTAGGTCGCGTCGACGCGGCGGAGGATCACGTGGACCGGCTCAAGCGCGCCCGGCGACCGCATCGAGACGCCGTCGCTGCGTACTACGAGGTCGCCAGGCTCGACGAGCGGGTAGCCGAGCCGCGACGAAAGCAAGGCGTGTTCGAACGCGGTCTCGTTCCACGGCCCAGGCGTGAGCACGACGATGCGCGGGTCGTCGACGCCGCGGGGCGCGGCCTCCACCAGCCCGGCACGCAGCGCGCGGAAGAACGGCTCGAGGCGGTGCACGCCGGCGCCGCGGTAGATGCTCGGCAGGACCCGCGACATGACCGTCCGGTTCTCCAGCGCGTAACCCGAACCCGACGGCGCCTGCGTGCGGTCGGCGAGGACGACCCAGTTGCCGTCGGCATCGCGGCCGAGGTCGAGCGCGTAGGAGAACAGCTGATGCGTGCCGGGGATCCTGATGCCCTGGCACGCGCGCAGGAACCCGTCGTGCTCGAACACCACCGACGGCGGCAGCAGGCCGCGGCGCAGCAGGTCGCGAGCGCCGTAGAGGTCGGACAGCACCATGCTGAGCAGCTCGGCGCGCTGGGCGACCGCCGACTCGATCGTCGACCACTCCCGGCTCGGGACGACCGTCGGGATCGCATCGAGCCGCCACGGCTGCCACGGCTCCTGGTCGCTGCCATAGGCGTGGTAGACGGCGCCGTCCTCGTGGAGCAGCCGCTCGGCCTCGGCCTGGCGGCGCAGCAGCTCCTCGGTGCCGAGCTCGGCGAGCGACGCGGACAGCTCCGCCCAGTGCTCGCGCGGGAAGCCGCCGGCGCTGACCATCTCGTCGTAGCGCCCGCGGGCGGCACGGTACGACGCGACCGAGGTCATGGAGAGCGATGGATCCACGGGGTGGTGTGGGCGGTGAGCGGGGTGTCAGACGCGCAGCGCGCGACGGAGATCGAGGGTGCGAGGGTACTCCCCGACGCGGGGCACCTCGGGCACTTCGATGGTTCCCGGCGTGTGGCCAGCGGCTTCAAACCGGCTCGCGCGGCGGGCCTCGGCCTCCGCGGCGTTCACGGGGAACGTCTCGTAGGACCGCCCGCCGGGGTGGACCACGTGGTAGGTGCAGCCGCCCAGCGACCGGCCAGCCCAGCGGTCGGCCAGGTCGAACACGAGCGGGCTGTGGATCCCGATCGTCGGGTGCAGCGCCGACCACGGCTGCCACGCGCGGTAGCGGACGCCGCCGACAAAGGTGCCGGGGACCGCAGTCGGTTGCAGCGGTACCGGCACGTTGTTGCAGAGGACCACGTGGCGGCCGTCCGTGAGGCCGTCGACGCGCACCTGCAGCCGCTCGACCGAGCTGTCGACGTAGCGCGACGTCCCTCCCGAGGTCGACTCCTCGCCCAGCACGTTCCACGGCTCGATGCCCATCCGCAGTTCGATCCGCACGCCGTGGACGACCGTCTCGCCGAGCTTGGGGAAGCGGAAGTCGAGGAACGGGGCTAGCCATTCCTGCTCAAAGCGGATGCCGGCCCGGCGCAGGTCGTCGATGACGTCGAAGATGTCCTGCTCGACCCAGAACGGCAGCAGGAACCGGTCGTGCAGCTCGGTGCCCCAGCGCACGAGGTCGCCTTTGTACGGGTCGGTCCAGCAGCGCGCGACGAGCGCCCGCACGAGCAGCGCTTGGACGAGCGCCATCCGTGGATGCGGCGCCATCTCGAAGCCGCGCAGCTCGACCACCCCGAGGCGCCCGCGCTCAGAACCGGGGTCGAACATCTTGTCGATGCAGAACTCCGCGCGGTGGGTGTTGCCGGTGAGGTCGGTGAGCAGGTTGCGCAGCAGGCGGTCGACCTGCCACGCCGGCGGCGGGCCGAGCTCGGCGAGGCGGTCCATCTCGGCGAACGCGATCTCGAGCTCGTAGAGGTTCTCGTGGCGGGCCTCGTCGACGCGCGGCGCCTGCGATGTCGGCCCGATGAAGCGGCCCGAGAAGAGGTACGACAGCGACGGGTGGTGCTGCCAGTAGGTGATGAGCGAGCGCAGCAGGTCCGGGCGGCGCAGGAACGGCGAGTCCCGCGGCGTCCGGCCGCCGAGCGTGAGGTGCGAGCCGCCGCCGGTCCCGGAATGCAGGCCGTCGAGCGCGAACTTCTCGGCGGCCAGGCCGAGCTGGCGGCCCTCCTCCACGAGCGTGGTGGTCTTCTCGGTCAGCTCCTCCCAGGTCTCGCTCGGGTGGATGTTGACCTCGATCACGCCGGGGTCAGGCGTGACGTCGAACGACTTCAGCACGCCGCCGCCGGGCGGCGCGTAGCCCTCGATGACCACGGGGTGGCCGATCTTCGCGGCGCAGTGCTCGACGAGCTCGATCAGCTCGACGGCGTGGGCGGGGTCGTCGATCGGCGGCAGGAAGACGCACGGGTTGCCGTCGCGCAGCTCGACGCAGAGCGCGGTGACCGGACCGGGGTTGTCGACGACGGGCGCAGGTGGGGCGAGCGTCTGCAGCAGCGGCTCGCGCAGGGCCTCCGCCGCCGCGAACGACGAACGCCCCGGCTGCGGATACGGCTGCACCCAGGTCAGCGAGTTCAGCGGCAGCCGCAGGCCCATCGGCGAGTCGCCGGGGATGAGGAACAGCTTCCCGCGGCGCAGGTGCCACGACCCCGTCGTCCAGCGGCCGGCGCCGTCGTCGCGCTGCAGCGGCAGCGCCCAACCGGTCGGGAGGCCGTCGTGCCCGTCGAGTTCCGCGACCAGCGCCGCTCGGGCGTGGGCGTCGGCCAGGCGGGTGTCCTCGGGGTCCGGGTCCTCGAGCTCTGGCGGGTAGCCAGCTGGCAGCCGCGCCTCGTCGAGCAGGGCCTGGGCCATGTCCTCAAACCCTGGGACGAGCTTGTCGCCCTCGATGCCGAGCCCTTCGGTGAGGGCTTCGGCGAGCGCCAGCGCATCCGCGCTCGTCGCCGTGCCCGGCTCCGTCGGCGCCGCGAGCAGCGCAGGGTCCTGCCACAGCTTCTTGCCGTCGGCCCGCCAGTGGATGCCGATCTGCCAGCGCGGGATCGGCTCGCCCGGGTACCACTTCCCCTGGCCGTGGCGGATCAGCGCGCCGGTGGCGAACCGGTCGGCGAGGCGGCGGCTGAAGTCGACCGCGAGCTCGTGCTTGGTGCCGCCGTCGGCGGCGGTGTTCCACTCCGGCGCCTCCATGTCGGTCGCCGACACGAACGTCGGCTCGCCGCCCATCGTGAGCCGCGCGTCGCTGGCCCGCAGGCGCACGTCGACGGCGCGGCCGAGCGAGTCGATGCGCTCCCACTGCTCGTCGGTGTACGGCATCGTCACGCGTGGCGGCTCGTGCAGGCGCGTGATGATGTTCGCGAAGTCGAAGTCGGTCGCCGGGTGGCTGGAGCCGCCGGTGATCGGCGCGGCCATCGCCGGCTCCGCCGCGCACGCGAGCGGGATGTGGCCCTCGGTGGTCAGCAGGCCAGAGGTGGCGTCGAGGCCGATCCAGCCCGCGCCCGGCACGTACGCCTCGGCCCAGGCGTGCAGATCGGTGAAGTCCTTCTCGGGGCTGGGGCCCGTCAGCGGCGGGATGTCTTCCTTGAGCTGCACGAGGTAGCCCGACGCGAACCGCGCCGCGACGCCGCGCTGCCGCAGCGCGTGCACGAGCAGCCAGGCGCTGTCGCGGCAGGAGCCGACGGCCCGGTCGAGCGTCACCTCCGGCGTCTGGATGCCCGGCTCGAGCCGCACTGAGTAGTCGACGGTCTGGGCGACCCGCTGGTTGAGCGCCACCAGCGCGTCGATCGTGCGGACGTCGCCCTCGGGCGCGCCCTTGAGCCAGTCCGCCAGCAGCGGGCCAGGCGCGCCGCCCGTGGCGAGGTAGGGCGCGAGCTCCTCGGTCAGCTGCGCGTCGTAGGTGAACGGGAAGTCCTCGGCGGCCTCCTCGATGAAGAAGTCGAACGGGTTGATCGTCTTCATGTCGGCGACGAGGTCGACGACGACCTCGAACTCCTCGGTCGGCTCCTCGAAGACCAGCCGCGCCATCCAGTTCCCGAGCGGGTCCTGCTGCCAGTTGATGAAGTGCTCTGACGGCGTGACGCTCAGCGAGTAGCTGAGGATCGGCGTGCGCGTATGCGGCGCCGGACGCAGCCGCACCACCTGCGGGCCGAGCGTGACCGGGCGGTCGTAGCGGTAGCTGGTTCTGTGCTCGAGCGCGACCTGAATGCTCACGCCTCGTGACTCTGACCTCCGCAAAGTGCAGCGTCTATGGCCAGATGTGACAACCCTGTTTCGACGACGGTCGGAGAGGAGCGGCCGAGACCTGACGCCGGCGCGGCTACCCTGCGCGTCATGGCGCCGACCGGGCTCACGAAGGACGGCACGTGGCAGCTTGGGGTGCGCCGCACAGCCCCCGGCTGGTCGCTGCAGGACGGCTGGGACGCTGGTCTGGAGCTCATCGAGGCCGACCCGGCGGCGTCTGAGGCGACGAGCCGCACCGAGCCGGTCGTCGCGCGCTTCCGCTACGAGCTGCCGGCGTGGCCGGCCCACGGGACGCTGCAGCTGCGGCCACCGGCGCGACGCTCTCGATCGCGATCGAGAGCATGCCCGACGAGGCCGCAAGGCGCACGCTGGCTGGCTGAGTGGACGATGAAGGTCGAGGCGGCGATCGCCGGCTGACCGGCTGCTTGTGCTGTGCGGGCCGCGTCGCCGCGCGTACGTGCCGTCCACGGCGCTGCCGGGCGGCAAGTCATCGCGGGTATTGCCATCCATGCCCGACGAAGTCGTGCGTTAGGGGCTCCCGGCGTCCATGAGCTGGGAGCGCGATAAACTGGGTCGCCTGCCCGCCTGGTGGCGGTCTTCAGCGACGAGTGATAAGACCGAACAGGCCCTGCAGGAGGCCACTCAAACGGTCGCGGTCTGCTTTCTCTGCAATCGTGTGTGCCACGGCGCGCTGTTTTGTTGGGTCGGCCAACGTCGAAACCTGAGCCAAGTGCTGCGCCAGTTCGGCCTTATCGTCGGCGGCCAGCAACGCCTCAAAGGAGTCGAGCCCGAGATCTTCGATCTCACCGGGAACTTGTTGCCAACTCCGGACCGTGAGATTGAGCGCTCGGGCGAGGCGCTCTGCAGGCGCCACCATGGCGACGTCCGACTGTATGGCCGATAGAGCCTGCAGTTGAGGACGGTTCCTCGCCAACCCATGGAGTGCCTCGAATGCATGAAGCGCGGCCCCTCTCGCCTCACGGTCCCTCGCAGACGCGCCCGACTTGAAGACATGCACGAGTAGTGAAGGAGAGCGCGGAGCTGCAGCGAGCAGGCGATGTAGATCCGCCCCGTTCAGCCCGTCAAAAGAGTCTGAACGTAGAACCGCCGCAACCTCTTCGTACCCTTCTTCTCCGAGTTTCATGTCCAACAGCGCCTCTGCGCGGAGCGGTTGGCGAAACTGTGAGATCCACGGGCCGAGCGCCGCGATTGGGAGACCCCCTCGGGCGAGCAAATCGACGACCAATTGCTCTGCCTCGGGCCAGGCGCTGTAAACGCTGCGCGGATCTACGCTCGCGTGGCCGGTGACCATCGCCTTGAGTACGCCTGGGTCGGGGCGGCGCCCGCTCTTGCTCAGCGCGTCCCAAAGTGCTTGACCATCGCCAGCCAACCAAAACTGAGGATCCTCGGCGATCGCGGGAGCAACGTCCAAGGCGGTAAGTCTCGCGGTTCGGGTAACCCGAGACCATTCGGCGCGCTCGGTCAGCAGCTCGGAGCATTCGATCACGATTGAATCTCGAACGGGCCCTAGGGGGGCATCCGCCGCGAGCACGAGCAGCTCAGGTGCCTCGTCGGCGTGAAGCCGCACATCTGCGCGTAGTTGCTCGACCACTTCACGCGCCGCAAACGCCTCGTCCGCAGCCATGATAACTCCGACGATTCTTGGATAGCCGGTGACTAGGGCACCGTCAAAACTGTCCTCGGAATCAGCCAACTGACTTTTCAGCCCAGTCGCTGCTCTTGGCGATGGAAAGTGCTTCGACGCCAAACGGATCGTGCGCGAAAGGTCTCCGCTGGTAACCGCCGTCCAGACGTCGGCCGCGCCAACGACAGATTCGTGATCCGCGTCGATTCCGACTTCCATCGTTGCCTCAAAACGTCGTCTGCGTTCAGCGTCCGCTAGCCCGATGTCGGCCAGTGAACTGGCCCAGCGTGGTGGCTCGGTCGGAAGCCTGCCTCTGACCGCTCGCACCCCGCTCGGGACCGCGCTTCCCATTCGGATGACCGCGAGATCTGGCAAACCTTCGCTCCCGGCACCTCCGCCATCAAGCGACGCGGTTTCGAGAAAACGCCAGTTCCATCTCACAGACGGCCACAGGGCGCGCCAACTCGCCAGCAGCATGGAATGGCGACTTGCCGGGACCTCATCCGTGGTCAAAACGACCGGACGCGGGGGACGGTCGTGACATGCCCACGCGACCTCCGCGATCCAGTCACGTTCTGCCGTCGGCCACTCGCCTGACCTCAGGCTTAGGGTGAGGGGCTTGCTGAACTGTTCGAGGTCCGCGTCATAGTCTCCAGGTTGCGCGAAAGCACCTGCAAAATCGATCGATCCGGAGACCGAGAACGACTCTCGGCCGAGCAAGAGCGTGTGAGCCCAGAGAGCACCGCGTCGACGGTCATCTTCTGCTGCCCAACAGAGAGTAAGAGCGTACCACTCCCTGGAAGGGAGTGGCCAGCCAGACAAGCTCACGGACCAGGGCGAGCTTTCGCGGTCGACAACTGGAGTGTCAGTGAGGATCGAAAGGAACTTGCGGTCGGGCGCCCCCAACTCGACAGACGAGGCGAGAAGTCGGTGCCCGGCTCGATAGCCGTGAAGTGCTTGCTCGACCGAGGTCGTTCCAGCCGTCACGCCGCGCCCGCCATCGGGCCGTGCTGTCGGAGCCATCCGATCGGCTCGGTCAGATCGCCTCCAATTCGCACTTGCGGATCAACCAACCTGGCCGCGGGGTCGTCATGGCTCGCCAGCCGCTCCACGATCTTCTGATCACCGAGATCGCCACCTTGCGCGCTCACCGCGAACACTTTGAAGGTCGCGCGCGTCTCCAACATCTGCCAAAGCAGAGGAAGACGCCGCTGCAACCAGAACGACACGTCCTGCGTGGGGTCGCTGACCGTGTCCCAGGCTGTGACGACAACACCGATCGGGAGTTCCACTATCTCGAAGGCTTCGAGTACGGCGCAGAGCTTCGTTTGAGTCGCCGCGCGGTCGGGGTCCCATTTCGTGAGATCACCATGTTCGTCTTCGGGCAGCTGACGAATCTGTACCGTTTCTAGCGGAGTCGACTCGACGAGTGAGTCAGCGCGGACAAATAGCAGTGCTCCGCTGGCGGCCGCCGCAGCGTCGGCGACGTGCTTTGACTCGGTGCCGGTAACCCAGAGGTCTTGGTACTCCTCGCCCCGGAGATCCGGAACGCTCAGCCGATACTCGCCAGCACGGTCTTTGACCTCCAGATCGAGTCCAGCAGCCACAACCGATTTGGTTCTGGTCAGCGCTTCGAATCGAAGCCAGTCGGCTTCCACGCGCATCATGTACTCGCGGGTCCCAGGAAACCCAACAAGCTCGATCCCAGCTCCGTTCGGGCGTTTCGTGCGAAGAAGGTGAAAAAGCGCTGCGAGATAGGTTGTCTTGCCGGACTCTGGAAGACCGGCAGCGAGAATCGAGTAGGTCATGATTTGAATCTGGCGAACCAATCGGCCGCAGGAGCCTGACGTGCCGGAGGGCGAGCTTCGAGCCATGGCCTAGCGGCTGGCTTGCGCCACCACAGGTCGAGCAAACTCTCCAGCCCGTGACCCACAGGGAGCTCTGGGTCCGTGGACACCGCCGCGGTGTTCACGAGTTCAAGACTTGCGGCATCGAAGGCTTCCCGGGCCTCCTCATAGAGCTCGGTTATCGCAGCGTGGGCCCATTCAGCCCGTTCGCTAGGGACTTCGCGGAATACATCCGTCTTGGTAACGACGACCGAATACACGGACGAATCGATACCAGCGCGCCCCTCGGAAAACTTCGCGATCAGTTCCCGCACATCTCGCTTGGTGGCATGACGCCGCTTGAGGTCGCAGAGCCCATCCGCGTCGAGCACCAGCGAGAGGTGGTCTGCGCGTCTCAAGGCGGGGGTATCTTCGACGCGCTCTTCGTTATCGATGAGGCGGCGAAAGAGCTCGCCGTCGAAGTCGCCGAACAACAGATGCCCCATCTTGGAAGTAGGGGACTCGGCCGACAGGTGGAGCCACGGCAGCGCTCCCAGCCGTGTATGCGGCATCGGACCAGCCGCACCGTCTACGGGCCGCATCCCTTGAGCCCGCGCTTCGAACGCCGGTAGCGTCACGGAACCGGCGAACTGCCACCCCGCGATTGGGCCGTGGCTGAAGCGCTCATACAAGGCTGCCAGCAAAGTCGTCTTGCCGGTTCTCACGTTCCCAGCGAGCACCACGACCGTGGGGCGGTGCATCGCGGCGATGCCGTTGGCGGCAGGATCACTAAGCCCGTTGAGCCTTCCGACTGCCACGCCTGTCGAGTCGTTGCCGTCGGGCAGCTCGTCGAACTTCTGGTCTTCGTGTTGATCCAGTTCTTCTGGATGAGTCATCGGCGTAGGGCTCGGCTAAGAAGGATCTCGTCGTAAAGCGCGAATGCCAGCGCGGCTGGGGACCGCTGACCCGTGCCGCCGGCCGCGCTGCGGAGCGCGGTGTGAACTGGAGCCCAAACGCCGCCCAACCCCTCATCGCCTGCCTGCGCATCGGCCAGGTCGGTCAACATCTCCGTTTCGAGCTCTGCTGACTTTCGACGGAACAGCTCGCGCGCGCTTGACGGCGGGGGAAACTGCACGGTGATTGCAGCCAGTTCGCGGGCCCGCTGGTGAGCCCAGCTAGCGAGGTTGGCCGCGGGATCGCTTCGGCCGATCAGCCACCACATCACGGACTGTTGTTCGGCCAAGACTGCCAACCGGCCATCAATCTGGGAGCCGAGCGAGTCGCTTATCGTTCCGATGGCGGTGGGGACCTCGTCATTGACCCGTTGGACCGCATCACGAAGAGAGTTAAGCCGGGTCCGAAGGTGCTCGGGATCAGCGGAATCTAGTCGACCAGGCACGTCGACAGACCATGGAGCGTGTACCTGTCGCTCATTCTGAAGGCCTCCCCGAACCGCTGCGCCCCTCTCAGCTAGCCAGCGGTCGGCCTGCTCAGCGAGCGGACCGAACACGGCAGTGCGCTCTCGTGACAAAACGCGCGCCCCGAGCGCCGCGACATCTCGTACCTCGATCGCCGTCGTGGATTTCGTTTCAGGCGAAAGCAACAAACCGACTTGGTAGGCCGCAGCCACTCGCGCAGCGTGGCCTGCCTTCGCAGAGATCTCCGGGACGGACTTGAGAGCAGACGCGACGACCCGCGCTTCGCTCGCCGTGTCCCGCAGGTCAAACGCCAAACAGACCCGAGCTAGGGCTTCCTTCAAACTGAGCTTGAAACGGCCGCTCCCGGCGAGCGCCAAATCCCATGCTTGAAAGCGGTCGGCGCTCAGGCTCACGGTCGTCTCGCGGATCGCTAGCGCTCTCAGGTTTGGATCGGTAAACGTCACGTGAACGGGTTGCTTTCGTGGACTGCGCGGAGCCCGTTGATCTCGTCCCAAAGCGCTGCCAGGCGACTTTTGGACGCAGCCAATTCGACCCCGACGCGAGCAAGCGTAGCTGGCGGCTCCGTCAGCGCATGCTCGAACGGCGCAGCCAGAGCCGACGATACGACCGTGAGAATCTCGGACGGAGCCAGAGCTCCCAGTCGAATCCGAAGCCGACGCATGTTCGTGGCGTGGCGGATGTCGGCCTCCCGTGCAGGTGAAACGAGCCGAGCATCTCCTGCTCGCGGCCTGGAGATCTCTTCAACAGGCTGCTCGAAGAACTTGCCTTCGTCGTCGTCCCACGCCCACGGCTGAACGCGAATCGTCCACTGCTCCGACCGAACTTCAAGGTCGACGATCGAAAAATGCGGAATCCACTCCGTCTCCCTGCGATTGGGTTGGAGAGCGCCGGCGCGAAGCCAGCCGCCGGCGTCGGTCGGAAGGAACTCGTAGGCGTGGGTATGACCGGTGATCAAGAGTCCAGACCGCCGTTCGAGGCGCTTCCAGATCCGCTTCGCGTCGTGCACCCACTCGCGCGGATGGTGGGCGAGTGTGACGTTCAGACGCGACTCGGTCGGTTCGTCGGGGACTTGGAAACGACCTAGCAACAGACGCTGATCTTGAGTGTCGTCCAACGCGTGCGAGACCAAAACCGTGTTGATGCCCCTCAAGCAGACCTCGACCCCGTCCGAGACCATGGAAAAATCCCAATGCGGGGAGTGCGGGCTCGTTGGGCAATCGAAGCCTTGCGCAAACGACACGTAGTTCGCGAGAGGCTCGAACAAGAACGCGGCGTCGGCGGTGTCACGGAGGGCGTCGCCGAGCTGCGCCTCACGCTCGGCATCAGATCCTTTCCGGAGCCCTGTACGCAGCGCGGCCTGAGCTTCGGTGCCCGTGATAGCGCGATCAATGTCGTGGTTCCCTGGAACCACGAACACGTTCTCGTTCTTAAGGCCAATGCGGGACGTAAGGTCGCGGAGAAACGCGGACGCTCGCTGGTACTCGCCGATCTGCCCGCCAAAGGCGACGTCGCCACAGACCAGGACAGCATCGATTGACGTTTGCTTGTTCAGCTGCGCAATCTGGTTGACACATCCAACCCGCAACTCGCCATCCAGTTCCCGGGGGTCCCCGGCGTCCTTCACAAAGTGAATGTCCGAAAGCTGAACGAACCTCATAGCGCGTTGGAGAACTTAACCACTGGACTCGGCGGAGGAGTCGGCATTTGGGCTAGTAGGGAGCTTCCGTAATGCGACGCTTTGCGTTTCTAGGTGCGCGCCTGCTCAGCCCGAGCAGGCCGCGTCGCCGCGGGCCCAGGTGCCGTGGGCGGCGCCGTCGGTGCCGACGACGCGGATCGTCTCGATCCACGGCTGGGCGCCGGCGAGCTGGCCGCAGGCGCCGGTGAACGCGCCGGCGCTGCCGGGCGGCAGGTCGGTGTGCACCGTGACCGTGCCACCCAGGACGGTGACGTCCATGACCGACCACTGGTCGCGGGTGCCGTTCGCGATGTAGGAGGCGAGCAGCTCGTCGCCGCGTTTGGCGTCGCGGGCTTCTGCCCGGCGCCGCACCTTGGCTCGGTCGGCGGCGGCCTCCTTGGCGGCCTCTTCCTCCTGCCGCTCGGCGGCGCGCGCCGCCGCGGCCTGCTCGGCCTCGTGGATCACGCGCTCCTCAGCGGGAGTCGGCGGCTTCGCGCCGGCCTGGCCGGCGT
>JAEYAL010000151.1 GCA_023404805.1 Actinomycetes bacterium | reverse complement strand
GCGGTGGTCCCAGCCGGCGTCGTGCCGCCGGCCGTGGCCACGCCACCCGCGCCAGCTGCCGCTGCGCCGCCCGTGGCCGCAGCGCCGGAGCTGTTCTCCGCCGAACCGCCGCTGCTGGACTTGCCGCCGGCCTTGTCCCCGCCTGACGAGTTCGACGATCCACTCGAGGACGACCCCGACGAGGTCGACGTCGACGGGCTTGAGGTCGTGCCGCTCTGCGTGCTGGTGCTCGGGCTCGACGTCGACGCCGCCGCGCTCGACGGGCTCGGCGCGCTCGCGGCCGGTGCCGGAGCGGACGCAGCCGGGGCGGGCGAGCCCCCGGATGAGCTGGAGCTCGAGGTCGAGGGCGACGATGAGCCGCCGCCCGAAGACGCGGCCTGCTGCTGGTCGCGCCAGGTCTTGTACGACGTGATGCGGTCCCACTCGGTCCACTTCGCGGTGTCGAGCAGGTTCCCGCTCGCGTCGTAGTAGAGGACCTTGTTGCTCGCGAAGTCGTACTCGACCGCCGGGATCGGCGTGCAGGCGTAGTCGTCGTAGCCCGGCAGCGTGTCGAGGCCGTCGGAGTACTCCTGGCCGTCGACCGTGATCTTGATCGGGGCCGGGTTGGCCGCGGGGTTGGTCACGTCGGCCCCGAGCGCGGGCGCGGCCGGGAAGAGGACAGCGCTCCACACGGCCGCGCCGGCGAGGAGGCCGGCGACGGTGGTGGGAACACGGTGGGAAGCAGTCACAGCGGTGCTCTCTCGGTGGTGGGAAGTCGAAGGCGGCGCCGCGTGCGGGCGCAGGCGGGCGGAGCTCATGCGCGCGAGCCGTTGGTCTCAGGGGCTGCAGCGCCAGCCAGCGCGGGCAGGTCGGTGTCGGGCCGCCGGGCGACGGTCCCGTCGTCGGCGAGCGTCACGACCGCATGCGGGGCCAGGCGGCGCGGGCCACCCGGTTGCTCGGAGGCGCCTTGCGTACTCACCGGGCGGCCCTCCGCCGCCAGGTTCGGCCAGAGCGTCTCGCCGCGGGCCGGTGCGGGCTGCGCAGGCGAGTAGGCCGCGGCGGACGGTGCCGGATGCGACGGCGCCGCGCCAGGGGGCGCCGGAACCGGTGCATACGCCGCCGCGGCGGCCGCGTATCCCGCGCCCGACACCGGCTGCGCGACGATCGGCGCGTCCTCGAACTGGGTCTGCTCCACGAACACTGCGCGGCCCGCGAAGATCTCGTCGTCGAGCATGCCCGTCTGGCGGGCGACCACCGTCGCGCTCACCGCGGCCGCCGTGACGTTGTTCATCGTGCGGGCCGTGTCGGCGATGATGCTGATCGGGATCGTCACCGCGACGAACTCGAGCGGCAGGCCAGCTGCGGCCAGCACTGTCGCGGCAGCGACGGTCGCCGCACCAGGCACGCCGGCGGTGCCGACCGACACGAAGACGCCGAGCAGCGCAAGCACGAGGTAGTCCCCCACGCTGTACGGGATCCCGTAGGCGTTGATGCCCCAGACCGCGATCAGGATCGGCCAGATCCCGGCGCAGCCCGGCATGCCGACCGTCGTGCCGAGCGGCGCGGTGAAGTGCGCGATCTCGGGGTGCACCCCGACCTTGTGCGTGAGCTGCGTCGTGGTGACCGGCAGCGTGCCGACGCTGCTCTGCGTCGTGAACGCCGTGAGCTGGGCCGGGAAGATCTTGCGGAAGAACTCGACCACCGGAACCTGCGCGAACGTGTTGAGCAGCACGCCGTTGACCGCGTAGGCGTGGATGAAGCACGCCGCCCAGACGAGCCCGAGGAGCCCGACCAGCGACCAGAAGCTCTCGCCGAGGTTCGTGTTGACGCCGACCATGTGGGCCGTGAGCGCGACGATCGCGTACGGCGTCAGCGCGATGACGTAGCCGACGGCCTTGAAGATGATGAGCTTGAGCGCTTCGATGCCGTCGCGGAAGACCCGCGTCTTCTCCGGCACCGACTCCGCGAGCGACAGGTACGCCACCGAGAGCGTGAGGGCGATCAGGATGATCGGGATGATCTCGTTGGAGCTGAAGCTCTCAGCGACGTTCGTCGGGAAGAAGCCGACGACGACCTCCTTGAAGTCTTGGACCTGCGCCTGGATGGTCTGCGCCGAGACCGCCCCCAGCGTGTTCTGCAGCCCCGATCCGGGCTGGAACGCGAGACCGAGCCCGAGGGCGAGCAGCACACCGAGCGCGTTGCTCAGCATGAGCCAGAAGATCGAGCGGACTCCGATGCTGCGGAGCTTGTCGAGCGTGCCGAGCGACGTGATCGACGCCACGATGGCGATGAAGATCAGCGGCGCGACCACCGCGAGCAGCACGTTGATGTAGATCCGGCCGATCGGCTGGATGAGGTCGACGTGCTCGCGGGCCGCCAGGCCGATCGGGATGCCGACGAGGAGCGCGAACAGCGCGACGAGGCTGAAGTTGGTCTCGCGCCTCCTCAGCCACCACACCCCCGCCCAAGCGAGGACGACCGCGGCGAGTGTCGCAAGGGCGGGGATGTTGAGGCTCATGTGGCTACTTCTTGACCTTGATCGAGGTCCCGGCCTGCGCCGGAGCCGCGAGGTAGTTGGCGTCGCCAGCCCACGTGATGGTCACCTTCCAGGTGCCCTTCGCGAGCTTCGGCAGCGTGATCGTGACCACGCCGTTCTTGACCGTGCCGGTCAGCGTCTTGGACTTCTTGCCCTTCTTGAGCTTGACCGTGACCTTGCCGGTCGCTGCGGCCTTGCCGGTCGCGGCCGTGATCGTGACGGTGTACTTGCCCGGCTTCTTGCTCGTCGGGACCTTGCTCGCCTTGCCGGCGATCTTGCCGGCCTTGGCCTTGATCACCGTCGTCGTGCCCTGCGGCGTGTTCGCCGCCGGCTTCGGCGTCTCGGCGACCGGAGCGGTCGGCGTCGGCGTCGGCGCGGGCGTCTCAGCCTTGCGCGGCAGGCCGCTGAAGAACACGTCGATCGCGTGGACCGCGGCGATGCCGCCGGCGACGCTGCTCGGGGTCACCGCGGTGCCCCAGATGCTGTTCACGCGGTTCTTGCGCTGCTGCGCGACGCCCCAGGCGACGACGACCGTCTCCAGGTTGGCGATCCGGGTCGGGTCGGTGTTGGCCGTCTTGGCGGTGATGTAGTCAGCGCGGGCAGCGGCGTAGTTCGCCGGGGCCGGCGTCAGTCCGGCCAGCGCAGCCTGGAGCGCGGCAGCGTTGATGCTGAACGCGCCGGCGCCGCCCGTCGCCACCGTGACGGTGTCGGGCGCCGTGAACGACACGACGCGGCCGGTGTCGGCATCCGCGAGGAACTGCGCGTCGTCGGTGTCGATCGCCGTGTTGGCCTTGAGCGACTCGACGTCGGTCTGCCAGGTGAACTTGGCGAGATCGCTGTTGATCTTCGACCAGATCGGCGCCTCGCGCGGGAGGTTGGCCGGGGTGACGCCGAGCTGGTTCGGCTGCGGGTTCGTGAAGTGCCACACCGACATGTACTCGGTGAAGTCGCCGTTGCCCTTGTCGATGATCCACTGGCGGGTGATGCCGCCGTGGGCGTCGCCGCCCCCCTTGCCCTTGTAGCCGAACAGGTACGGGACCTGGAGACGCGGCTGCGAGGACACGGCCTTGCTCTGGTCGCCGCCCGGGTAGAACGTGATCTTGTTGCCGCCGTCGGCCTTGTACTCGGTCTTGAGGTTGCTCAGGTACTGCGTCACGAGGTCGCCGTAGATGAAGCTGGGGTTGGCGTTCGGGACGAGCGTGGCGCCCGAGCCGGTCGCCACAGGGCCGCGCGACTGCAGCGGGTTCGCCGACGAGTTGCCGCCGCCGTTGACGCTGCCGTCGAGGATCGTGTCCCAGTTGATGACGGTGACGTCGTTCTCGCGGGCGTACTTGTTGATCGACGGGAGGACCGGGCGGGTGTTCGGGCACCAGGTGCCGCCGAACAGGAACGCGACGTCCTTGGTCTTCTCGGTCTTCAGGATGAAGACGAGCTCCGGGTAGGTGACCTGGTGCACGCGCCAGCCGCCCTTCGCAGCGTCGCCATCGGCGTCGCTGAGGTTCGGGACGTTCGCGCCCTGGTAGTCGTTCGGGGACGACGTCGACTGCCACTTGTTGTTGGCCGTCTTCCACCAGGTGAACTCGTCGATCGACTTGATGTTCGCGGCGCCGCACGTGGCGATCGCCGCCGCGACGTCAGCGCGGGCCGAGGCCGAGCTCGCCTGCTTCGTCAGGTTGACCCAGGAGTAGATCTTCGCCGGGACGGGCGTCGAGGAGCCGGGCGGCGTGACGGTGTTGTCCTTGTCGTACAGGAAGAAGTAGCTGTCCTGGACGTTCGCCGGGGCTGAGCCGCTCGAATAGTCGTAGAGCGCTCCGCCGTTGGCGTTGCCGAGCTTGGTGGAGAGGCCCGCCGTGGCGCCGGCGTCGTTGACCACGGTGTTGTCGAACGACGTGGTGATCTTCGCGCTGCCGGTGTAGGCCGGGTTGACCTGCGTGTCCTTGATGCCGTTGCCCAGGTAGCGGGCGACGAGGCTCTGCCACGCGGTGCCGTAGACGGTCTGCGAGGCCGCGGCGATCTCCGTGATGCCGGCGGGGTTGCGGATGTCGAGGTCGGGCTCGGTGGTTGAGCCGACCTTGGCGTTGCCCGAGAGGTTCGGGTTGAACCAGTAGACGGACTTGACGCCCGCGGTCTCGGCGGCGTCTTCGACGTCCTGTGCGCGCGAGGCGAAGGTCGGGTCGGTCGCCGGGTCGCCGATCAGGAAGGCGAAGCGGCCCTCCTGCTGGAGCAGCCACTGGAAGCGGTCGTAGGTGACGGACTCGATGACGAGCTTCGACTTCGCCGGAAGGCCGAGCGCGCTCTGCAGGTACTGCGCGCTCGTGTAGGTGCTGGTGTCAGCCGGGGCCGCGCTTGCGGCCGGCGCGCCGGCGAACGGCGCGAGCGCTGCCACCGCGGCAAGCGCGGTCGCGGCCCGGAGCCGACTCTTAAACGGATTCACGGGGTTCTCTCTTTGATGCGTCGATGGTGGGACCCGGGCCCTGGCGCCACCCGTTCGGGTGACGCGCTCAATAGGCCCGGTACTGGCGCATCGGTGAAAGTACACTAACTCGGCCGACTTTGCCCTATTGGTGTTCGTCGTCGACCCGGACGGCCCGCGAAACCGCCCGAAACGGCGAGTAGCGCGGCGCGTTCGCGCTCGCTCACGGCGAAGGTGGCCGCGGCCCCGGCTGAGCCGACGACGGACAACGGACCGCGCCGCCGGCGGCCCAGGTCGCACATATGCACCGCAGTGGCGCAAACCTGCAACGGGTCCCCGGCCCGCAGACGCCTAGGTCGCAGATATGCGCCGCAGTGGCGTAAACCTGCAACCCGCGCCCGGCCCGCGGACGCCCCAGATCGCACATATGCGCCGCAGTGGCGCAAACCTGCAACCCGCGCTCCGGCCCCGCGTCGGCGCTCGGGCTTCGGTGTTTTGGCCGCGCGGCCAAGCTGGCGCGTGATCGCCGGCACGGACGAGTCAACGTCCGAGCGCGCATGCCGATACTATGGGCGCCCCGGCTGCCGCCGGACCTCATTGGGAGGTAGCTCAATGGCAGAGCATTCGGCTGTTAACCGAAGGGTTGCGGGTTCGAGTCCCGCCCTCCCAGCTACGAAAGCCCCGCAATTCGCGGGGTTTTCGCGTTTATGGGCCTAGGTGCCGGATCGCTTGTGCCCTGGTTTGTGTTCCAGGGGTCCGCGTGCGGCAGGAAGCCGCAGCCGCCAGCTTGCGGTCGCCCCGCCGCCTAGAGGTCCATCGCCTGCAGCATCGCGGCGTCGAGGCGCTCGCGTATCTGCCCGGCAGAGCGCAGAAGGTCGTCGACGGGTTCGCCGCGCTGGCGCGCCTCGCCGACCTGCCGCTCCAGGCGCCGCATGGCGAGCTGCGCGAGCTCGACCTCCAGCAGGGCCGGCCGGGCTTCGATCCCCGGCACGCGCATCAGGATGTCGCGGGCGACCGGCTCGAGACGGTCGTCGGAGGGAAGCTGCCCGCCGTCGTCGCCGCCGGCCTGGAGCCACTCCGCCACGGCGCGCACGTGCGGCACGCGGAAGTCCGCGAGATCGAGCGCGGCCAGCTGCTCACGCCCCGGCTTGCCGAGGGCGATCATCACGGCGAGCATGAACCGCTCCTGCTCGTCGACGGGATCGATCCGGCGCGGCGCGTGCCGGACCGGCCCGGGCGCCTCGCCCCGCGCGGGCGCGTCATCGGGATAGAAGTCCGCGCCTGGGTCGCCACCCATATAGCCGGGATCCTCGCCGCGGTAACCGCCGTCGCCGCCAACGAAGGCGTCGCCACCCCGGCCGCGGCCCTGGCCTTGCCCGCGTCCGCCGAAGCCGCCGCCGTGCCCGTGCCCGCGACCGCGGCCGTTGAAGTCGCCCTGGCCGGCGC
>JAEYAL010000058.1 GCA_023404805.1 Actinomycetes bacterium | reverse complement strand
GCGCCGGCCCGTCTGCCGGTCTCGCTCCCGCCGCGTCCGCGGCTCACCGCGCTTCCGGGCGGCCTCGCGGCCGACGACGCCGCTCCCGGCCGCCGCCGCGTCAGCACGCCGGCGGTCATGGTCGCCGCGGTCACGATCGTGATCCTCACGTTCGGCGCGATCCTCGGCCTGCAGATCCGCAAGACGCAGGTCAACGAACAGATGGGCGCCGACCTCGGCGCGATCTCGGCGCTGCAGCAGAAGGTCACGTCGACCCGCGAAGAGCTCAACCGCGCGAGCGCATCGGCCAACGTCGACGGCGCCGCTCGCAAGGGCGGCCTGGTCGAGCCCGACCTCACAGACGTGGAGTTCACGAGCGTCGGCGACGACCGCAGCGAGACCGCCGAGCGCGCCAAGCGCCTGCTGCAGAAGGCGCCGGTCGCGCCGACCGCTGCCCAGCGCGACGCCGCCGTCGCCAAAGCCAAGGCCGAAGCGGCCGAGGCCGCGGCCACCGCAAGCGCCACCGGCACCGCCGCCGCGGGCCAGACCGCGTCCACGACCGGCCAGACGCCGTCCGCCACGGGCGCGACCATGGCTGCCGTGCCCAGCACCACTTCGCAGGCTCCGCCGTCTACAGACACCACCGCGACGGGCACAGGCGCCATCCAGTGACCCAGGAGCGCCGCCTGCGCATCCTCGGGCTGGTCGTCCTGCTCGTGTTCGGTGGCGCGTGGCTGCGCGCCGTCCAGCTGACGACCGTTTCGGCGAAGGATCTCGAGAGCAAGCTCGAAGAAGGCCGCCAGCCGCAGACGATCGCCGCGCCGCGCGGCCTCGTGACCGACCGCAAGGGCCTCGTCCTCGCGATCTCCGAGGCAGCCTCCGACGTGTCGGCCACGCCGTACATGATCGACGACCCGATGAAGGCAGCGGCTGAGCTGTCGCCGCTCGTCGACGTGCCCAGCGGCGAGCTGCTCAAGAAGCTCTCGACCGATGACGGGTTCGTCTGGGTCGCCAAGCTCGTGCCCGAGGCGCAGGCGAAGAAGATCCGCGCGCTCGGCATCCCCGGCGTCACCCTCACGCCGCGCACCCGGCGCCAGTACCCGCAGACGACCGTCGCCGCGCAGCTCATCGGCTTCTCCGGCATCGACGGCAACGGACTCGCCGGCCTGGAACTCGCCCTTGAGCGCGTGCTCAAGGGCGCCGATGGCAAGCGCCTGCTCGTGCGCGGCCGCGGCGGCGCCGACGGCAAGCCCGGCAAGGTCGTCTACATCAAGGACGAGAAGCCCGTGACGCCCGGCCGCAGCGTGCGGCTCACGCTCGACGCCCGCATCCAGGCCCGCGCCGAAGACGAGCTCGCCGAAGTCGGGACCGCGCAGAAGGCCCGCTCCGCGACGGCGATCGTGATGCAGCCGTCGACCGGCGAGGTCCTGGCGCTCGCCAGCTGGCCGAAGATCGACGCGAACGACCCGCTCAGCGCCCCTGGCGAGGCCCAGAGCATCCAGGGCACGCACTTCACCTACGAGCCCGGCTCGACGTTCAAGCCGTTCACGGTCGCGGGCGCGATCGAAGAAGACAAGGTCACGCCCGACACGCGCTTCTCGCTGCCGTACGAGTACCAAGTCGCCGACCGCAAGATCAAGGACTCCCATCCGGACGCCGACGGCACCGGCACCGTCAGCGAGATCCTCGCCGAGTCGAGCAACATCGGCACCATCCAGATCGCGCAGAGGCTCGGCGAGACGAAGTTCGACCAGTGGATCCGCAAGTTCGGCTTCGGCCAGCGCACCGGTGTCGGGCTGGGCGACCAGGAAGAGCGCGGCCGCCTGCTGCCCGTCGACCAGTACTCCGGCTCCTCGATCGGCAACCTCCCGATCGGCCAGGGCGAGCTCGTCACCCCGATGCAGCTCGCGACCGGCTACGCGACGATCGCCAACGACGGTATCCGCGAGCAGCCGACGCTCGTCGACCAGATCGACGGCAAGGCGCCCGGCAAGCAAGCGAGCCGCCGCATCATCAGCGCGTCGACTGCCCGCAAGATGCGCGCGATGCTCACGAAGACCACCGAGACCGGCGGCACCGCGACCAACGTGAAGATCCCGGGGTACGCCGTCGCCGCCAAGACGGGCACCGCGAACAAGGTGATCCCCGGCAAGGCCGAGTACTCCAAGTTCCTCTACACCAGCTCGATCATCGGCATGGCGCCGGCCAGCAAGCCGCGGGTCGTGGTCGCCGTGATCGTCGACGAGCCCAAGAGCGGCATCTACGGCGCCGCCGTCGCCGGCCCGGCGTTCCAGCAGCTCACCCGCTGGACGCTGAACTACTTGGGCGTCCCTCCCGATCAGGCCAGCGGGAACGCCTCGACGCCGGCTGGCTGAGCCTCCAGCCGTGTGTGGAGGCCGACGGACCTGCTGGAATGTCAGGCGTGGCGACTCTCTCTGACCTCGCCGGACTCGGCACGCTGCACGGCTCCGGCGACGTGGCCCTGCGCCGCGCCCAGCTCGACTCCCGCGCCGTTCAGCCTGGCGACTTGTTTTGCGCGATCCCGGGGTTCGAGGTCGACGGCCACGACTTCGCCGCCGGCGCCGTGGAGCGTGGGGCGGCGGCCCTGCTCGTGGAGCGCGTCCTCGACCTGCCGGTGCCGCAGCTCGTGGTCGCCGACGCCCGGGTAGCCACGGCGCCCGCTGCCGCGCTGCTGGCCGGCGAGCCGACCCGCAAGCTCGAGGTCGTCGGCATCACGGGCACGAACGGCAAGACGACGACGGCCTACCTGACGCGCCACCTGCTGCAGTCGGCTGGCAAGCCCGCGGGCCTCATCGGCACCGTCGAGCAGGTCGTTGGCGGCGTCCGCCAGGAGGGCGGGCGGACCACGCCGGAATCCCCAGATCTGCAGGACCTCTTCGTGCGGATGGTCGAGGCCGGCGACCAGGCGTGCGTGATGGAGGTCAGCAGCCACGCGATGAGCCTGCATCGCGCTGACGCGATCGACTGGGCCGCGGTCGCGTTCACCAACCTCTCGCGCGACCACCTCGACTTCCATCCGACAATGGAGGAGTACTTCGAGGCCAAGCGGCTGCTGATCGCCGAAGCGCCGCACCGCGCAGTGGTCGATATCGACGACGAGTACGGCGCGCGCCTCGCCGGCGACTTCCCTGACGCGCTCGTGGTCGCGATCGACACCGCTGTGCCGGACGGCAGCATGCGGGCAACCGAGCTCGCAGCCGACGCCGCGGGGACGGACTTCACGGTCGACGGCATCCGCACGCGCGTGCCGCTGCCGGGCCCGTTCAACGTGCGCAACGCGCTCGTCGCGCTCGGCCTCGCCGTGCAGCTCGGGATCCCGCTGGAAGACGCCGCCGGCTGGCTGCGTGAAGCGCCGGTCGCTCCGGGCCGGATGGAGACGGTCGACGAGGGCCAGCCGTTCGCGGTGTACGTCGACTACGCCCACACGCCCGACGCGCTCGTGCGCGTGCTGGCGGCCGCGCGCGCCCTGACGGATGGCCGCGTGCTCTGCGTCTTCGGCTGCGGCGGCGACCGCGACCGCGGCAAGCGCCCCGAGATGGGCGAGGCCGTCGGATCCGGCGCCGACGTCGTGGTCGTCACGAGCGACAACCCGCGCAGCGAAGACCCGCAGGCGATCATCGACGACGTGCTCGAAGGCATCATCCGCGAGGACGTCACCGCCATCGTCGACCGCCGCTCGGCCATCGCTTTCGCGCTTGGCGAAGCGGCGCCTGGCGATGTCGTCGTGATCGCGGGCAAGGGCCACGAGCAAGGCCAGACCATCGCCGGCGCGACCCATCCGTTCGACGACGCGCAGGTCGCTCGCGAGCTGCTGGCCGGGATCGTGGCGAAGTGAGGACCTGGACGGCCGAGCAGATCGCCGAGGCGGCTGGAGCGACGATCGCGCGGCCGGGGCTCGACGCCGCGAGCGGGCCGACGCACGCCGTGATCGGCTCTGCCGAGGTGACGCCCGGCGCGCTGTTCGTCGGCCTGCCCGGGAGCCGGGTCGATGGCGGGACCTACGCGCCGCAGGCGCTCGCCGCCGGCGCCTGGGGCGTGCTCGTCGGGCCGGACTATGCGGCGGCGGCAAGCGACGCCGAGCCTGGCGTGGTGCTCGTCGCTCAGGATCCGCTGCTGGCGCTGCAGCAGCTCGCCACCGCCTGGCGGCGCGAGCTCGGCGCGGCGGGCGCGACCGTGATCGGCGTGACCGGCTCGACCGGCAAGACGACCACGAAGGAGCTCATCGCGGCGATGGGGCGGACCGTCGTGCCGACCCATGCCAACCTCGCGAACTTCAACACCGAGATCGGACTGCCGCTGACCGTGCTCGCGGCGCCGGCTGGCACCAGATTGCTCGTGCTCGAGATGGGCATGCGCGGCGCCGGTCAGATCGCTGAGCTGGCCCGGATCGCGGAGCCCGAGATCGGCATCGTGGTCAACGTCGGCCCGGGGCACTTGGAGCTGCTGGGCTCGATCGAGGCGATCGCCGCTGAGAAGGGCTCGCTGCTCGACCACCTGCCGCCGGGCGGGACCGGCATCTCACCGGCCGGGGAGCCCCTGCTGGCAGCGCACACACGCCGCGAGGGCGTGACGTGGGTCACCTTCGGCCCGGGCGGCGACAGCACCGTCGAGGCCCTGCCGGCCTCGCTCGGGCTCGCCGGGCGGCCCGCCCACGTGCAGCTGGATGCCGCAGCAGCACTGGCCGCCGTGCGTGCGGCGGGCCTGGAGCCGGTGGGCCCGCTGGAGGAGCTGCCGGGCGCAGGACGCGGCGCCGAGCACGCAGGGGTCGCAGGGAGCACGATCATCGATGACTGCTACAACGCCAACCCGATGTCGATGCGTGCCGCGCTCACCGAACTCTCTCGCCGCGAGCCCGCCGGCCGCCGCGTGGCGGTCCTGGGCGACATGCTCGAGCTCGGCCCCGGCGAAGAGGCGCTGCACGCTGAGCTCGGCGAGCTGGCATCCGGCGCAGGCGTCGGCCTGCTGGCCACCGTCGGCCCGCTCGCAGCCAGCGCGGCCACGCGCTTCACCGGACCGGTCCTGCACTTCGCGACCGCGCCCGAGGCGGCGCAGGCGCTGCCGTCCGAGATCGGCGGCGGCGACGCGGTGCTCGTGAAAGGCTCCCGCGGCGTCGGGCTCGAAGTCGTCGTCGCGGCGCTGCAGAACCAGCGAGAGGACGCCTGAGCCATGGTCGAACTGGTCATCGGAGGCGCCGCGGCGCTGCTGTTCTGCGTCTTCCTCTCACCGCGCTTCATCGAGTACCTGCGCGAACGCTCCTTCGGGCAGCACATCCGCGCCGAGGGCCCGGCCGGCCACCACGTCAAAGCGGGCACGCCGACGATGGGCGGCGTCGTGATCCTGCTCGCGCTGTCGCTGCCGTTCCTGGTGCTGACGACCGGCGACTGGCGCGCCGTCGGCGCCTGGGCCACGGCGATCGCCTGCGGCCTGATCGGCTTCTCGGACGACTACGTCAAGCTCGTCAAGCGCCGGTCGCTCGGCCTCAAAGGGCGCACCAAGCTGATCTCGCTCGTGGTCGTGTCGGTCGGCCTCTGGCTGATCGCGACCGAACTCGCGGAGCTCCCGCCGGTGCTTCGTCTGCGGTTCGTGGACTACCAGCTCGACCTCGGCGCCGCCGGCGGTATCCCGTACCTCATCCTCATCTACCTCGTGGTCGCCGGCACCACCAACGCGGTGAACCTGACGGACGGCCTCGACGGGCTCGCCGCGGGCTCGATGGCGATCGTGGCGCTCGCGTTCACCGCGATCTGCGCGGGCGTCGGCGGCCAGCAGGACCTCGCCCTCTTCGCCGCCTGCGTGGCCGGGGCGTGCGTCGGCTTCCTGTGGTTCAACGCCTTTCCGGCGACCGTCTTCATGGGCGATACGGGGTCGCTCGGCCTCGGCGGCGCGCTCGCCGGCCTCGCCGTGATGACCCAGACCGAGCTGCTGCTCGTCATCCTCGGCGGCGTCTTCGTGATCGAGGCGCTCTCGGTGATCATCCAGGTGTTCTCCTTTCAGACCTTCGGCCGGCGCGTCTTCCTGATGGCCCCGATCCACCACCACTTTGAGATGAAGGCCTGGTCGGAGACGAAGATCATCCTGCGGTTCTGGATCGTCGCCTCGGTCTTCGCGACCGTCGGCTTCGTGCTCTACGACCAGTCGGTCGCGATCCGATGAGCGACACTGCCGACGTCCTGAATCGCTGTGATCGCTCCCTCCGATTGGCTCGCTGCGCGGGCGTGAGTCGCGATCCGATGAGCGACACTGCTCCTTCTTCTTGATCGCGCGTCCGCCTATCCCGGCCGGCCCGTGGCTGGTCGTCGGCCTTGCGCGCTCCGGCGTGGGGGCGATGCGGCTGCTCGCGGCGCGCGGCGAGCAGGTCACCGGCGTCGACGCCGGCCACCCGGCGCTGCCTGACGGCCTCCCGGGTGAGGTTGTGCTCGGGACCGACGGGCTCGCCGAACTCCAGTCGAGCGGAGCGGCCGCCGTCGTCGCGTCGCCCGGCGTCCCGTGGCACGCGCCCGTGCTCGAAGCAGCGCGCGCCGCCGGGCTGCCCGTGATGGGCGAGCTGGAGCTCGGCTGGCGGGCCAGCCGCGGCCAGGTCCTCGCGATCACCGGCACGAACGGCAAGACGACCACGACCGAGCTGGTCGCGGCGATCTGCCGCCGGGCCGGCCGCGACGTTGTGCTGGCCGGCAACGTCGGCTACGCGCTCACCGAGCTGGCGCCATCGACGACCGACGAGACGACGCTCGTCCTCGAAGTCAGCTCGTTCCAGCTTGAGGCGGCCGACGGCTTCCATCCGGACGTGGCCGCGCTGCTGAACCTCGCGCCCGACCACCTCGACCGCCACGGCACCCTCGACGCCTACCGCGACGCCAAACTGCGGCTGTTCGCGCATCTCGGCGCCGGCGACACGGCCGTGCTCCCGGTCGGGTTCGACGCGCCCACGGGCGGCGCGCGGGTCGTGAGGTTCGGGCCCGGCAGCGACGTCGACACGGCCGAGGGCTGCGTGCGCTGCGGCGAGCAGACGCTCGCGGCGGCTGGCGGCCTGCGGCTCTTCGGCACCCACAACTACGAGAACGCGGCGGCGGCCGCGGCGATCACGCTCGCCGCCGGGATCCCGGTCGAGGAGGTCGCCGCGGAGCTCGCGGCGTTCCCGGGCGTCGCGCACCGGCTCGAGTCGGCGGGGCAGTGGGACGGCGTGCTGTGGGTCAACGACTCCAAAGCCACGAACGTCGACGCGACCCTGACGGCGCTGGCGGCGTTCCCGGGGCGGCCGGTCCACCTGATCCTGGGGGGCCTCGCCAAAGGGCAGACCTTCGAGGCGCTGCGCGATCCGATCGCGGCGGCCTGCGCGAGCGTGTTGCTGATCGGCGAGGCCGAGCCGCAGCTCGCCGCAGAGCTAGCTGGCGCGTTGCCGCCCGAGCGGATCCACTGCTGCGGGACGTTGGCGGCCGCCGCCGAGACGGCCCGCGGGCTGGCCGTCTCGGGCGATGTCGTCTTGCTCTCGCCGGCGTGCGCGTCGTGGGACCAGTTCCCGAGCTACGAGATTCGCGGCCAGGACTTCAAGGAGTTGGCCGCCGCGCGGCGAAGCAGCGCGTGATGGACCAGGCAGCGATCCGCAGAGGCGCCCTCCGGCCCCGTCACCAGCTGACGGTCGCCACGGTGTCGCTCGTGGTGATCGGCTGCCTCGCCGTCCTCAGCGCCGCCGACGGCTCCAGCACCGGCAGCGCCTTCAGCTACTTCGCCAAGACCGCGCTGTTCGGCGTCATCGGCCTCTCGCTGATGTTCCACCTCGGCCGCGGCGGCCGCAAAGGCGACGGAGGGCTCGCGCTGGCGCACCGCTTCACGCGGGTCCTGCTCGGCATCGGCATCTGCGGCGTGCTGTTCGTGATGCTGCCCACGCCGCTCACGCCGACGATCAACGGCGCCAAGCAGTGGATCGTGCTGCCGGGTGGCTTCACGCTGCAGCCCTCCGAGCTGCTCAAGCCGGCGATCGTGCTCTATATGGCAGCCGCGCTGGCCCATGAGCCGTGGCGGGTGCGGTCGTGGGGCGAGCTCAAGCCGGTGCTGCTCACCGTGGGCGGGGCGCTCGCCGTGATCGCCCTCCAGGACCTCGGGTCGGCGCTCGTGACCGGCGCGATCGTCGTGACCGTGTTGTTCGCGGCCGGCACGCCGATGCGCATCATCGGCTCCCTGATGCTCGGCGCCGCGAGCGCGGCCGGCGTCCTGACGCTGATGATGCCCGAGCGCATCGAGCGCTTCACCGTGTTCCTGGCGCCGTTCGCCGACCGGTTCGACGCGGGCTTCCAGATCACGAACGGCCTGATGGCGATCGGCTCCGGCGGCGTCACCGGCCACGGCATCGGCGAGAGCCTGCAGAAGCACCTCATCCCGGAGCCGCAGACCGACTTCATCCTGCCCGTGATCATGGAAGAGGTCGGCCTGATCGGCGCGTCCGTGATCATGGCGCTCTACCTCTGGATGATCTGGCAGGGGCTGCGCATCGCCCGGGAGACGGACGAGGGCTACGACCGTCTGGTCGCCGTCGGCCTCTCGTCGATCCTGCTGTGGCAGGCCGGGCTCAACATCTGGGCGGTGCTCGGCATCGCCCCGCTGACGGGCGTGCCGCTGCCGCTGATCTCGGCCGGCGGCTCGAGCGAGGTCATCCTGCTCGCCGTCATCGGGCTGCTGATCGACATCGACCGCCGCAGCGGCCTGCCGGCCGCGCCGCTGGTCGTGCCGACTCCTGCGCCGCCGGAGCCGGTCCGCCAGTCGGTGGCCGAGCTGCTGGGCGGCAAGGCCGCGGC
>JAEYAL010000034.1 GCA_023404805.1 Actinomycetes bacterium | reverse complement strand
GACGTCGCCAAGGGCCTGGAAGGCATCGTCCGCAACTCGTCGATCCACGCTGCGGCCGTCGTCATCTCCGACCGCGACCTGACCGACATCGTGCCGCTGCAGCTGTCTGACGACGGCATCGGCCCGGTCGGGCGACGCGCGGCGCGTGGTGGTCGTCGGCGCGGGTATCGGCGGACTGACCGCGGCAGCGGTGCTCGCGCATCGCGGTCATGCCGTGACGATCGTCGAGGCGACCGGCGTGGTCGGCGGCAAGGCTGGGCGGCGCACCGTCGGCGGCGTGGAGTTCGACACCGGCCCGACCCTGCTGACCATGCCGCACGTGATCCGCCGAGGGCTCGCGGCCTGCGGTCTCGACGAGGAGGCCCTCGACCTGCGGCCCGTCGAGCCCGTGACGCGGTACCGGTTCGCCGACGGCTCAGACGTCGCGGTATCGGCGGACACCGCCCGGTCGGCGGAGGCGCTCGAGGCGTGGTCGCCCGGCGCGGGCCGCGCGTGGCGCGGCTACCTCGACCGTTGCGCCTCGATGTGGGAAGGCTCCGAGGCGGTGCTCGAGGGCCTGCCGCCCTGGCCGCCGCGGCGGCCCACCGCCGACGATCCGGCTCCGGATCTGCGCGACGGCCTGCGCGTGCGCCCGCATCAAACGCTCCGCCAGTTCGCGCGCAGTGCCAGCCGCGGCGACCTGCGGCTCCAGCAGGTGATCGAGCGCTTCGCCACCTACGCGGGCGCCGACCCGCGCCGGGCCCCCGCCGTGCTCGCGCTGTCGGGCTACGTCGAGCATGCCTTCGGCGCGTGGTACCCGGGTGTCGACGGCGGCATCCACGCGATCCCGTCGGCCCTCGCGGCCCGCGCGCAAGCGTGTGGCGCTGATTTGCTGCTCGACGAGCCGGTCACCGCGATCGTCGCACGCGGCGGCCGGGCCGTCGCGGTGCAGACCGCGGCACGGGAGCTGCCCGCTGACGCGGTCGTCTTCGGCGGCGACCACCGCACGCTCGCCGGGCTGCTGGAGGGCGGTGCGGGCGGAGCCCGGTCGCTGCCAGGGGTCGCCGCAGCGCGGTCGCTGCTGGGGAACGCCGTCACGTGGTCGCTCCCGAGGGACGCCGTCTCGCTGCGCAGCCGGGCGGCCCGGGCTGCGGGTCGGCCGGGACGCCGCGAGCCGTCGGTGTCTGGACTGGCGTTGCTGCTGGCCGTCGAAGGCGCGCGCCCGGCAGAGGCGCACCACGAGATCCGCTTCTGCGCCGACTACGACGCCGAGTTCGACGACCTCTTCCGCCACCCCCGCCTCGTCCGCGATCCGACGGTCTACGTGAGCCGCGCCGCGGCCACCGCCGCAGCCGCGCCCGCCAGCATCGACCGTCCTTCCTCTGGCGCTATAGGCCCACTGGAAGGACGGTCGACGGCTGGGGTCGAGCCGTGGTTCGTGCTCGTCAACGCGCCCGCCGGCGCGCCCGAGGATGAGCTCGACGCGTACGCCGCCGCCATCGAGTCCGGCCTCGACCTGCAGGGCGGCCGGGTCGTCGCGCGGGGGCGCCGTTCGCCCGCCGACCTCGCTCGTGAGACGGGCACGCCCGATGGCGCGATCTACGGCGATGCGCCGCATGGCCGCCTCGGGACGCTGCGCAAGCCAGGGCCGCTCGTCCAGGGCCTGCGCCATCTGGTGCGGGTCGGCGGTACCGTTCATCCCGGTGGCGGTGTTCCCCTCGTGATGCTTTCCGGCCTGACTGCCGCCCGCCTCGTCGAGGCGGGTCGATGAGCGCATCCATCACCGGCGTCCCGCGCGAGCCGCGTCTGACGGCGCTGCGCTACTGGGTGTCGGAGCACCGCGTGCCCGTCATCGGGTGGAGCACGATCGTCGTGCTGATCGTCGGCGCGCTGATCGCATGGCAGGCCGGCGCAGTCAATCCGAGCTATATCGCGCAGCCGCCGACGTCCTTCGGCACCGAGGGCGCGAACCTCGTCGAGAAGGGCGGGATCGGCGACGACGTCGAAGTCGGCGCCGTCGGTTCGATCGACGACGAGACCCGGACCTACATCGTCCGCGCCAAGGACGCGAAGGGCCCGCAGCCCGCCGTGATCTTCTTGCATGGCTTCGGGTCGAGCATCATCGCGGGCTACGAGCCGTGGCTCGAGCACCTCGCCAAGTCGGGCGTCACCGTGATCTTCCCGTCGTGGCAGCAGCCGCCCTTTCCCGTCGACGGCTCGCAGAACCCGCGCACGAACATGTTCCGCGGGGTCGAGCTGGCGGCCAAGGCCGTGCCGATCGACTGGAGCAAGACCGCCGCCGTCGGCCTCTCTGCGGGCGGCGCCCTGGCGTTCGACTACGCGGCGCTCGCCAAGAAGCTCGACGTGCCCAAGGCCAAGCTCGTCCTCGCCATCTACCCGGGCCGCGCGTTCCCGGGGCAGAGGGATCCGATCCTGCCGCTCCCGCCGCTCGACGACTTCCCCTCCGGCGCGCATGTGGTGACGATGGTCTCGCCGAAGGACCGCGAGGTCGGCACCCGCTGGGGCACCGAGCAGGACGCGGCGCTCGCCGCCCGCCCGGACGTGTCCCATGAGCTGATCACCGTGAAGACCCCCGGCCTCGGCGACCACTACGCCCCAGGCGACACCGACGCCAAGGCCCGCCGTGTCTTCTGGAAGCGCCTCGACAACCTCCTCACCACCGAGCTCGGCGCCAAGCTCGTGCTCGACACCGACCTCCGCGAGTCGATCCGGGCCGACCGCAAGGTCAAGAAGAACCTCAGGGAGCAGTCGATGTTCAAGAAGGCGCCCGCCGACGAGCAGTAGGGCCCGGCGGCGCGGAGCTACTCCGCCGCCGGAAGACCACCGCCGCGAACACGTTCGGCGATGGCGTCGAACAACTCCTTGCGGCTGGCCTCCAGCGCGAGCTCGTCCATGAAGACGTCGCCGGTGTCGTCGCAGATGACGAGCACGCTGTCGTACCGGGCGTCGCCGTCGTCGAACGGCAACCAGCGGCGGGCGCCGAGCAACGTCAGCACATGGACCTCGCGGTCAGATCCAGGGAACACCAGCCGCATGGTCGCGAGACCGCGGTAGACCGCTGGCGCGACCTCGACCGACGGCACGCGCCCTCGAACCGCGTCGGCGATCTCGCCGAGAGCCTGCGTGAGCGGCGGCGGGTGGCCCGGCTGGGCACGCGCGTCTGGGACGAGCACCTCAATGCCGACGGGGCGTCGTTTGCCCACGACGTCGACCGACAGCGCGATGTTGCCGAGCAGGACCTCGCGGTCGGCGGCGCAGCCAAGCGGCACCGACTGTTCGCCGCCTCCGACCAGCACGCGCGACTCGGCCAACCCGCGGCTGAGGTGGCGCGCACTGACCAGCAGCGTCGGCCCCGCGGCGATCCGCGCCGCCGCGATTGTCTGCGCGTGGGCTTTCCAGTCGAAGCGTTTGCGGACTGCGGCGTCGAGACCGGCGAGCTCGAGCTCTTCACCTGACGGCGTGGTCAGCAGCAATGTCTTCTCACGTTCGACCGGTTGCACCGTGAGCGTGGTGCCGTCAGGCAATGTGCGGCGCAGCCCGGGCGCCAGGCTGTCGGGCAGCCAGCCGTCGCTGCCGGTCAAACCGCGGGTCTCGCCGGGAACGCGTTCGGTGAGTTCGACGGCCTCGGCCAGCTCCGGGTGGACGCGGCCGATCCACTCGAGCATCGCCGCGCCGTTGGGGACGCCGCGGTTCGCAACGGTCCAAGCGATCTCCTCGAGCTCGAGCTCAGCGAGCCGGGCCCGGGCGTCCCGGTCGCGAGTCATCGCCCGGCGCAGTTCGAACCGCGCTGGACCGAGCAACCCGATCATCGGCAGCGCGAGGTCGAGGACACCAAGCACCACGACCGGGCCAAGAGCCAGGGGCACCCACCACCCCTCCTGCGGGACCAGCCACCAGCCGAGCAGCCAGGGAAGCACCAGCATGATCGGATATGCGATCCAGCGACGGACAGGTGAGATCGGCCGTCCCCGGCTCAAGCGCGGCCGGTAGGTGAGTTCGTCCTTCCCGACGAGCCATGCCATCAGGAGCCCGATCGACCCCCAGATCGCGAGGGCGGTCGTGTGGCCATGCTGCTGCGCTTCGCCCCAGACCCACCACACCACCATCGCGACAACCGCCGCGGCCACGAGCACGGAGAGGAATAGCACCGCTCGAATCGGGAAAGCGCGGTCGTCGCGGGCCTGCTCGACGACCTCCGGGTCGGCGGCGGCGATCAGGTCGGCGGTCGTCATGGGAGGAGGCCCTCCAGCGGGTCGCGGCCGCTCCAGGTGCCGGAGCTTGCGAGCGGGACGAACCGCGCGAAGAGCTCGGACGAGTACCAGTCTTCGGCGCGGGTGCGGTCGACGACCTCGCGGTGCGCGGCGCGGCGGTAGGCGAAGTCCTGGGCGCCGGCGAGCGAACGCCAGAGCGAGAGCGTGGCCTGCCGCAAGACGGGGACGTCGCCGATGCCGATGCTCGCCAGGTTGTCCGGGTGGCCGACGGCGTCGGCCGAGGGGCGCGGCGCGGCCGTCCAGAAGCGCGCGAGATGGCGCGCCCGGATCGCGGCGCGGGTGAGGATCACGACGGGCTGCTCGGGCCGCAGCGGCGCCGCGCGGTCGACATTGAAGCGCGTGCGGCCCCACGAGCCGTGCGCCCGGACGGTGGCGAGGCGCAGGTCGTACCGCTCCTCGGCCAGGGCGTCCCAGCGGCGCGGGATCTCGCTGTCGGTGAGAAAGGCGTCGAGGTCGGCTTCGCTGCTCCAGAACGCGAGGAGCGCCCAGCGGCGCAGGTCGGCCGAGAACGCCATCTGGTCGCCCGCGCCGGTGCCGAGCAGGCGGAACGCGCGGAGCCCTGGCGTGCGCTGCAACACCGGCCGGTCGAAGCCCATCCGCGAGAACGCCTCGCGCGCCGGGCCGCCCCGCGGATACCGCACGAGGTGGAACGATGCGGGCAGCGTGATGGTGGCAGCGGTGTCGGTGGGCTGGGCGGCGGTGGCCATGCTCTGTGCGTACGCGCTGGGCGCGGTGCCCGGCTCAGCCATCGTCGCACGCCGCTACGGCGTGGACCTCCACCGCGCCGGCGACGGCAACCCCGGCGCCTGGAACGCCCTGGAGCAGCTCGGCTGGCACCGCGCCTGGCCCGCCTTCGCCATCGACGGCGCCAAGGGGTTCCTCGCCGCGATACTCGGCTGGGCGGTGGTCTGGGCAGACGGCGCGGGCGGCAGCAGCTTCGTCGGCGACGTCTTCGCGGGCGGCGTCCCGGCGTGGCTGCCGTGGGCGTGCGTCGGCGCGGCGATGCTGGGGCATGCGTTCCCGCCGTGGGATCCGCGCCGCGGTGGCAAGTCGGTGATGACGTTCGCGGGCGGAGCGCTCGGCCTCGTCCCCGCCGCAGCGCTGCCGCTCGCGGTCGTGGCAACCCTGTTCGCAGTCGCTGGACGCGGGGCCCTTGGCGCTCGCATCGCCATCTTCGGGTTCCCGCTGTTGCAGGCCGCGTTCACGCCGCTCGTGCAGGTCGGCTGGACCGGTCTCCTCATGACCCTCATCGGCCTGCTCTTCTTGCTTCGCCGCGGCCCGAGCGCCCAGAGCGAGAGCAATGTCCGGAGCCGTGGCGACTTACGCCCTCCAGGGGGCGTGAAATGGCGCGTGCGCAGCCAGAAATACACCCTCTCGAGGCTGTGGGCCGCCGACTGCGGCTCAGGCGGCTACAGCCTCCTGAGGGCGTGCTTTGGCGCGTCAGCAGCCGGAATTACGCCCTCATCAGGGCGTAAGTCGCTACGGCTCTGGAGGTTCGTCGTAGTTCCGAGGGTTCGTCGTCGTTCCGCGGGTAGTTCCGAGGGTTCGTCGTCGTTCCGCAGGTTCGCGCAGGGTCGATCCCGGCACTGGCCGCTTTCATGGCCCTAGAAGCTGCGGCCGCGCCAGCTGCGTACTGGGCGGACCGTTCCGCGCGTGAGCGCCGCCGCGGCCACCGGGTCGGCGAGCGGCGCGAGCAGCGCCAGCGGATCGGGGCGACTGGCGCGACCGCGGTCGGTTGCGTCGGCCGGTGCTTGCGCTCCGCGCCACCGCAGGATTCCGCGGCTCGGACGTCGATAAACCCGCGTCAACGCGCCGACGAGCCCGACGCGGATCGCGAGCAACACCCAGTCCCGCGGCCGCAGCGCCGCAGCAGCGTGGCGCGGCGAGCGCGACACGCCGAGCCGGAGCAGCGCGCGCCAGAGGTGGAGCCCCGGCAAACCCTGGACCGCCCAGACGACCGCGAGGTCGACGTACTGGCGGCCGACCGGCGAGGCGCCGGGCAACGCTAGCGAGCGGCCCGCCCACTCGCGCAGCGCCTCGGCCGCCGACGCGTACATCCGCACCGATCCGAGGGCGCTGCCGTCGGCGACGACGATGCGCCAGCCCGCGGCGGTGAGTGCCCGGGCGAGCGCCACGTCGTCGGTCGGGATGGCCGAGACGACTCCGAAACCTCCGGCATTCACCAGTGCCTCACGGCGCGCCGCGAAGCACTGCCCGTTGATCGCCGCCACGGCTGCCGGGACGCGCTGCACCGTGTCGAGCGGTCCGAGGCGGTAGACGAGCGTCGTCAGCAGCGCCGGATGGAGCATGCGCTGCGGCATGTCCGGGCAGACGAAACGCAGCTGCGCCGAGGTCAGGTCCGCGCCGGCGTCCTCCAGCAACACCGCGACGGCAGACGGCAGCGCCGGATCCGGCTCGACGTCGGCGTCGAGGAACACGACCACCTCGCCGGCCGCCGCGACCAGCCCCTGCTGCAGCGCCCACGGCTTGCCGACCCAGCCGCGCGGCAGCTCAGCGCCATCGACGACGCGCGCGCCGTACTCGCGGGCGACGTCGGCGGTGCGGTCGGTCGAGCAGTCGTCGACGACGATGACCTCCACGACGCCCGGAGCGCCCGCGAGCGGGGCCAACACGCCCGGCAGCCGGTGCTCCTCGTTGCGCGCCGGCACGACCACCGAGATCGCCGGCACCCGCGCAGCAGGCC
>JAEYAL010000312.1 GCA_023404805.1 Actinomycetes bacterium | reverse complement strand
GAGCACGAGCGCTGGCAGGCCAGCCTCTTCGGCCGCGGCAGCGAGCATCGCCGGGTCGGGGCCCGGCACCGCCGTGAGCCCAAGCACGGGCACGCCGGAGCGCTGCGTGAGGTAGCCGCGGTTGTCGGTCTCGATCAGCGTCGGCTGCTCGACCCACGGTGTCAGCACGACCCCGGCGATCGCGAGGCCGCGGGCACGCGCCGCCTCGAGCGTGAGCTGCACGTGGTTGATCGTGCCGAGGCCGGGGTGCCCGGCGACGATCAGCGGCAAACCGACAGCGGCTGCCAGATCGGCCATGGTCGTGCCGGCCTCGTCGACGGGGACGAGCAAGCCGCCGGCGCCCTCGACGACCACGATCGGGTCGTCGGCCGTGTGCGCGGCATGGCGGGCAGCGAGCGCCGAGATGATCTCGTCGACGGCCAGATCCTGGCCGGCCAGCCGGGCCGCGAGGTGCGGCGACACGGCGGGGCCGAAGCGCACGGGCGCGACCTCATCGGCGGCTTCGCCCGTCGCGAGCGCGAGCAGCTCATGGTCATGCGGCCACGGCTCGGGCGGCGCATCGTCGAGACCGCTGAGCAGCGGCTTGCTCGCGAGGACGGCCTCGCCGCGGGCCCGCAGCGCTGCGCAGAGCGCGGCGGCGACGATGGACTTCCCCACGCCGGTTCCGGTCCCGGTGATGAACGCGCCGCGCATCGGGCCATTGTCGCGGTTCTCGCGCGGACGCGCCGGCCGCACCGCGCCCGGTGGTAAACGCGCCTCCGCGTTGGCGCGACGCCGCCATCGCACCAGTTCCTTGCTGGACCGCCCGGCAAAAAGCTACGATGCGGCCCGTGTCCAACCCTGCCCGTGTCCTGCGCGCCCTTCTCGCGGCTCTCGCCGTCGCGGTGTTCGCGCAGCCGAACGCGGCCTCCGCGCGCCCCGGCCCGGCCGCCGAGCCGGTCGTCGTGATCCCGGGACTCGGGCAGAACTGCGTGTCGCTGCGCGCCGACTCGGCCGACAACCCGGTGCTGGCTGGCGCTGTGGCCGTGGGGCTGGCCAACGCTCACGCCGCGGTCGGCAGCGCGGTCGAGCCGGTGCCCGCCGCCTCCGTGCACGGCTGGAGGTTCTCGGCATGCTGGCGGCGCATCTCGACGCTCGCCCAGCAGCTCGACCAGTACCTCGCCAAGATCCAAGCGCAGCACGGCGGCGGCCCTGTCGACGTCGTCAGCTTCTCGTTCGGCGGCGCGATCATCCGCTACTGCCTCGCGAACCCGCGCGGAGCCACGCCGCTCTGCCGTTCGCGCGTCGACGACTGGGTCGGCGTCGTCAACGCCACCAACGGCACGACCAAGGCCGACGCCAAGTCCTGCCTCACCGCCGGTCTCGTCGGACTCGGGTCGATCTGCTGGTCGCTGAGCTACGGGAGCGTCGACATCAAGCGGATGAACCGCCGCGACCCGTCCCCCGGTGACGTCGAGTACTCGAGCTTCTGGACGCCGCAGGACGAGTTCCTCTACCCGACGGGCACCTCGGTCCTCGAGGGCGCCCGCAACGTGGTGCTCCGCTCCAAGTTCGGCCGCGTCACGCACACCGGCACCTGGATTGGCGGGCCGTGCACGACCACTGCCGACTGGGTTGGCGCGGAGCTGCTCGACGTCGCACCGCACGCGGCCGTCGCCGACCGCTTCGACTGCAACACGACGCTGACCGGCGAGATCATCGCGCCGCCTCCGCCGCCGACCACGCCAGCCCCAGCACCGGCGCCGCAGGCTGCGGCCGGCCCCGGCGCGCCGTCGAAGCTCGACGGCGCTTCGGCCACCGCGGCCGCGATCGTCCGCTAGCTCGCCGTCGCGGGGCTGCCCGCCGCGCCGGCGCTACTCGCCGCCGCCGACGGCGACCTTGGCGAGCGAGCCGTCGATCAGCAGCTCGACGGGCGCTTTGTCGTCGGTGTAGACCGCGCCGCCGGTGAACGCGGGCTGGAGCCGCGCCGCCGTGTCGACCGCGGTCTGGTCGAGCTCGGTGCGGTCGCTCTTGAGCCAGGCCGGCTCGGCCGCAGCCTCAGGGCGAGCGGCAAGCGCGCGGCGGCGCTCCTGGAACGACGCCAGCACGCCCTCGACGTCGATCGGCTCGGCGCGGGCGACCATCTGCGTGTTGAGCGTCTGCGCCGGGTCGCGCAGCACGTGCTTCAGACCGGCCGCGCGCATCGTGGCGCCGAGGACGCGCTCGAGCTCCTCGTCGCCTTCGGGATGGCCGACGTTCACGACCACGACGCCGCCCGGGGCCAGCCGGTCCTTGGCGAGCGCGAAGAACTCACGGGTCGACAGGTGGAACGGGATGTACGGCTGGCGGTAGGCGTCGACGATGATCGCGTCGTAACCGCCGGCGCTGCGGCGCAGCTCGACGCGCGCATCTCCGGTGATCAGCCGCAGCCGCGGCCCGCCGAGCCCGAAGTACTCCTTGCCGAGCTCGGCGAGCTGGGCGTCGTAGTCGACGGCGTCGACGTGGACGTCCGGGTCGAGCGTGCGCAGCGCGGTGGCGATGGTGCCGCCGGCGTTGCCGAGGATCAGCACCTTCTTCGGCGCGCGCCCCGAGAGGTGGCCGAGCACGAGCAGCTCATCCCAGTAGGCGCCCGTCAGCACCGAGCCGGGCCGCTTGAGCGAGTGGATCGCGTGGCCTTCGCCGAGCTCCATGTAGCGCGTGCCCTCGGGCGACTCCAGCACGCGGGCGTACTGCTCGTTCGTCTCGCGCTCCTCAAGCAGCGTGAGGCCGTCGGACGCGGCTTTGACCGTTGGCGCGGGCGCGACGATCAGCGCGATGATCGCCAGCGGCACGAGCGACGCCAGCAGCACGGCGCGGCTCGGTGCCGCAGCAGCCAAGTCGTCGGCTGAACGGGTTGACGCCTCACCCGAAGCGTCGGTCGAGCCTGCCAGCGCCGCGCCATCCGTCTGCCGGTCCGCCGTATCGCCGTCGTCGGCCTCAACACCCGTCGACGCCAGACCCCACACGGCGACGATGGCGAGCAGCAAGGCGAAGAGCAGGAAGGTCCGGCGGGTCCCGACGAGCGGGATCAGCGCGAGCGCCGCGATGAACGTGCCGCAGAGCGAGCCGCCGGTGGCGAGCGCGGAGAGGCGGCCGGCGATCGCGCCGGCGCGCGCCACGGCGTCGTCGCCGTCCTCGGCGACCGCGCCGAGCGCGAGCCGCACGGCGTAGGGCGACACTGCCCCGAGCAGCGCCAACGGCGTGGCCACCAGCAGCAGCACCGCGACGAGCGACCCGAAGAAGCCCGGGGCGCTCACGTCGTCGAGCGCCTGCACGCCGATGCCGAGCAGCGGCACGGCCAGCAGCGGCGTCAGCGCGAGCAGTCCGGCGCCGCCGAGCAGCAGCCGGTACATCTTGCGCGGCGACGGGCCGCGGTCGGCAAGGCGGCCGCCGAGCCACGCGCCGATCGCGAGGGCCACGAGCACGATCGCGATCGTGTTGGCCCAGATGACGGTCGAGCTGCCGAACGCGGGCGCGAGCAGGCGAGCCGTCGCGATCTCGGCGCCAAGCGTCGACAAGCCGGACGCGGCCACGACGAAGCCGAGCGACGGAGCGCGCAGGGGGAGCACCCCTGCCACCCTACGGACCAGCCGCCGCTGGCACCCCCACCCCCGGCAGGTATGCAGCACCACGCTGCAAACCTGCAGACGCCAAGGCGCCAAAGCGGCGCCGCGGCGCTAGGGCAGCACGGAGCGCGCCGGCACCGCTGCGGCGTGGGCGCCCTCAGCGTCGTTCCAGCGCACCTCGGTGCGCGTGATCTTCAGCCCCGTCACCGCCGACGTGGTGGTGGCAAGCGTCGTCGAGCCGAGTTCGCCGAGGACGGCGCGCACGCGCGTGCCGACCTCGGGCGCGACGGCGGGCTCGGTCCACGCGAGGGCGCCCCGCGGCGAGACGGCCAGGGCGCCGAGCGGCCCCTCGGGCCCGGCCTGGCTCTCGAGCCGGCCGGTCTTGGCGTTCCACGCCGACACGTACCGCGAGGTCGGGCAGGGGTCTTGGGAGTACTTGCCGCAGGTCGCGTCGTCGACGGCGACCTCCATCGCGGCGTACTGCTTGTGGAACGCGGTCAGGCCGACCGTCGGGTAGTTCGGCGAGCCGAAGTCGAGCAGCGGCCGGGTGCGGCCGTGCTTGCCGTAACAGGCCGAGAACCGGTGGTCGCCGCCGTAGAGGTCGTCCTCGTCGGTCGCGCGGACGACGATCACGGCCGACCCTGACTTCGCGACAAGCCCGGCCGCGCGGCCGCCGCAGTCCTTGCGGATCGCGGCTTCGGCACCAGCCGTGGTGGCGGTGGCAAGGAGCCCGCCAGCGAGTGTGCTGGCCACGAGGGCGGCGAGATAACGGCGGTGGCGCATGGGCTCCATGGTCGCCGCTCCGCGCGACGGCCGCCAGAATTCGCGCCCCATTCCAAATGCCTGCGGTACGCAAGTCGTGTGCCGGGCCAGGCTCACAGTCCGCCGTCCGTCGCCCCGCGCTACGGTTGGCGCGTGCCAGGCACCGGTAGCTCCGCACTCCGCGACCGTGACCACGCGGTCCTGTGGCACCCGTTCACGCAGCAACAGGCGTGGGTGGGTGAGGACGCGCCCGTGATCGTGTCCGGCGAGGGGTGCGAGCTGATCGACGCCGACGGCCGCCGGTTCCTCGACGGAACCTCGTCGCTGTGGTGCAACGTGCACGGCCACCGGCACCCGACGATCGACGCCGCGGTGACGGCCCAGCTCGGCAAGGTCGCGCACACGACCATGCTCGGCCTGACGCACCCGACGGCGATCGAGCTGGCTGAGCGGCTGGTCGCGATCGCCCCCGGCGACCTCTCGCGCGTCTTCTACTCCGACACGGGCGCCGCGGCCACCGAGATCGCGCTGAAGATGGCGTTCCAGGGCCATATGCAGGCTGGCGAGACCACCCGCACGCGCTTCGCCTACATCGAGTCCAGCTACCACGGCGACACGCTCGGGGCCGTGTCGGTCGGCGGCATCGACATCTTCCACGAGCGGTTCCGGCCGCTGCTCTTCGACGCCATCAAGCTGCCCTTCGGCGACGCGGCGGGCGCGGCGGCGCTGATCGCCGAGCACGCCGACGAGCTCGCGGCGGTCATCGTCGAGCCGGTCGTCCAGGGCGCCGGCGGCCTGCTGATCCAGCCGGACGGCTACCTGCGGGCGCTCCGCGAGGCGTGCGACGCCGCAGGCGCGTTCCTGATCTGCGACGAGGTCGCAACCGGGTTCGGCCGGACCGGCACGATGTTCGCCTGCGAGCAGGAGGGCGTGTCGCCGGACATCCTGTGCCTCGGCAAAGGCATCAGCGGCGGCTACCTGCCGCTCGCCGCGACCCTCGCGACCGAGGCGATCTACGAGCGGTTCCTCGGCGGCGTCGACGAGCTGAAGACCTTCTTCCACGGCCACACCTACACCGGCAACCCGCTCGGCTGCGCGGCCGCGATCGCGACCCTCGACGTGTTCGAGGAGGAGCGCGTCCTGGAGCGTGTCGCCGAGCGCAGCCAGCAGTTCGGCGAACTGCTGGAGCAGCATGTCGCGCCGCTGGCGGGCGTCCACGACATCCGGCGCCGCGGCCTGATGTGCGGCGTCGAGCTGCTGCCGCACGCCGCGACCGAGCGCGCTGGCCACCAGGTGATCGTCGAGGCGCGCCAGCGCGGCGTGCTGCTGCGGCCGCTCGGCGACATCGTCGTCCTGATGCCGGCCCTCGCGATCTCCGCCGAGCAGCTCGAGCGGCTCGTGCAGGTCACGGCCGAGTCGATCGCCGTCGTGAGCGAGCGCCTCGGGGTGCCTGCCGCGCCCCGCCCTCTCGCCGGGCGGCGGATCCCTTCGTGAGCGGCGCATCCGCCCGTCCACAGGCGGGCGGCGGCCCCGCGCTGCGCCCCTCGGCGCTCGACCAGGCGTTCCTCGAGCTCGAGACGCCCGGTTCGCCCCCGCTCCACATCGGTTTCGCCGTCGAGATCGACGGTCCGGCGCCATCGAAGGCGCTGATGCGGGCGATGATCGCCAGCGGCGTCGGCGCCACGCCGGAGCTGACGCGCCGGCTTGTCCGCGACCCGCTCACCACCGCGCTGCGCTGGATCGACGACCCGTGGTTCGACGCGGGCGCGCATGTCGACGCGTTCCGCGTCGCCGACCTCCAGGGCGACCGCGCCGCGACCGACGCGCTGATCACGCGGCTCTTCTCGGCGTTCCTGCCGCGCGACCGGCCGCTGTGGCGGTTCCAGGCGCTCTCTGACGGGGAGCACACGCTGATGGCCGGCCAGCTCCACCACATCCTCGCCGACGGCGCCCGGGCGGTCGAGCTCGCGCTGCAGCTGATCGGCGGCATCCTCAGTGACGAGACGCCGGTCGCCGACCCGCTGCCGCCCGCGGGCGTGCTGGAGGGCGTGCGCGACGACCTGGCGGGCGCGGTCCGCGGCCTGACCGATCTGTCCGTCCTGCCAGACCTCGCCGCGAGCGCGAAGCCGGTGCTTGAGCGGGTCGTGACCCATGGCGGCCCGGACTGGAAGGGCGAGCGCGAGATCGTCCGCGGGCGTGTGGCCCTGCAGCCGCTGCTCGACGGCGTGCGCGAGCGCGGCGGCACCATCACGGCGGCGCTGGTCGTCGCGACGGCTCGGGCCCTGCGCGGCACCGGCGTGATCGACCGCGGCTCGACCTGCTTCGTGCCCCTCAACGCCCGCGGCGGCGGAGCGGACTCCGGCCCGGCCAACGACGTGAGCGTCATCTACTCGAGCCTGCCGCAGACGGGCGATCCGATCGCAGGCCTGCGGCGCGTGACCGAGGAGCTGCGCACCTCGCGCGAAGAAGCGGGGGCGCTCGCCGACCTCGGCCGCCACGCAGACGACCTCCCGGCGGCGGTCCGCGGGACGATCACCCGCGCGATGAGCAACCAGTTCCTGGCGCCCGTGATCGTCTCGTCGGTCCGCGGTCCGCGCGACGAGATCGAGCTGTTCGGGCGCCGGATCTCCGGCATGTGGGGCTGGGCGCCGTCGCCGGCGGGCCAGCCCGTCGCGCTCTCAGCCGTGTCCTACGCGGGCGGCCTGCACCTCACGCTCGTCGGAGACACCGACGCCGTCATCGACACCGCCGCGACGCTGCGCGCGATCGAGCACGAGCTGGGGATGTTCGCCCACTGAGCGTCCTTTTTGTGTCGCTATAGCGACAGATAAAGGACGCTCACCGCCGAAGGGCGCCTTACTTGGCGGGCGGGCCGTCCGGGAAGGCGCCGACCATGCGCACGAGCGCCTCGGTCCACTCGGTCTGCACCTTCTGCAGCTGGCCGGCCGCCACCGGCTTCAGGACCTTGGCGAGCGGGCCGACCATGCGCTCCTCCGAGCGGATCAGCGTCCGGCCGTTGCCGATCGGCTTGACCGTGAAGCTGTGGCAGACCGAGAGCAGCGGCGTGTTGGAGCCCCAGCCCAGGCTGCGCTCGGCCTCGTCGACCTTCGTGACCTTGATGTAGGGGATGAAGAGGCCGCCGATGAGCATCGAGAACGCGCTGCCCTTCTCGAGCTGCGGCCACGCGCCGCCGCGCTTCCTGACGAACCGCAGCGCCGGGTAGTAGCCCTCGTGGAGGTCGACCCGGCGGATCCAGGCGAAGACCGCGTCGGCGTCGGCCTCGACCTCGCGGACGGCGAATCCGGCGAACCCGTCCTTGTGGGCCGGGAACCCGCTCGGCCAGATCGTGGTGATGGCGCTGGCATCGGCGGTGGCGTTCGTCATGGCGTGATGGTACCGGCCAGTCTCGCCTCCGTGTGACGCGCCGCCGAAGCCCGCCGGACCGGTACGATCTGCCGCTTGCAGTTCCTCCGCTCGCTGCCCTCCCTCGCACGCCAGCGTCCCGTGATCGCCGGGCTGCTCGTGCTGATCACGCTGCTCGGCGGCTGGATGCGTTTTGACGCGATCGGCACGTCGACCCGCGTGTCGGTCGATGAGCGCTCCTACCTGGGGATCGCCAACAACATGGTGGTCCACCGCTCCTACGCCTACGGCGAGGATCCGCTGCACTGGGCGCCGGGCACGCCGTTCCTCTTCGCCGCCGCGATGAAGCTCACCGGCACAGCGCCGATCGACAACCAGGAGACGGGCGCCTCGAACCCCGCGCTCTACGCCCAGGCGCTGGTCGGCACGGCCGCGATCCTGGCCGTGTTCGCGCTCGCGGCCTGGCTCGGCGGGGCGATCCCCGGCCTGATCGCCGCGTTCTTCACCGCGATCTACGACCCCTTGGTGCTCGTCGCGCGCTCGTACCTGTCCGAACCGATGGGCGGGCTCTTCCTGGTCCTCGCGGTGCTGGCGATCTGCGTCGCCGTGTCACGGTCGAACCGCACGAAGTGGCTGTGTCTCGGCGCCGGGGCCCTGCTCGGTCTCACGGTGCTCTCGCGCAACGACATGCTGCCGCTGTTCGGCGTGCTGCCCGGCCTCGCGTTCCTGATGATCTGGCGCCGCGAGCACGACCTGCGCCGCGGGCTCGCCACCGCCGCGCTGATCGTCGCGGGCGCCGTCATCACCGTCACGCCGTGGGTCACCTACGCGTCGATGGAGACCGGCAAACTCACGCCGATCACCACGGCCGGACCGAGCTCGCTGTGGGTCGCGACGTACCTGCCGGCCGGAGGCCGCCAGATCATCGCCAAACGCCAGTTCATGGACGAGGTCTGCCGCACGTTCCCGAACGAGCAGGACTCCTGCGGCGTCACCGCCACGCAGATGGACATGCGCCTGATCTGGAAGCTGTTCGAGCGGCGCCATCCGGGGCTGACGCAAAAGGAAGCCATCCAGGCCGAGCTCGACCGCAACATCCGCGACTACGCGCTTGGCCAGCCCGTCGAGTTCGGGAAAATGCTCGTGAACAAGTCCGGGCGCATCTGGGGCAAGCCCTGGGGCGGCGGCGCGATCGGGCGGATGGAGTCGAGCAAGCTGCAGCACCGGGTGCTGCTCGGGATCTCGCTCATCGGCCTCTTCGTCGGCCTGATCTGGGGCGGGCGCCGGCGGCGCTACGTCCTGCTGGCGGCCTCGGCGCTGTTCGTGGTGACCGCGCTCAACACCGTGTTCGTCTCTGAGTCGCGCATGTCGCTGCGCATGACGCCGCTGCTGTTCGCCGCCGGTATCGGCGGGTACGGCGCGGCGCTGCGCGCCCGCCGCGGCGACGATGAGCCGCTGCCGGAGGACGACCAGTCCGCGGGCAGCGGAGCGCCCGAGGGCGAAGCCGAGGGCGAGCCGTCGACCGACGACAACACCGGCTCCGCAGAGGCGCCGGACGCCAAGCCGGCAGCGGGCAACGAGCCCAGCGCCGCGGCCCCGGCCGTGTAGTCCCGCGCCAAATTCACAGCGTGGCGCGGCGACGCTGCTTTCCTGAGTGCGGATGACTACTTCCGCTCATGCGTACGGCGCCCCCACCTCGCCCGCCGATCCGCTCGCTCCGCTCACGATCGAGCGCCGCGAGGTCGGCCCGCTCGACGTCCGCATCGACATCAAGTACTGCGGCGTCTGCCACTCCGACATCCACTTCACGCGCGGCGACTGGGGCAAGCAGCAGTACCCCGCCGTCCCGGGGCACGAGATCGTCGGCGTCGTCGCCGAGGTCGGCTCCGAGGTGACCCGCCACGCGGTCGGCGACCGGGTCGGCGTCGGCTGCATGGTCAACTCGTGCCGCGACTGCGACAACTGCCACGCCGGCGATGAGCAGTACTGCACGAACGGCAACACGCTCACCTACGGCTCGATCGACCGCGACGGCACCAACACCCTCGGCGGCTACTCCAGCTCGATCGTGGTCGTCGAGGACTTCGTCGTGAAGGTGCCCGAGGGCCTCGAGCTCGATGTCGCCGCGCCGCTGCTCTGCGCGGGCATCACGACGTATTCGCCGCTGCGCCACTGGGGCGCGGGCCCTGGCAAGCGCGTCGCGATCGTCGGCCTCGGCGGGCTCGGGCACATGGCGGTCAAGTTCGCCGTCGCGCTCGGCGCGGAGGTCACGGTGCTGTCGCAGACCCTCAGCAAGCAGGAGGACGGCCTGCGGCTCGGCGCGAAGGCCTACTACGCCACGAGCGACCGCGAGACGTTCAAGACGCTGAAGAACTCCTTCGACCTCATCATCAACACGGTGAGCGCGAAGATCGACCTCAACGCGTTCCTCACGCTCCTCGACCTCGACGGGACGCTCGTCAACGTCGGCGCGCCGGCGGAGCCGCTGCCCGTCGGCGTGTTCACGCTGTTCGGCAACCGCCGCTCGTTCGCGGGATCCAGCATCGGCAGCATCCGGGAGACGCAGGAGATGCTCGACTTCGCCGCTGAGCACGGCATCGCGTCGGAGATCGAGCTGATCTCGGCCAGCCAGCTCAACGACGCCTGGGAGCGTGTCCTGAAGTCCGACGTGCGCTACCGGTTCGTGATCGACTCCTCAACGCTCGCGGCATAGCCGCGGCGGCCCGCCGACACTCCGGACGGGCCCACCCAACCCGCGACGAAAATGAGCGTCCTTTACTTGTCGCTATAGCGACAGAAAAAGGACGCTCAGTGGTCGGCGAGACCGCGCAAGCCCACAGGTCCAATATGCCGGACGGTGGTACGCTGATCGTCCATGTGGGGGTGGATCGTTAAAGGTCTGAGGCCTGCGGCCCGGCCGCTCGCTGCGCCGCTGGCAGCCTTCGCGGCCGGCGCCACGTTTGCAGCCGCCCCAGCGCCGGCGACGGCCGCTCCGGTGGTCTTCGCCGTCCCCGGCGGCCAGGTGCGCGTGCTCGACGTGCCCCGTGGCGACCGCGAGATCCGCGACGCCATCGTCGTCACGATCACCGAGGAACTGGCTGCCGAGCGCGAAGCGCCCGTCGCGCCGATCGACCCGGCGCGCTGCCCGACCGGCGAGGTGATCGTCACCCTCGAGAAGCAGGCGACGCTGCAGCGCAAGTGGGCTGAGGTCTCGGCCGATCCGAAGCACCTCGGCGGGCTGCTCGTCCGCGGCGCGCCGTGCCGGGTCTGGCTGAGCGCCCGCGAGCTGCGGCGCCTCGACGACGCCCGCATCTGCAACATCGTCCGCCACGAGCTCGGCCACGCTCGCGGCCTGGACCACACGACGTCGGGGCTCATGGCGCCGACGCTGCCCGTGCTGCCCGTCGAGGGCTGCGAGTGGGCCGAGTCGTTCTGGCTCGACACGGACGCCTGAGCCAGCGGTCACACAGCGCTCGCCAGCCGGCGCGGCCGTGTTTACGCTGGGCGCGTGATCGTCGACCAAGCCGTCTACTGCGACGGTCTCCGCATCCAGGAGACCACGACGGTCGACGAACTCGTCACGGTCGCGCGGGCACGCGGCGGCCTGGCCTGGATCGGTTTGCACCATCCCAGCGAGGAAGAGTTCCGCGAAGTCGCTGACGCGTTCGGCCTGCACGAGCTCGCCGTCGAAGACGCGGTGATCGGCCACCAGCGGGCGAAGCTCCACCGGTTCGACGACACGCTGTTCTGCGTGCTGCGGCCCGCGACCTACGTCGACGCCCGCGAGGTGGTGGAGTTCGGGGAGCTGCACATGTTCGCCGGACCGGACTTCGTCGTGACCGTCCTGCATGGCGGCGAGCCCGAGATCTCCGAGCTCCGCCACAAGCTCGAGGGTCGGCCCGATCTGCTGCGCCGCGGTCCGGTCGCGATCCTCCACGCCCTGGTCGAGCGGGTCGTCCGCAACTACGATCCCGTCGTCGCCGGCCTGGAGAACGACATCGACGAGATCGAGGACGAGGTGTTCGCTGGCGAAGAGGGCGTCTCGCGGCGGATCTACGAGCTGATGCGCGAGACGGTCGCCTTCCAGCGGGCGAGCGTGCCCCTCGTCGGCATGATCGAGCAGCTGATGGGCGACCCGGCGATCGAGCCCGAGGAGCACCGCTTCTTGCGCGACGTGCTCGACCAGGCCCGCGACGTCAGCCACCAAACCGTGGAGTTCCGCCACCTGCTGGGCAACATCCTCGACGTCAACCTCACGATCGAGACCAAGGCCCTCAGCGAGGCGGCCATCGCGCAGAACGAGGAGACCAAACGGCTCTCTGAGGTCTCGATCGCGCAAAACGAGGAGGTGAAGAAGATCTCGGCGTGGGCCGCGATCCTCTTCGCGCCGACGCTCGTGGGCACGATCTACGGCATGAACTTCACCCACATCCCGGAGCTCGACTGGAAGTACGGGTATCCGATGGCGCTGCTGTCGATGGTGGCGATGGGGTTTGTGCTGCATGCGGTCTTCAAGCGCCGCCGCTGGATCTGAGCGGCGCTGGTTGGTGGGCGGCTGGGCCGTCGAACCCACGTTTGCTAACGGCTCAGCCGCCCCACCATCTGCGCGGAGCCCGGCCGCAACCCACGGAGCGGCCGGGCTCCTGCTCTGCCTGAGCCCGCTCAGGAAGCGGCAGAGCGCAGGGCCGAGTCCTGGCCCTGGCAGTCGTAGAGCCCGTCGACGCCCGACACTGCTTTGCAGGTCTGTGCGACGGCGCCCATCACGGTGTTCGAGCCGGTGCGGGAGTCCTGCAGCCCGCCCGACGAGGTCAGCACGTACCGGATGTCGCCTGCGGCGACGCGGTCCGCGAACCAGCTCAGGCTGATCTCGCTCTCGCGGCCAGAGAACCCGCCGATGCCGGCGATGTCCGCGTCGGAGCTGAGGATCGTCGGCGCGGCGCCGGACTGGCCCGACACGACGAGCGTGCCACCGCCGTTGTCCTTCGCGTAGGCGAGCGCTTCGGTCACCGACGACTGGTCGCCGGAGAACATCCCGCCGCCCCCGCCTGGGCCGCCGACGCCACCGACGCCGCCGCGCGAGCCGGAACCGCTTTGCATCCCCGGTGGAGGCGCGAAGCCGCCCTGCCCGCCGAAGCCGCTCTGCGGCATGCCTTGCGGAGGCTGCCCGCCGAAGCCGCCGCGCATGCCGCGCCCGCCGCCAGGTCCGCCCATGCCGCCGGCGCTCTCGGGGCCGCCCGTCGGGAACGTGCCGCTCGTCGCGTGCCCGGGCGTTTGCACCGCGTAGACCGTCGGCGCGACGAGCAGCAGCGCTGCCGCCGCGCCCACCGCGCCGAGGCGCACGCGTCGGCTCGAGCTCATCACGAGCGCCACCCCGGCGGCCAGCGTCCCCCCGATCAGGACCGGCTGCAGCCAGCCGAGCTGCGTGGCGTCCTGCAGGACGATCCACTCCGTCACCGCGCCAGCCACGAGCGACAGGCCGCCCGCGACGCGTACCAGCGTCGTGCGCTCGGCGTCGGCGGAGCCGATGACCGGCTCCGCCGTCGCCGTGCCAACGTCGGCCCCAGCATCAGCGGATTCCTCCGCTGACGGTTCGCCGACGCCCGGGTCTTTCCAGAGGCCGCCGTGCGGCGCGATCGGATATTCCGCGGCAAGCGTCGTCGGGGCCGCAGGCGCCTCGACCGCCTCGAGCGCGTCCGTTCCAACACGGACATCGGCGTCGTCGGCCGCCGCAACCACCGCTCCTTCCGTCTCCGCCACCCGCCGGTAGCCGAGCATCGTCGCCAGGCCGCCGCCGAACAGCGCCGCGGTGAACGGCGCGAGCGCCGACACGTAGTACGGGTGGAAGATCCCCGACGCGAAGCTGAACGCGAACGCGGTGATCGCGAAGGTGCCGGCGGTGGCGATGAGCCAGCCGGTGCGCGGGTCGGTGCGGCGCAGGTGGGTGGCCAGCAGCAGCACGGCGATGCTGCCCGCGCCGATGCCGAGGAGCCAGCCGCCTTGGCTGCCGAGCGCCTCGTTGAGCAGCCGCAGCGGGCCGGTGCCGCCCCCGAACATGCTGCCCGCGCCGCCGCCGGGACCACCGCCGCCTGGGCCGCCACCGCCGCCTGGGCCGCCATCCTGCCCGAGCACACGGCCGAGGCCGTTGTAGCCGAAGATCAGCGTCCAGATCGAGTTGTCGCTCGTGCCAGACACCCACGGGCGGCTGCCGGCCGGCGTGAGCCACACCGCCAGCGGCCACGCGAGCCCGACCACCGCAGCCGACACGCTGAACGCCGCCACCTGGCGGATCGAGCGGCCCAGGCCAAGCGGGCGGACCCACAGCCACGCCGCCACGATCGCCGGAACGATCATCAGCGCCGCCGCCATCTTGGCCTCGAACCCGAGACCGACCGCGACGCCAGCGAGCACCAGCCAGCGGGTGCGGCTCGGCTGCTCGAACGCGCGGACCGTCGCCCACAGCGCGACCGTGATGCAGAGCATCAGCAGCGCGTCGGGGTTGTTGTGCCGGAAGACCGCGACGGCCGTCGGCGTCGTCGCGAGCGCGAGCCCTGAGGCGAAGCCGGCCGCGCGCCCGAACGGCCGCCGCACCAGGTCATAGACGAGGACGGCCGTCGCGACGCCCATCAGCGCCTGGGGCACGAGGAAGCTCCAAGTGGAGAACCCGAACACCTTGGCCGATGCCGCCTGCACCCAGAGCGCGAGCGGCGGCTTGTCGACCATCTGCAAGCCGGCCGGGTCGAACGACCCGAAGAAGAAGTTGCTCCAGCTCTGCGTCATCGAGCTGACCGCCGCGGAGTAGTACTCGTTGGCGTTGCCGTTGATCCCGAGGTTGATCAGGTTGAGCGCCGCGGCGACCACCACGAGCACGATCAGCTCGGGGTAGATCTTGCTCGCGAGGCGCCGCGCGGCGCTGCCGCTGGCGGCGCCGGCCCGCGGGGTTCGGGCGCGCCGCGGGAGCGCTGAGGAGGAAACGGTCGACATGTTGTGGCGTGGTCCTGTGTCGGAAGTGCGAGGAGAAGGGGTGCGACGTGGGCGCGGCCGGCAAGCGGCGCGCGGCCCACGTCCAAGTCAGGGTCAGCTGCTGCGCAGCGCCGCGAGGACGAGCTGCAGCGTGCTGGCGCGGGTCCTCCGCGCGGACGCCTTCGGCGGGCCGGCGAACACCCAGTTGCGCAGGGCGAGGTAGCGGACGGCCGTCGCGACGAGGTTCGCGGCGACGAGCGCGGCCAGCTGCACGACGCGGGCCGGGTCGGGCCAGAGCCAGTGCAGCGCTGCAAGCACGCCGGTCGAGAGCGCAAGCGTGAGCAGGAAGACGAGCGAGCCCTGCAGGTGGTGGCGGCCGAGATCGGCGGCGCCGCGCACCTTGAAGGTCAGGTAGCGGTTGGCCTGCGTGTTGCCGATCGCGGTGATCAGGAGCGCCGCGGCGTTGGCCCCGGCCGCACCGAGCGGCCCGCTCAGCAGCAAGAACAGCAGCGCGTAGGCGAGCGTCGACGCGACACCGATCGCGAGGAACGTCGGCACCCGGGTCGAGGCCATCAGCCGCGCGATCCCCTTGAGGTCGTCGACGGCCGTCGTGACCACGTCCACACGCGAGTCCGGGTCGTCGATCCAGTCGACGGGCACCTCGTGGATCCGCAGGCCGCTGCGCTGCGCCAGCACGAGCAGCTCGGTGTCGAAGAACCAGGCCTCGTCGCGGACCTGTGGCAGCAGCTCGCGGGCGGCGTCGGCGCGGATCGCCTTGAAGCCGCACTGGGCGTCGGAGAAGCGGGCGCCGAGCGAAAACCGCAGCAGGCGGTTGTAGGTGCGCGAGATCAGCTCTCGCTGCAAGCCGCGCTCGACGCGGGAGCCCCTGGCGAGGCGCGTGCCGATGGCGAGGTCGCTATGCCCCGACAGCAGCGGCGCGACGAGCGGCAGGAAGGCGCGCAGGTCGGTCGAGAGGTCGACGTCCATGTAGCAGAGGACCTCCGCCGGGCTCTCGGTCCAGGCGGCCCGCAGGGCGCGGCCGCGGCCCTTCTGCGGCAGGTCGAGCAACTCGACCCCCGGAAGGTCCGCGGCCAGCGCCCGGGCGACGACCGCTGTCCCATCGGTCGAAGCGTTGTTGGCGATCACGATCCGCGCCGGCAGCGGCACCTCGCGCTGGAGGTGCTCGTGGAGGCGGCGGATCGACGCTGCGAGCACATGCGCCTCGTTGTAGACCGGCACGACGACGTCGATCACCGGCGTCGTCGCGAGCGCGGGCGTGGTCGTCGGTGCGCGGTCGAAGAGGGTCGTGCTGCTCATGGACCACAGCATCGGCGTGGCCCGTGAGCGCAGCCCGAGACCAGTCTGGGCGTTTGCTGAGAGCGCGATTTGTCGCCTGTTTCGGGCCGAACAGCCGCGCCGGGCCCGTTATGTCGCGGCGGTTACACAACGAGCGTCGTGGAGGCGACGGACGCGGGAGCCGGTCCGCGAGATCGTCATTTCAACGCAGGAACCACCCACCTGCACCGACCTCGCCAAGGACTCAAGCCACCGCCATGTTCCGCTCCACCACTCACTCCACTCAGACCGCTTCCGGCGCTCCGGTGCTGCGGATCCGCCCGACCAACCGCTCCAACCTCGCGACGGCCGAGCAGCGCGTCGCTGACGCCCTCCAGGTCGTCGAGGAGCTGCCGCGCGAGCTCGTCTCGGCCGCACTCAAGGACGCGTCGGCTCTCGGCTACGAGCGCCTCGTCGTCGAGGGCGGCGAGCCGCTCCTCTACGCCGGCCTCCCGGGCCTGCTGACCCGCGCCCGCCGCCTCGACCTGCACACCACGGTCGTCACCAACGCGACGCTGCTCGGCCAGGCGCGCCGCTGGGCCGCCGTCGCCCCGCTGATCGACCGCCTCGCCGTCACGCTGCACGGCATCGGCGCGGCGCACGACGCCTACGTCGCCCGCGACGGCGCGTTCGACCAGGCCATCGAGAACCTCGCCATCGTCCGCGAGTCCGGCATCCCGTTCGGCTTCGTCGTCTCGCTGACCACCGACAACGCCGGCTCGCTCGCCGACATCGTCCGCCTCGCTGCTGACCAGGGCGCCGACGCCGTCGAAGTCCAGGCGTCCTTTGAGGGCGGCCTCGGCGACGACCAGGTGGTCGACGCGGTCACTGCCGCCCGCGCCGCTGGCGCCGAGCTCGGCATCGAGATCGTCTCCGACCTGGTCGCCCAGGACGAGCTGGTGCTCTTCCGCGGCCGCTTCGTGCCGGGCTTCCCGAGCCGCGACCTCACCTCCTTCGCACCGACGCTGATCGTCGAGAGCAACGGCCGTCTGCGCCCGCTCTCGGACGAGCTGCCGCTGCACCTGATGCTCGGCTCGCTGCACAAGGCCCGCCTCGCGGCGTTCGCGCCGGCCTGGCTCGCCAGCACCCGCGCCGCTGAGCTGGCCGAGGCTGCTGACCGCACCTGGTGGGAGCTCGCCGCTCCCGGCGCGCCGCGCACCGCCCGCTGGACGAGCGAGCTCTCGCTGCACGTCGCTGCCGCGCCGGCGCCGGCCGCACGCGTCGCCGTCGCCGCTTGAAGAGATCTCGTGTAGCGGCTTCCGAAGCAAGCCCCTGAAAACGCGAGAGCCGGCGAAACTAATCGCCGGCTCAGAGAAATCGCGTTGGCGAGCTGTCCCGGCTCGCCTGCCGCGCGGCAGACCGTCCCTTGTCTCCCGTGCAGCGTGGCCCGCGAGGCGGGCCGTCATGGCTATCCCCGGTGTCCGACGGGGTGCTGCTTCTGTACTCGACAGTACCGACTGGACACCGTAGTCCAGATCAACCGGATGTCCAGCCGCGCAGGGTTCCAGCGGGACGCCGAGAAGGTCAGCTCTCTTCGCTGGTATCGACCAGCGGCAGGCGGACTTCGAAGCGCGCGCCTCCTGCGGGCGAGTCGCCGACCGTGACCGTGCCGCCGTGCGCGTCGACGATGCCCTTGACGACGGCGAGCCCCAGACCTGCCCCCGCCGGACCGCGCGTCCGAGCGGTGCCGCCGGCTTCCCGGTGGAAGCGGTCGAAGATCTTCGCGCGCGCCTCGAGCGGGACGCCGGACCCGGCGTCGTCGACGTCGATCACGGCGCTCTCGCCGTCGGTGTGGACGCCCACCGAGATCGGCGTCCCTGCAGGAGTGTGCGCGACGGCGTTGCCGAGCAGGTTGGTGAAGACCTGGCGCAGCTTGGCCTCCTGGCCGAGCACGAGCGGGTCATCGGCGGCGTCGAGCGTGACCTCGCGGCCGGGGTCGAGCGAGCCGGCGTCGGCGACCGCGTCGCGGGCGAGGCCAGCGAGCTCGACGAGGTCGGTCGCGGGCTCGCGCTCCTCGTCGAGGCGGGCGAGCGCCAGGAGGTCTTCGACGAGCGTGCCCATCCGGGCGGCCTGCTCCTCTATCCGCGCGACCGCCGTCGCGCGCTCCTCCTCGGTCGCGATCATGCCGGTGCGCTGCAGCTCGGCGTAGCCGCGGATCGAGGCCAGCGGCGTGCGCAGCTCGTGCGAGGCGTCCGACAGGAAGGTGCGGAGGCGGTCTTCGCTGGCCTGGCGCTCGGCGAACGCCTCTTCGATGCGTTCCAGCATCGCGTTCAGCGCTGCGCCCAGCCGGCCGACCTCGGTGCCGGGCTCGGCTTCGGGCAGGACTCGGCGGTCGAGTTCACCGGACGCGATGGCGTCGGCGTCGGTGGCGATGTGCTCCAGCGGCGACAGCTCCTGCCGCACGAGCCGCGAGGCCGCAAAGGCCAGCGCGCCGAGGATCGCCGCGATCACGATCGCGTCGACGAGCAGCAGCTGCCGGAGCTGGTCGGTCTTGCCGGTCAGCGGCACCGCGGCGACCGTGATCGTCGGCTCAAACGACTGCGTGAAGAAGCGCGGGCTCTCCTCCGCTCGCACGCGGTACTCCACGTCGCCGGTGGTCGAGCCGACGGTGATCGTCTCGCCCAGCGGGATCGACTTCGGGAGGTCGGGCGCGGGCAGCTCCTCATCGTCGAGGGTCGGCGCGATGTAGGGCAGGCCGACACGGGTCCCGTCGGTGGTGCGCAGCTCGCCGTAGGTGCCGAGCGGCAGATCTCGGTCGGCGCCGCCGGGCGGGCCGCCGGGCCGGCCACCGCGCCCGGCCGGCGG
>JAEYAL010000307.1 GCA_023404805.1 Actinomycetes bacterium | reverse complement strand
GTGGGGGCGCCCGGGTCCGCCGGGGGGTCCCCCCACCCCCGGGCTCAACCGCATGCCAGGGCGACGGCGGCCCGGAGCCGCCGTCGCCTTGGTGACGCGATCTGAACGATCGCAGCGGTTGATGCGGAGTTAGCGGCTGAGGATCCGCGTCGAGCGGTTGACGGCGAGCGTCGCGCCGTCGGCGAGCGTGAGCGTCGCCTGCAGCTCGACGGCGATGCGCTTGGCGCCCTTCGCCAGCTTGCGGCTCTCGGCACGCGTGAGGCGCACGTCGACCAGGACTGACGGCGCCGGCGTCTTCACGGACAGCGCCCCGGTGGCGATGACCTTGCCGCGGCGCAGCAGGCGCACCTCGCAGGAGCGGACCGCGCCTGGCGACACGCCGCAGCCGACCGCCAGGCGGCGGCCGGAGATCCGCGGCGATTTGCCGAGCGCGAGCACGCCGGTGGAGATGGCCTTGACGGACGGCGGCGTCGCGACCGGGGTCGTCGGAGCGGGCGCGGCTGGCTCGGGCGTGGTCGGCTTGGGCTCGACCTTGCCCGCGACCTCCAGCGCGCGCGTGGCGGCCGGGCCAAAGCCCTGGCCGTCATCCACGCGGACCTCGATCGTGCGGGCGCCCGGCTCGCCGGCCGCGCTGCGGTCGCGGAACGTGACGGCGCGCAGCGCGCTGCGGTACGCGCTCAGCGGCGCGAGGCCGCTGAGCGTGAGCTGCTGCCCGTCACCCGACGACGTCACCGTGATGCCCGCCGGCGGCGACGCGAGCGCGAGCTCGTCGGCGTCGGCCTTGGCGCCTGCCGCTACTCGCACCGTCGCCCCGAGGAGCAGCGAGTCGTCGAGGTCCTCGACCTCGGCTGCCGGATCGACCGCCACAGGCGCGCCGCCGCTCGGAACCGATGCGGTCCCGGCCGAGAGCGCCGCCGTGGCGGCGTCGTTGACGGGGGTCACGACCAGCGTGCGCTGGCCGACGGTGCTGAGCTCGGCGCCGTCAGACGCCTGGAACGACAGCGTCCGCGGGCCTGGGACCGGATCCTCGGAGGCGTTGCGGTAGGACACCGACTGCAGGACCGCGGTGTAGGCGGCCACCGTCGCCGAGCCCGAGACCGAGAGCGCGCAGGTGGGCTCGTCATAGGCGACGGTGAGCCCGGGCGCCGCCGCGGTCAGCAGGTCGACGCCGCGGCGGCAGCCGCCGACGATCACGCTGACCGAATCGAGGTTCGCGTTGTCCTGGTCGGCGACAGCCCCTGCCGGCGCGACGGCGACCGCCGCCCCGTTCTCGGTGTACGCCGCCGAGCCTGAGCCTGGAGCCACGGCGGGAGCGTCGTTGACGGCGGCGACCGCGACGGTGCGGCCGACCGGGTCGCTGAGCACGCCGCCCTCGTCGATCGCGACGCGCACGCTGCGCGAGGCCGCCGGAGCCCCCGACGTGTTGCGGTAGGTGACCGTGCGGATCGCCGCCTGGTATTCCGCCTCCGTCGCGCGGCCGGAGAGGGTGAGCTTCGCTCCCCCGTCGCTCACGACCCCGGTGATCCCGGGCAAGTCCGTGAAGCCGAGCTCGTCGTCCCCGGGGCCCGTGCCGGTCACGTCGATCACGGCGCCGAAGACGTCGTCGTACGCGTCCGCGAGCGTGAAGTCCGGCAGGACGTCCTCAGCGGGATCGTCCTCACCGAGCTCCAGGGTCGTGCCGAGGCCGCCCGTCGTGGGCTGCTTCACGAGCCGGGACTCGAAGATGTCGGTCTGGTTGCCATCGCCATCCGGGCCCGCGAGCGTCTCGTCGGATTCGACCCAGGCCCGCACGCCGTCGTCGCTCGACCCCTTCCAGGTCGGCAGGCACCGGCTCGATGGGAGCAGGTCGCACTCCTCGGTCGGCGCGAACAACCGGTCGGTCACGCCACCCGCGGTGCGCTCGTAGAGGTCGTCCTTGCCGTCGGTGTCGCTGGCGACGAAATCGCCGTCGGTCTGGAAGAACGTGGTGCTGCCGTCGGTCGCGAAGCCGGCGAACGACGAGTCGGCGAACCCTTGGTCGTTGGTCGCGCCGATGCTCAGGCGCTTCGTCGTCGTCCCGTCGCGCTCGTAGGCGTCGAGGAAACCGCCGTCGGTGTCGTCGACAAACCCTTCGGTCGTCCGCCAGAACATCCGCTCGCCGTCGGCGCTGATGTCGCTGAAGACCAGGAAGTCGTCGGGCTGGCCGGTGCGGTTCGGGCCGGTCGACGCGAGCGTCGTGATCCCGAGGTCGTGGCGGTAGATGTCCTGGACGCCGTTGTCGTCATCGGTCGTCTCCAGCGTGGCCTGCGTGGTGAAGTACGCCACGCTGCCGTCGTCCGACGCCTTCTGGAAGTCCGCGTCGATGGCGTCATCCGCATCCTGCGTGCCGGTCGAGACCAGCGACAGTGTCGGTCCTTGCGCCATGTACACGTCGCGTGCCGTGCCGTCGATGTCGGCCGATACCGCCTGCTCGCGGGTCGTGAAGAACACGCGGTCGCCGTCGGCGGTGACCTGCCGCGGATTGAGCTCCTCGGCGGTCCCGGGCGTGCGGAGCGTGGTGGCTCCGCCGCTGCGCTCATAGACGTCGATCGCGCCGCTGTCGGTATCGGCCGCATCGATCGACGCGGTCGTCGTGAAGAAGATCCGCGCGCCGTCACCCGAGATCGCGAGGGCCCCGGCGCCTTCGCCGCCGACGCCGACCGACACGAGCACCGGCGAGTTGCCGCCGACGTCGTACACGTCGTCGGAGCCGTCGCTGTCGCCAGCGACGAGCGCCTCGTCGGTCGTGACCAGCACGTGCGCGCCATCGGGCGAGGCGACGATGAACGGACCGGGCTGCGAGAACGAGAAGCCGAACGGATTGACCGGCTTGGTCAGCAGCCGCGTGGTGCCGCCCGTGCGCTCGTAGAGGTCGGGGGCGTTGCCGAAGTCGCCGTCGCCGCCGCCCATCAGGTCTTCGTCGGCCTCAAACCAGACGCGCGTGCCGTCGGCCGAAGCGCCCTTGTAGCGCGGCGCGCTGGGGTCGCTGTCGCTGCCGCGCGAGATCAACTCGAGGGTCGCGCCGCGCCGCTCGTAGATGTCGGCAGCGCCGTTGTCGTCGTCTTCGGGGAGCAGGCTCTCGGTGGTCGCGAAGAGCACGCGGGAGCCGTCGCTGGAGGTGTGCAGCAGGTTCGCCGACCCTCCGCCCTCGATGCCGGGCGCCGTGCTGATCGGCACGGTGACGCGTCGCTCAGCGCCCGCCGAGAGCGCCGGAAACAGCGCGGCGGCCGCAGCCGAGAGCACCGCGGCGCGCGCCGCGGTGAGAACGAGGTTCGTCATCGCAGGCTCAGGCCTTCTTGCAGGCGAGCAGCTGCACGTACGGGGCGGGCGTGCCGGCGACGGCGCCTGCGGACGCGATCGTGATCCCGGTCGTCTTCGAGGCGGTCGTCAGCGTGCCGGCCGAGTCGGCGGCGGCGCTGCCGTTGCTCTGGAAGCGCACGAACGGGACGTTGCCGGCGTTGATCGTGTTGCCGGCGGCTGCGTTGTGGGTGTGGCCGGGATCGACGACGCCGTGGGTGTGCGCGCCGACGGGGCGGTTCTCACCGGCGCTGAGCGCCGTCCCGATCGCGGCGCCTGTCGTGCCGCCAGCGGGCGTGCCGACGAGGTACCGCCCTTCGCCAGCGGTGTAGGGCGTCCAGCCGGCCGGGCACGCCGCCAGGTCGAAGAACGCGACCGCTCCCGCCGGGACGAACGCGGTGGTGCCGTCGCTGCCGTTCGCACCCGAGCCGCCTGCGGACCCCTGCGGCCCCTGCGGTCCGGCGGGCCCCGTCGCGCCGGCCGGGCCGACGACGTTCCAGCTGATCTTGGTCTCGCTCTTCTTGCAGGGCTTGGCGACCCGCAGCAGGTTCTTCTTCGTGCCCTTCTTGGCGGCACAGGCCGTGATCGTGGTCGTGCTGGCCTGGGCCGGTTCGGCCGGGCTGCCCGAGCCGCTCGAGGAGGCGATCGCGGTACCGCCGAGCGCGGCGGACAGGGCAAGGGTCGACGCGACATTCGCGTACGAAGGGCGGAAAGGCATGAGCGCTCCTAGGAACGGGGTCCGCGGCGCGCCACTGCTGCGCCGCCGGCCGGGGTGGGCTGCGCCCTACCCTAAGCGCGCCAACCGGGGGACGCCAGTCGCCGGCAAAGCGAGGTCAGAACCGGGCGCATTGCCCAGCTCTGACCGCTGGCTCTACCGGAGGACTTCGACGCCCGGGAGGGCCTTGCCCTCCATCAGCTCCAGCGAGGCGCCGCCGCCGGTTGAGACGTGCGTCATCTGGTCGGCGAGGCCGAACTGCGTGACGGCCGCGACGGAGTCGCCGCCGCCGATGACGGTGATGCCGTCGGTCTCGGCGCACGCCTCGGCCACGGCCTTGGTGCCGGCTGCGAACGGCGGCAGCTCGAAGGCGCCCATCGGGCCGTTCCAGACCACCGAGCCGGCCGCGAGCACCAGCTCGGCGGCGCGCGCGGCGCTCTCCGGGCCGACGTCGAGGCCCATCCAGCCCTCGGGCACGTCGACGCCGTCGATGATCTGCGTCTCGGTGTCGGCGGAGAACGCCTTGCCGAGCGAGAGGTCGGTCGCGAGGACGAGCTTGTCGCCGCCCTTCTCGAGCGCCTGCTTGGCGAGCGGCACGCCGTCTTCCTCGCAGAGCGACGCGCCGACCGAGTGGCCCTGCGCCTTGTAGAACGGGAAGAGCATCGCGCCGCCGATGATCACGTGGTCGGCGAGGTCGAGGAAGCGGTCGAGGACGCCGATCTTGTCGGACACCTTCGAGCCGCCGACGATCGCGACGAGCGGGCGCTTGGGATCGGCCAGGATCGCTTCGAGCGTCTGGACCTCCTTCTGCAGCAGCAGGCCGGCCGCCTTGCGCTCGACGAGCTTCGCGACACCCTCGGTGGAGGCGTGCGCGCGGTGGGCGGCGCCAAACGCGTCGTTCACGTACGCGTCGGCGAGCTTGGCCAGCTCAGCTGCGAGCGCCGGGTCGTTCTTCGTCTCGCCCGCTTCAAAGCGGACGTTCTCGAGCAGCAGGACCTCGCCGTCGGCGAGCCCGTTGCTGAGCGCGACGACCTCGTCGCCTACGACGGCCGGCGCGAGCGTCACGTCGGTGCCGAGCAGCTCGCTCAGGCGCGCAGCGACCGGCGCGAGCGAGAACTCCGCTTTCACCTCGCCCTTCGGGCGTCCGAGGTGCGAGACGAGCACGAGGCGGGCGCCGGCGTCGCGCAGCCGGTTGATCGTCGGCAGCGCGGCGCGGATGCGCGTGTCGTCGGTGATCGCAGCGCCATCCAGCGGCACGTTGAAGTCGACGCGCACCAGCACACGCTGGCCGCGCACGTCACCAAGGTCGGCAAGGGTCTTCACGGTTCTCCATTCGGTTCAAGGATGCGCCGAGAACGACGACGCAGTACCCACGCGAACGGGGCTGGTCCGACCGCTTCGGCGAGTCGGGTCGCTAGTCCGCGGGCCGCCGTCCGCTGGAGCCGGGGGCGGGTGTGCCCCCGGCAGGACCGTTGCGACCGCAGGGCGCGCGAGCTTGCGAGCCCGCCCGGTAAGGGTGTCCGGCCGGGGGCACACCCGCCCCCGGCGACCCAAGTCGGTGGTGTTAGAGGACCTGCTGGACGAGGTCGACGACGCGGTTGGAGTAGCCCCACTCGTTGTCGTACCAGGAGACGACTTTGAGGAGCTCGCCGTCCAGTGCGATCGTGAGGAGCGAGTCGAAGATCGACGAGTGCGGGTCGGTGACGATGTCGGTCGACACGATCGGATCCTCGGTGTAGGCCAGGATGCCCTTCAGCGGACCCTCGGCAGCTTCCTTGATCGCCGCGTTGATCTCCGCCGGCTCGGTCGCGCGCTTCGGCACGAAGGTGAGGTCGACGACGGAGCCCGTCGGGACGGGGGCGCGGACCGCGAAGCCAGAGAGCTTGCCGTTGAGCTCGGGCAGCACGAGGCCGACGGCCTTGGCGGCGCCGGTCGAGGCCGGGACGAGGTTCGTGGCGGCCGAGCGGGCACGGCGCAGGTCGCTGTGCGGCGCGTCGAGGAGGCGCTGGTCACCGGTGTACGCGTGGATCGTGGTCATGAGGCCACGCTCGATGCCGACCGTGTCGTTGATGACCTTCGCGAACGGCGCGAGGCAGTTCGTGGTGCACGACGCGTTGGAGATCACGTGGTGGTTCTCCTTGTCGTACTGGTCGAAGTTCACGCCGAGCACGACGGTGATGTCCTCACCGGACGCCGGCGCGGAGATGATGACCTTCTTGACCGAGCCCTTGAGGTGCTTGGCCGCGTCGTCGCGCTTGGTGAAGAAGCCGGTGGACTCGATGACGACGTCGACGTCGAGCGACGACCAGTCGATGGCACCGGGGTCGCGCTCGGCGAAGACCTTGATCGGGGAGCCGTCGACGACGATCGAGTCACCCTCGACCTCGACGGTGCCCGGGTAGGGGCCGAGGATCGAGTCGTACTTGACGAGGTGCCCGAGGGTCTTGGTGTCGGTGAGGTCGTTGACGGCGACGAACTCGATGTCGGCGCCAGCCTTCTTGGCGGCACGGAAGACGTTGCGGCCGATGCGGCCGAAGCCGTTGATCCCTACGCGGACGGGCATGTGGTGGTGCTCCTGATGTTGTGCTCGGTGGCGACCCGGCGGGACCACCGAGAGTGGCGGTCAGGCGCGGCGGCAACTGCGAAAACAGGGTGCAGTGCCAGGGCAATGACCCTATCGGGCCGGGCCCCTCGCGCGCGTGGCGACGGCCACGGATCGTTCACACGGGCGGGCGCGAGCAGCGGCGGAACCGGCGATCCACCGCGAACTGGACGCCGATGAACGTTTGCGCGCCCATATTTAGTTGCGCGAACGCAAAGGTGTTGTGAGCGCGTACCATTGCGCCGATGCATCTGGACATGGATGACCTCGACCCGGTTGCTGCGCGGCTCGCCGTCGTGATGATCTCGCTCATGAAGGGCAGTCAGAACGAGGTGATGCACATCACCTCGGAGTTCGACCTGAGCCTCACCCAGCTGCGGACCCTCTTCACGCTCGACCACGCGGACGAAGACCTCGCGGTCAACCAGATCGCCGTCGCCCTCGGCGTCTCGATGCCAGCCACCACCCGCGCGATCGACGCGCTGCACCGCACCGGCCTCGTCTCGCGCCGCGAAGACGCCGCCGACCGGCGGATCAAGCGGATCGCGCTGACCGAGACAGGCACGGCCGCGATCACCCGCATCGCGGAAGCCCGGGTCGCGACCGTCCAGAACCTCGTCGCCGCGCTCAGCGACGACGAGCGCACCACCCTCGACGAGGCGGCCACCGCGATCAACGCGATCGTCGCCCGCCACCTTCCCAGCCATCCGCAGTACTGCGCCCCCGCCGAGGCGGCGCGGACGGCTGGCTCGATTCCTGCTGCCCCGGAGGCCAACGCATGAGTGGACCGACCAACAAGCCGACAGCCCAGATGGGCACCGGCTACGCCAACACCTCGACCGAGATCGACCCGCAGCTGATGCGGATCGCGGCCGTGGTGATCCTCGGCACGTTCATGACGATCCTCGACACGACGATCGTCAACGTCGCCATCAACGACCTGGCGAAGGAGTTCAACTCCACGCTGCCCACCATCCAGTGGGTCTCGACGGGCTACATGCTCGCGCTCGCCACGGTGATCCCGTTGACCGGGTACTTCGCCGACCGCTTCGGCACCAAGCGGCTCTACCTGATCTCGATCACGCTCTTCGTGCTCGGCTCGCTCCTCTCCGGCGCGGCGTGGTCGGCGGAGTCGCTGATCGCCTTCAGGGTCCTGCAGGGCCTGGGCGGCGGCATGATCATGCCCGCCGGCATGACGATCCTCACCCACGAGGCCGGGCCTCAGCGCATGGGCCGCGTCATGGGCCTCGTCGGCGTGCCGATGCTGCTCGGCCCGATCCTGGGCCCGATCCTCGGCGGCTATTTCGTCGATGAGGTGTCGTGGCGCTGGATCTTCTACGTGAACCTGCCCGTCGGCATCGTCGCGCTGGTCTTGGCGTCTCGCTTCCTGCACCCCGACGAGTCCAAGCCGGGCCACCCGCTCGACTGGAAGGGCGTGCTCCTGCTCTCCCCCGGCCTGGCGATCTTCGTCTACGGCCTCGCCGAGATCGCTTCCGAGGGTGGCTTCGGTTCGGCCAAGACGGTCGGCCCGGTGATCGTCGGCCTCGCGATGGTGATCGCGTTCGTGATCCACGCGGCCCGACGCAGCGGCGCGCTGATCGACGTGAACCTCTTCAAGAAGTGGCCGGTCGCACCCGCCGCTGGCACGACGTTCCTGTTTGTGACCGCGTTCTTCGGGACGATGTTCCTGATCCCGCTCTACCTGCAGATCGTCCACGGGCTGTCGGCGTTCGACTCCGGCCTGATGATCGCCCCGCAGGGCATCGGCGCGATGATCATGATGCCGATCTCCGGCCGCCTGACCGACAAGACCGGCCCGGGCAAGATCGTCCTCACCGGGATCGTGTTCGTGTCGCTCGCGATGCTCGGTCTGACGCAGGTCGATGAGAACACCTCGCTGTGGATCCTCGGCGGGCTGCTCTTCCTCAACGGCCTCGGTATGGGCTCGACGATGATGCCGGCGATGAGCGCCGCGATGCGCACGCTCGCCCGCGACGAAGTCGCCAAGACGACGTCCGGCCTGAACGTGCTCCAGCGCGTCGGCGGCGCGATCGGGACCGCGGTGCTCGCCGTCGTCCTGACGCACCAGCTCCAGACCACGCTGCCCGGCGCGGGCGGCGGCGAAGCGGGCCTCGGCGCGATCCAGTCGGCGTCGCCCGAGGCGCAGTCGCACGTCATCCCGATCGTCGCCGACGCGTTCGGCCACACCTTCTGGTGGTCGCTCGTGATCGTGCTGCTCACGTTCATCCCGGCGTACTTCCTGCCGCGCGACGCGCTGCAAGCCGCACCAGGAGCGCCCGGCGAGCCCGGCGCCGCGCCGTCTGCGGCGGCGCTCGCCGCCGAGTAGCGGGGACCGCGCTCAACGCTCCGCGGGCCGGGTCGGCCCGCCGAAAACGACTGAGGCCCGGTCCTCCGCATTGCGCGGAGG
>JAEYAL010000208.1 GCA_023404805.1 Actinomycetes bacterium | reverse complement strand
GAGCGTCGCCGAGGCGAATCCCTCGCGGCGCTCGCGCCCGCGCGCGCGGAGCGTCCAGGCGGCGCCGACGCCGCCAGCCCCGTCGCCGCCCGACGGATCGACGGTCGAGTAGTGGAACTCGTGGCCGCGGAGCTCGTCGCCTGCCGCGGCGAGCGGCGAGCTGGTCTCGGCGCGCGCTTCGCGGTAGCCGAGCGACAGCCGGCCCGCCATCCGCGCCGACCCAGGCAGGACGCCGCACATCGCGTGGTCGTCGAGGCGGTCGCAGAGGTAGAGCAGGCCGCCGCACTCGGCGATCGTCGGCAGGCCCGCGCGGACGGCGGCTGCGACTTTGGTGCGCAGCGGCTGGTTGGCGGCCAGCGCCTCGCCGTAGACCTCCGGGAAGCCGCCGGCCAGCAGCAGCGCGCTGGAGCCGCCCGGCAACGCCGCGTCGGTCGTCGGGTCGAACGGCACCAGCGTCGCGCCGAGCGCGGCGAGCATCTCGAGGTTCTCGCGGTAGTGGAACGAGAACGCGTTCCCCGCAGCCACCGCGATCCGCAGCCCATCATGGCTTGAGGACATATCGTTGCCTGCGGTAGGCAGGGGGGTGGTGGCGCGCGGCGTCCACGGCGTCGCGTGGAGCGGCGGCGCGCTGCGCGCCAGCCGCATCAGCGCGTCGAGCTCGACCTGCTCGCCGACGGCCTCGGCTAGCGCGGCCAGCGCCTGCCGCGCTGCGGCCTCGCGTTCGCTCGCGGGGATGAGCCCGAGGTGGCGCTCCGGGGTCGCAAGCCGGTCCGACCGCCGCACCGCGCCGAGGACGGGGACGCCGAGCGGCTCGATGGCGTCGCGCAGCAGCGCCTCGTGGTGCTCGGACCCGACCCGGTTCAGGATCACGCCCGCGACCTGGACATCTGGGTCGTACGAGCGGAACCCGTGGACCACCGCGGCAGCTGAGCGCGACATCGCGGTGGCGTCGACCACCAGCACGACCGGGCTGCCGGTGAGCTTGGCGACGTGTGCCGTCGAGGCCAGTTCGCCGCGGCCCGAAGCGCCGTCGAACAGCCCCATGACGCCTTCGATCACGACGATGTCGGCCGGGCGCATCGCCGCGGCCGGATCCGGCGCGGCGGCGACCGGGCCGACGGGCGTGGAGACCGGCGCGGCCGCGTGCGCCACGAGCGGCCCGATCAGCTCGGGTCCCGAGATGAACGCGTCGAGGTTGCGCCCAGGGCGGCCGGACGCCATGGCGTGGTAGCTCGGATCGATGTAGTCCGGCCCCACCTTGCACGCCTGCACGACGTGCCCAGCAGCGCGCAGCGCCCCGATCAGCCCGCACGTGATCGAGGTCTTCCCAGCACCGGAGCTGGTCCCAGCGATCACGAGCCGAGCGGTCATCGGGTAGACGGTACCTGGGTGGGCTGGGCGCGGCGGCTTCGCAGCCGCGCGAGCCGGACGGTGGTGACCATTTTTCCCTGCATAGGTACGGTTTGTCACCCCGTCGGCCGCGGGCTGTGTGACCTCGGTCATCGACCCGCGATACGGGTCTCGCGGCGTGAGTAGGGTCGGCCGCGCCGGGCATCCCTGTCCCGGTGGTCCCAATCGCCTGCGGCGCGCGTCCTCTGCGCCCAGGCCGTTACCTGAAGGAGCAACGGATGCCGTCCGTCTACCCTCGCCTGCGCGCACGCGCAGCCACTGGTGCTGCCCTCGCTGGCACGTTCGCCGCGCTGCTGGCCGGCGCGCCTGCCGCCAGCGCATCGATCGCCGACCTGCAGGTCTATCCGCCGGGCACCGCCCCGAACGGCAAGACCTTCAGCCAGCACGCCGCGTCGTGGTGGAAGTTCGTCCTCGCGCAGCCCGCGGCGACCAACCCGCTCACCGACGACACTGGTGAAGACGCCGACAACAACCAGTCCGGGTTCACCTGGTACCTCGCGGGCACGTTCGCCGGCGACCCGGCCGTCACCCGGAGCGTGACCATCCCGCTCGGCCGCACCATCGTGATCCCGGTCGTCAACGGCCTCTACGGGGCGTTCCCGGAAGATCCGGCTGACCAGCGCACCGAGGCCTACGTGCGCTCGCAGGTGACGCCGTCGCTGCGTGCCGCCACGGATCTCAAGCTGTCGATCGACGGCTCGCAGGTCACCGATGTGAAGGGCCGCTACTTCGAGGAGTCGACGCTCTTCAACTTCACGTTCGGCGCGAACAACGTCTTCGGTGTTCCGGCAGGCACGCAGCTCACGCCGGCGGCCGACGCCGGCTACTACTTGGCGCTGTACCCGCTGCTCCCGGGCAACCACACGCTGAAGATCTCCGGCACCGTCCCCGGCTCCGGCGCCGTCGACGTGACGTACAAGATCAAGGTCTCGCTCTTTTAGAGCGTTCCGTTTCCCGGCTCGCTGCGAGGCGGGCCGGGCCTGCCGACCCGGCCGGGCGCGGTTATGCGCGCTCGGCCGCGTCGGCCGCGTCGGCCGCGTCCGCCTCGCGGCGCATGGCGACGTGCGGGATCCCGTCTTCGAGGTACTCCTCGCCGTGGCGGACGAAGCCGAAGCCCTCGTACCACTGCTGCAGGTGCGCCTGGGCGCTGATGTCGATCGCGTGGCCGGCGCAGAGCCCGATGGCGTGGCGGATGAGCTGGCCCGAGAACCCGCGCCCGCGAAACGCCTCAGCGGTCGCGACGCGGCCGATGATGCGGCCGTCGCCGCGCTCGAGGATGCGCAGGGTCGAGGCGATCGTGCCGCCGGCCGCCTCCAGCCAGAGCTGCAGCGTGCCCGCAGCCTGGTCCTGGCCGTCGAGGTCTTGGTAGGCGCAGTCCTGCTCGACGGTGAACACCTGGACCCGCAGCTGCAGGATCCCGTAGAGCTGGGCGGGGGTGAGGTCGTCGAAGGCGGCGACGTGGATGGCAGAGGAGCTGGCCGCTCCGCTCACCACTCGATGCCCTGCTGGCCGCGGATGCCCTGCTCCATGTGGTGCTTGACGACGGTGACCTCGGAGACGAGGTCGGCCGCGTCGATCAGCGCCTGCGGCGCGTCGCGGCCAGTGATCACGACGTGCTGGAAGCCGGGCCGGTTCGTGAGCACCTCGACGACCTCGTCGACATCGACCCAGCCCCACTTCATCGGGTACGTGAACTCGTCGAGCAGCAGGAACTCGTAGCGCTGCTCAGCGATGAACTGCTTCGCCGTCTCCCAGCCGGCCTGGGCCAGCTTCTCGGAGTTCTCGAGGTCCTTGGAGATCCACGACCAGCCGTCGCCCATCTTCATCCAGTCGATGCCGCCGAGCGCCTCAGCCGCGCGCTGCTCGCCGACCTTCCACTTGCCCGACTTCACGAACTGCATGACGCCGCAGCGGTAGTCGCGGTTCCATGAGCGCAGCAGCATGCCGAAGCCCGCGGTGCTCTTGCCCTTGCCCTCGCCGGTGACCACGATCAGCAGCGGCTTGTCGCGCGGCTTGCGGCGCTTGGGTTCCAGCGAGCCGACATCGAAGGGCGTGTGCGGCACGTCGACGCCCGGCGCGGTGTTGCGGGCCAGCGTCGCCGCCCGGGACGCGCCGTCCTGGGCAGGGGTGAACTGGCGCTCGATCGGGGCGTCGTCTTCGCTTTGCGACGACGACGCGCCGCGCATCGAACACCGCGCGACGTAGCCCGCCGGGCGCTCGGAACTCTGGGACTCGGCCATGGCGCAAGGGTACTGGCGGTCCGCCGCCGGACGCCGTGACGGGCTCCGTATGGGCGTTACATACTGGTTTCAGGCGTATAGACAGTCAAGTTTTTTGAAGAGGACTCCGAAAAGAAGAGCATGCGGCGTGTGGATGCGCCGTCACCCCCACGCATCGCCCACAGTCCCCACGGAGTCCCCAGGATGCCTCTTCGCAAACAAGGAACCATCGTCAGAACAGCCCTCGTCGCCGGCGCGCTCGGCTTCGCTGTTCTGCCATCGACCGCCAGCGCGGGCCTGCTCGACAGCCTGGTGAAGCCGAAGACGGCCACGACGACGACCGCCACGACGCCGGCGGCGACGACGCCGGCGATCGCCGCGACGAGCACGGGGATCGCCACGACCAACACCGCGACCACCACGGAGACGTCGGCTACGACGAGCTCGGCGGTGCCGTCCGGCAGCTGCACGCCGCTGCCGACGAGCAAGGCGTTCTCGAAGGTCGACGGCGACGTCGCCGACTACTCGGCGGCTCCGAACGGCACCTTCGAGGCAGGCGCGGGCGGCTGGACGCTGACCGGCGGCGCGAAGGTCGCGACGGCCAATGAGACCCTCGGCATCGCACCCGGCAAGAAGGCGCTGCAGATGCCGCTGATGTCGACGGCGACCTCGCCGGCCTTCTGCGTCGATGAGAGCCACCCGCACTTCCGTTTCGCCTTCAAGGTCGACAACGCCGTGCTCTCGGGCTTCATCGCCTACGTCATCTACCGCGACGCGGCTGGCAAGGTGACCAACATCGAGCTGGTCTCCTCGAAGCTCCTCTCGCTGTCGCCGTCGATGTGGCAGGCGACGCCGAAGAGCCCGCTGGCCACGATCATCCCGCTGAACTCCTCGACGAAGACCGCGTCGGTCCAGCTCAAGCTCACCTGCCTGAGCCCGACCGACATCGTCAACGACGCCACCGGCGGCATGCTCGAGCCGGTCACCAGCTTCGTCGGCACCGCAGGCGGCCTCGTCGGCTCGATCACCGGGCTGCTCGGGAACCAGACCAACATCGGCGTCACCGTCGACAGCGTCATGGTCGACCCCTACCGCCGCGGGTAGGTAGCCGGGCTGCGGCCCCCACATAGAACCTCGGCCCGTGGGCCCGGGCGCCGCTTTGGCGCGGGGGCCCTCGGCCGTTCTCCGCTACATACCGAAAACCAGTCAAGTGGGTTTGCTTGCGCTCCGACATAGAGAGGGAGAGCGGTCCACGCTCGTTTCTTTCCCGTCCCACCTCCCCGGAGTCCACTGTGCCCCTACGCAAGCACGGCACCATCATCAACTCGGCTGTCGCCCTCGGCGCTGCGGCAATGCTCGCGCTCCCGTCGCTGGCCAGCGCCGCCGACACGACGACGAACGTCACGAGCGCAGCCGTCCCGTCGGGCACGTGCACGCCGCTGCCGACGACGAAGGCGTTCCAGAACATCGATGGCGATACCGCTGACTACTCGCTGGCGCCCGATGGCGGCTTTGAGAACGGCGGCAGGGGCTGGACGTTCTCCGGCGGCGCGAAGGTCACCACCGGCAACGAGCTGCTGGGCATCAACGCCGGCAAGAAGCAGGTCGTGATCCCGCTCTCGGGCTCGATCACGTCCCCGGCGTTCTGCGTCGATGAGTCGCACCCGCACTTCCGCTTCGCCTACAAGGTCGACAACGCGGTCCTCTCCGGCTTCATCGCCTACGTCATCTACCGCGACGCCGCCGGCAAGATCACCAACGTCGAGCTGATCTCCTCCAAGGTCCTGGCGCTCGCGCCCTCGACCTGGCAGGCCACGCCGAAGTCGCCGCTGGCGACGATCATCCCGCTGAACTCGACGACCAAGTCGGCGTCGGTCCAGCTGAAGATCACCTCGCTGAGCCCGACCGACCTCGTCAACGACACGACCGGCGGCGCCTTGGCCCCGGTCACCGGCGCGGTCGGTCTCGCTGGCGGCCTCGTCGGCACGATCACCGGCTCGATCTCGCCGGTCCTCAACATCGGCATCACCGTCGACTCGGTGATGGTCGACCCCTACCGCCGCGGCTAGTGCCTCGCACTTAGCCGGGCGATCAGTTCGCTACCCGAGGG
>JAEYAL010000192.1 GCA_023404805.1 Actinomycetes bacterium | reverse complement strand
GGGCCGGCGCGGTCGGCAGTCCGTGCTGCTCAGCGATGGCCGAGAACGGCACCGCCGGCTCTCGGTGTTCCGGCAGCGGCGGACGCAGCGCGTCGAAGGGCACGGTGGCCTGCGGCGGCGCAGGCTGGGCCGTGAGAGCGGGCGCGGGCGTCTCGGGCAGCGCTGGCGCGGCAGCGGCGCTCGGCCCGACCGGGGCGTCCTCGTCGGTGAAGTCGACGTGGCCGGTCCCCGGGACGTTCAGCACCGCGACGTCGACCTCGACGGTGCGCTTGGCGAAGAACCCGGCGATGCCGCCGGTGACGCCCTCACGCTGGCGCAGGATCATCGCGCTGTCGCCCAGCTCGGCGCGGATGCGCGGCGCGAGCTCGGCGAGCGAGGCGCCGCGGTAGGTGCGGACCGGGACGCCGTCGACCACGCGGTCGGCACCCGACGGCGGCAGCACGTCGGAGAGCGGCACCGGTTGGCTCTGCTCTGGTCCTGGTTGCGTCATGGAAGGGGTTGTCTAACGACAGTTCGACGTTAGCGCCACGTCCTGCTTCGGCAGGCCGGGCCCGACCCGAAATCCCTGCACCTACGGATGCACGACGCCAACGGTCTCGACCGTAACCCCTGGTGCAACCTCTGTATAGGCGCACACGGGAAGTTGCGGAACGGACTGTTCGACCAAGCGGCGCAGGTGGCGCCGGATTCTGGAGCTGCAGAGCAAGACGGGGCGTCGCCCGCCGGGCATGGGCTGGTCGCTCTGCTGCTGGAGGGCCTGCACGAGCGACTGGGCGCGGTTCGGGTCCATCGCGAGGTACTCGCCATCGGCGGTGGCGGTGATCGAGTCGGCGATCTCCTGCTCGATCTCGGGATCCAGGGCGATCGCGCGCAGGCGCGATTCCTCGTCGAGATGCGGGCCGACGATCGCGCGGCCGAGCGTCTGGCGGGCGTACTCGGCGAGCAGGTTGGCGTCGCGGGTCACGCGGGCGCGGTCGCCGACGGCTTCGATGATGGCGCCGAGGTCGCGGATCGAAACGCCCTCTTTGAGGAGCGCCTGCAGCACCCGCTGGATCTCGCCGACGGTGACCAGGTCGGGCACGACCTCGTCGACGACGGCGGCGTTGGTCTCCTTGAGACCGTCGAGCAGCTGCTTGGTGTCCTGGCGGGTGAGGAGCTCAGCCACGTGGCGGCGGATCGTCTCGGTGAGGTGCGTGACGATGACCGACTCGGTGTCGACCACGGTGTAGCCGAGCGCTTCGGCTTCGCCCTGCGACTCGTCGCCGATCCAGACGGCCGGGAGGCCGAAGGCGGGCTCGGTGGTCGGCACGCCCTGGAGCTGGCCGACGGCGTCGCCCGGGTCGAGGGCGAGCTGGTGGCCGGCGAGGACCTGGCCGCGGGCGACTTCGGCGCCGCGGACGCGCAGGGCGTACTCATGCGACCGCAGGCCGACCTCGTCGTGGATGCGGACCGGCGGGATGACGGTGCCAAGCTCGGCGGCGATCTGGCGGCGCACGTTTGAGACGCGCGAGACGAGCGTGCCGCCGGCCTGCGTGTCGACGAGCGGCACGAGGCCGAAACCGACGACGAGCTCGAGCGGGTCGATCGCGAGCGCGGCGCGGGCCTGGTCGGTCGAGGAGGGCTGCGGGGCCATCGGCACGATGGCGGCTTCCTTGTCGGCCGCCTCCTTCTCTTGCGCCTGCGACTTGCCGAGCGTGCGGCCCACGTAGAAGAGGAACCCGCCGACGAGGATGAACGGCACCTTCGGCAGTGCAGGGACGAGCGCGAAGCAGGCGACGACGCCGCCCGCGACCATGATCGCTTTGCTCTGCGCCCCGAACTGCGAAGCGATGTCGCTGCCCAGGTCATCGCCTGCGTCAGCCGAGCGCGTGACCATGATGCCCGCGGCGACCGAGATCAGCAGCGCCGGGATCTGGGCGGCAAGGCCGTCGCCGACGGTCAGGAGCGAGAAGGTCTGCGCGGCTTCGCTGAAGGCCATGCCCTGCTGGGCGACGCCGACGATGATGCCGCCGACGAGGTTGATCAGCGTGATGACGATGGCGGCGATCGCGTCGCCCTTGACGAACTTGGACGCGCCGTCCATCGAGCCGTAGAAGTCGGCTTCGCGGGAGATGTCGAGGCGGCGCTGGCGGGCTTCGTCCTCGGTGATCTGGCCGTTGTTGAGGTCGGCGTCGACGGCCATCTGCTTGCCCGGCATCGAGTCCAGGGTGAAGCGCGCGGCGACTTCGGCCACGCGGCCGGCGCCGTTCGTCACCACGACGAACTGGATCACCACGAGGACGAGGAAGATGATGAGGCCGACGACGACGTTGCCGCCGACGACGAATTCGCCGAACGCTTCGACGACATGGCCGGCGTCGCCGTGGAGCAGGATCAGGCGCGTGACCGACACGTTGATGGCCAGGCGCAGCAGCGTGGTCATCAGCAGCAGCGTCGGGAAGACCGAGAAGTCCAGCGCCCGCGGCACATACAGCGTGGTGATCACGATGGCGAGGGCCATCGAGATGTTCAGCGCGATGAGGATGTCGAGCAGCGCCGGGGGCAGCGGCACGATCATCATCACGACGACGACGATCACGAAGGCCGCCGCGATCAGGTCGGTGTAGCCCGAGAGTTTTTTGAGCAGGTCGTTCAAGCGGGAATACCTGTCCAGAACATCGGCATTCCGTCCGCCGGCTTGAGCCCCGGACCACTGATCCAACCGGTCCCACGGAGACGCGGGCGGGGCCTGCAGCGCCTAGAAATCGGTGCGCTTAGGCGCCGGTGGCGCCGAAGGTCCGGAGGTCGGGCACGCGCTCAGGCCGCCGCGCGGCGCGCTGCCGTCCGGTAGACGAAGGCCAGCACGGCGGCGACCGCTTCGTACATCTCTTCGGGGATGGGCTCCCCCACTTCGACGCTCGCGTGGAGCGCGCGGGCGAGGGGCGGGTCGGGCACGATCATCACGCCGTGCTCGCTGGCGAGCTCGCGGATCTTGAGGGCGAGGAGGTCCATGCCCTTGGCGACGACCTGAGGCGCGGCGGTGGCGGGGTCGTATTTGAGCGCGACGGCGTAGTGCGTCGGGTTGGTGACGACGACGTCGGCCTCCGGGATGGCGGCCATCATGCGGGCGCGCGAGGCCATCATCTGGCGGCGGCGCATCGCCATCCGCACCTCGGCCGGGAGCTCGGAGGACTTGTGCTCCTCCTTGATCTCCTGCATGTCCATCTTCATGGACTTGTCGAGCTTGTGCTTCTGCCAGACGTAGTCGGCGATACCGATCACGAAGTAGGCGGCGGCCGCGGCTTTGGCGACCTTCATCGCCGTCGACATCATCTGATTGCCCAGCGCCGCGGGCTCCATGCCGACGAGCGTGCCGACCTCGGCCAGCTGCGGCTTCAGCACGATCCACACCACGATGCCGACGGACCCGACCTTCGCGAGGTTCTTGACCAGCTCCACCAAGGCGTTCATCCCGAACACCTGCTTGGCGTTGCTGATCGGGTTCATCTTCTTGAAGTCCGGCGAGATCGCCTTGGGCGTGATCTTCAGCCCGACCTGCGCCGCCATGATCGCGGCGGCAGCGATCGCGCAAGCCACGGCGATCGGCAGCACCGCCCCGATCGCGACCTCGCCCGCGTCGCGCAGGACCTTCGTGAGCCCGATGCCCTCGATCTTGTCAGGCGTCGCCGCCAGCTTGAGGCTGCTTGCCAGCAGGTTCTGGAGCGACTGCACGATCTTCTCGCCGAACGCGCCAAGCGTGATCAGGCCGGCGAACAGCACGGAGGCGCCGCCGAGGTCCATCGACTTGGCGACCTGGCCCTTCTTGCGGGCCTCCTCCTGGCGTTTGGGAGTCGCTTTTTCGGTTTTTTCACCCGACATGCAGCGTCACTTCCCCCGCGTCCCTGCGTGCCATAGGAAGACGGCTCGCAGCCACCCTCCGGACATCTGGATCACCCCAGGCACCTACGCCACGCGCAGGCTCTTGAGGGCGGCGCCGACGCTCTGCTCGAGCTCGTTCTGCACCCAGCCGCCGACCATCGGCAGCGACACGCCGATCAGCAGCATCCCGACCAGCACCTTGATCGGCAGGCCGACGGCGAATACGTTCAGCTGCGGCACGACGCGCGAGACCAAGCCGAAGCCGACGTCCGTGAGCGTCAGCGCGAGCAGCACCGGTGCCGCGATCTGCAGCGCCGCGCCGAAGATCGCCGCGAAGGTGTCGACCGCGCCGCCGATGAGCAGGTTGATATCGGGCGACTCGCCGATCGGCACGAGCTCGTACGACCGCGCGATCCCGCGGATGACCCACTCATCGCCGCCGATCGTCAGGAAGATCACGGCGCCGATCAGCCCGTAGAGCCGGGCCAGGACGGAGTTCTGGTTGCCGGAGATCGGGTCGATCTGCGCGCCGAACGAGAAGCCGACGACGAAGTCGAGGATCGTGCCGGCGACCTCGAGCGACGCGAGGATCGCAGCGACCGCGAACGCGAGCGCGAACCCGACGAGGAACTCGATCAGCAGCATGCCGAGGATCTCAAACGAGCTGCCGCTGATCGCGTGGCCCGGGTCAGCGGCGGGCGTCAGGCCGATGGCGAGCGCGACCGCGATCACGGCCTTGGCCTGCGTCGGGATCTGCCGCGAGGAGAAGACGGGCGCGAGGATGAACAGCGGCGTGACGCGCGCGAGCGCCATCACGAACACGAGGACGTTCTCGACGCCGAGCAGATCGAGCAGCTGCGGAGTCGGGCCGCCCATCTACTTCTGCACCACCTGCGGGATCGACGTCCACAGGTCGCGGGTGTACTGCGTGATCACGTCGCCCATCCACGGGCCGAGCACGATCAGCACCGCGGCCATCGCGATGAGCTTCGGCACGAACGAGAGCGTCTGCTCCTGGATCTGCGTGACGGCCTGGACGATCGAGATCAAGACGCCGACGACCAGCCCCACGACGAGCAGCGGGAGCGCGATCGTGAGCGTGATCGTGAGCGCCTTGCTCGCGATGCTGATGGCCTCATCGGGGCCCATAAGTTGAAGCTCTCCACGAGCGACTGGGTGATCAGCGACCAGCCGTCGACGAGCACGAACAGCAGGATCTTGAACGGCAGGGAGATGAAGACAGGAGGCAGCATCACCATGCCCATCGACATCAGCGTCGAGGAGACGACGAGGTCGATCACGAGGAACGGCAGGAAGATCAAGAAGCCGATCTGGAAGGCCGTCTTGAGCTCGCTGAGGATGAACGCCGGGATCAGGACGCGGGTCGGGATGTCCTCGCGGGTCTTGGGCTGATCGAGGTCGGCCATCTTCACGAAGAGGGCCAGGTCGCGGTCGCGCGTCTGCTTGAACATGAACTCGCGCATCGGCGCCTCGGCGCGCTTGAACGCCGTCTCGACCGAGATCTCGTTGTTCATCAGCGGCTCGATGGCGTTGTCCTTGACCTGCGTGAGGGTCGGCCCCATCACGAAGAGCGTGAGGAACAGCGCGATGCCGACGAGCACCTGGTTCGGCGGCGCGGTCGGCGTGCCGAGGCCCGTGCGGATGAACCCGAGCACGATCAGGATGCGGGTGAAGCCCGTGACCGTGAAGAGCAGCGCTGGCACGATCGACAGCGCGCCGATCAGGATCAGCAGCTGAACGGCCTGGCCGCCGTCCTGGATGCTCGTCTGGGCAAGCACCGCGGTGCTCTGAAAGGCCGTCGGCATCAGCGGCGCACCGTGAGGTCGCGGATCCGCTCGACGATCGTGGTCGGCTCCGACGGGCGGTCCTTCAGCGGCGCCAGCTCACCTGCTTCCTCGACGGCGAAGCCGGCCGCGCGGGCCTCGTCTTCGGTGTAGGAGCGCAAGGTCTGGACCGAGCCCTCGGCGACGCCGAGGAGCAGGTACTCGTTGCCGGCGCGCACGAGGTGCACGCTGCGGCCTGGGCCGAGCGGCAGGGTCGCCTCGTTGTGCAAGCCGTGGCCGACGGCGTCGCTCTCGCGCGCTTTGAGCTGCTTGAGCACCCATGTCACGCCGTAGATCACGGCGATCACGATCAGCAGGCCGACGATCGTGCGGACCAGCCCGCCCGCCCCACCCTCATCGGTCGGCGCCGAGCTCGAGGCGTCGCCTTCGCCGGCGGCCTGCGTGGCCGGGCCGAGCGGGGTGTCCTCGCCCTTGGGGGTCGACGGCGACGTGCCCGCCTGGGCGAACGCCGAGCCGCTGAGGACGAGCATGGCTACGACCCCCAGGCAGAACGCGAGGGCGAGAAGCTCGTGGGCGCTAGGGCGACGGTGGAGAAGACTGAGCTGCGGCAAAGAGATCCGAGGCGTGGAGGCGGCGGCCGGAGCGGCCAGCCACCTCACTTGGCATCGGCATTTCGTCCGCCCTCTTGAGCCACATCCGCTGATCTGACCTCTCGGATCGGGCCGCTGCAACCGACCATGCGCACCGCAGCCCCGCGGGCACGAGATGGACCGCAAATTGGGCCCGCGGCGGCGCCGGGCTGGCGGCGCCCGGGCGCTCCGGCCGCACCCGGTCAAACCGGGCGCGCCAACGCCGACGCGTCACCCCAGCGGGTCGACCGTCCTTCCTGTCGGCCTCTGACCCGACAGGCGGGACGGTCGGCGCGCGAAGCGGATCAGACGGAGGCGGTGCCGCCCTGGAAGTGCACGCGGTTCTTGCCCGCGTGCTTGGCCTCGTAGAGCGCGGCGTCGGCGGCCGCGATGAGCGCCCGCGGATCGCGGATGCCGGGGCCGAGCGAGGCGACGCCGACCGACGTCGTCACTGAGAGGTCGCGGCCCTCGGTGTCGACGAGCTCCAACGACGCGACGGACGCCCGCGCGCGTTCAGCCACCGCGAGGGCCGCCGGGAGCTCGGTGGCGTGCAGCACGATCGCGAGCTCCTCGCCGCCGTAGCGCGCGGCCTCGTCGCCCGTGCGGCAGCAGGCCCGCAGCACGTCGGAGACGGCGCGCAGCACGTGGTCGCCGGTCTGGTGGCCGCGGGTGTCGTTGACCTGTTTGAAGTTGTCGAGGTCGAAGAGGATCAGCGACAGCGGCGCGCCGGACAGCTCGTGCGCGGAGGCCCCGAGCGACAGCACCTCCTGCAGCCGGCGGTGGTTCGCCAGCCCGGTGAGCTCGTCGGTGAGCGCCTGGCGGTGCAGCACGGTGTGGCGCTCGATGTCGCCCGCGGCGACGCCGGCCTGTTCGCAGAGGTAGAGCAGCAGGTCGCGCTTGCGCTGCGTGAAGCCGCTCTCGCGGCGTGCCAGCGTCACCACGCCCGCGGCGCGGCGGTCGCCCGACGGCTCGCGGACCGGGCAAGCCACGGCTGAGACGTCGTTCACGGTCGCCACGCTCACCTCGCCCGACAGCGCGGCAGCCTGCTCGGCGGCCAGCAGCGCCGGCTCAAGATCGCGGTCTTCGTGCATCGTCGCGCGGCGCACCAGGCGGCGGCCGTGGCCCGGGTCGGCGCTCGCGCGGCCACCGTCGGCGTCGAGCGCTTCGAAGGCGGCGCGCATGGTGATGTTGAGGAGGGCGTCGAGGTCGAGCTTTGATGCGAACGCGTCGCCGATCCGCTGCACGGCGACTTCGAGCCGCGTGCGCTCGGCGCGCAGCGCTTCGAGCCGCACATGCGCCTGTTCGATCCGCTGCGTGCGGTCGCGCGTGATGACCGCGAGCAGGATGACGACGCCCATCAGCGCGATCGGCGCCGACTCGAGCCCGTCGATCGTCGTCGCGGCGGCAGCGATCAGGCCGATCGGGACGAGCAGCAGGTCGATCGCCCAGACCTTCACGAGCACCTTGATCTGGAGCTGCGGCGGAATGCCGGACGCCAGCCACTCGCGCAGCGACGTCGCCGCGATCTCGCTCACCGCCTGCGCGGAGTACGCGGCCGGGAGGAGCCACCACGGCGCCGAGCCCGGCGTGCCGGGGTGGGCTGCGATGAGCACGAGCGCTGGGCCGATCGTGTGCCAGGCGTCGACGCCGACGTCGACCATGCGGCCCGGGCGCGCCCGACCGACCGCGGCGTCGACGGCCGAGGCGGCCGTCATCGCGACCAGCACGATCAGCGGCACGAGCGGCGGCGGCGCGAGCACGAAGAGCGGCACCAGGAACAGCTGCGTCGGCACGGCGTAGCCGGCGCCGATCGGGAACTCGACGCGGCTCGCGATCGCGAAGCAGACGGCGATCGCGGCGATCAGCCCTGCGGGCGCGCGGGCCTCCATGGGTGGCGCCAGCAGCGCGATCGCCGCCGCGGCGGCGACGAACGCGAAGCTGATCGCGGCGCCAGCGGCGAGCTGGCGCCGGTCGTACGGGACGAGCTGCTCGTCCCAGGAGTCGTCGAGCAGACGGTCGACCGCGTCGACCGACTCGCCCGTCTCGATCAGGGGCGCGTCTGCCTCGCGCGGCACCCGGCCGACCGGGTACGCCGCCGCATGCGCGTCAGCGGCGTCCAGGATCCGAGGCTCTGCACCCATAGGCTCGTGCTACCTCGTCCGGTACGGGTCGACCAGGACGTTGTCGATCTGGTACCCCGCACCGACCGCGCCGAGCGGGCTGCGGAAGACGAGCTGCACCTTCGCGACGCCGCCGATCTTCTTCATCGGCATGGCGGTCGCGAGCGGCTGCAGGTCGGACGGCTTCCACTTGCCCGGAAGCAGGTTGGTGGCCGAGTTCGACTGGACCTCCTGCTCGCGGGTGGAGCCGTCGGCCGCCGTGTAGCGGACGGACGTCTGGAGCACGCCGACGGTCCCGTTGGCCTTCAGCGCGTAGCGGAAGGTCGGGTGCTCGTCGGTGATGCAGAAGGTCGGCGAGACCACGGTGCCGCGCAGCGAGACGAGGCCGCCACCGAGGGCGAGCGACTTGGCGCCGCCTGCCACACCGGTCTGGTCGTTGCCGTTGACCACCTTGGCGTTCTCGAGCGACCACCCTGCGGCGCCCGACTCGAAGTCGCCGCCGGGCGCGAACCAGTAGTCGGCCTGGTCGCCGAAGGCTGCGAAGGCCTTCCAGATGCGGTCCTGCGTGGTGCCGCACTCGCCGTAATGCGAGGTATCGGCCGCCTGCCCGGCTGACTTGGCGGCGTTCACGCCGAGATCGATCGAGATCGAGATCAGCTTGCCGATGTCGATGGTCGCGGCGGACGCGCTGGTTGGTGCGGCCCCGAGGGCAGCGATGGACGCGGCGAGTGCCGCGATTCCCCTGAAGTTCATGGAAAGGTCCCCCTAAGACCTCATTTGCCACCGACGAAATCCCCTGAAATCGAAGGCACTCCAAGAATCGGCTAACTGGTTGGATCTCTTGACCGCAAATCGATCAACCGTCCAACCGGGGGACAATCGGCCAGCCGGCCGGGGCCGTTTGCTACCAGGCGGTCGCGCGTTCCCAGAGGCGCAGGTACGCCTCGGCGCCGTTGGCCATGTCGTCGACGATCTGGTCGCCAGCGAGCGTGCGCAGGTCCTGGATGTAGTCGGGGAACAGGCCGTAGTTGGCGACGCCATCGACGTTGACGTCGAAGGTGCGCGGCCCAGCGGGCTGCTTGGCCATCGTCGTGCCGCCGTCGAACGTCTTGTACGGGTAGACGACCGGCGTGGCCTTCGCCCCGGGGCGAGGCCCGGGCTGGTTGCCGAGCCCGTTGCTGTCGGAGCCGTAGCCGATCCCGAAGAACCCGTCCTGCCGCGTGGAGCGCACGCGCTTCCAGCTGTCGGCGTAGATCTCCGCGTCGCGGCCGTACGGCGAGAGCAGGCCGCCGAGCTTCTGCAGCCGGACCTGCGCCGTCACGTCGGACCAGCTGTGGCTGCTGATGACGCCCGGGTACTTGATCTCTTCGAGCAGGTCGAGCGTCTGGTTGCGCGCCTTCACGCTCATGTGGTCGGCCTCGACGATCATCCCGAGCTGGGCCATCTTGCGGACCATGTGCTTGCCGAGGTCCGTCAGGCCCTTGGGGTTGCAGACCGGACCGGGCGGGTACACGGGCAGCGCGCCATTGACGATCTTCTTGCCGATCCCCATGCCGAGCGTCCGGAACAGCTCGAGGCTGTTGCTCGTCAGGCTCGGCGGCGTGTTGTCGGCCTCCTGGCCGACCGGGCAGGCCTGCGCCGTCCACCAGCGGCCGGTCGCGTAGCCGTTGCCGATATTCACGAGCACGCCCGTCACGCCGCTGTCGAAGGTCGTGCCCGCGAGCGCGTTGTCGAACTTGTGGGCGATGAACGCCGATTGCACGCCCATCTCATGCAGCTCCGTGAGGCGCTGGTCGATCTGCGCCGTCGTGCACTTCGGTGCCGAGCCGTGCAGGCGGCAGTCGAGCACCTCGGAGACCTCGATCCCGAGCACCATCGCGAGCTTGCCGTCGTTGATCACGCGGCGCGCCTGCTCCGGTGAGGTGACGATCCGCAGGAAGCCCTTGCCCGGGCCACCCGACTGCGCGTCGATGTAGTCCTGCAGCTCGCGCATCGCCTGGGCCTGGAGCCGGGCGCTGACCATCTCGTTGCACGGGTTCTGCTTCAGCGGGTACATCTCGCAGAGCGCGCGGTTCTCGACGAGGTCGTTGACCATCAGGCGCAGGCCGCCGCGCCACGCCCGCTCCAGCCACTTCCAGTACGTCGACTCGTGGGTCTGAGAGTCGTGCGTGGGCCACCCTGCGAAGGTCGGCCAGCCGCTTGCGCTGTGGCGGCGGCCCAGATCCCCGTAGCTGATGAGGTTCTCAACGAGCGCGGTGCTGCCGTCGGTGCCGTGGTCGGCGCAGTCCTTCAGCGCGACCGTGACGCCGTAGGGGCTCCACGGGCGGCCGCAGTGGAAGCGCCCGCCGAGGAACCGGTATGCGCTCACATGCGTGTGGGTGTCGAGGAAGCCGCGCACCTGCGCCGTCGGGCTCGCGCCCTTGAACGGCGTGCCCGTCGTACCCGTCTCGAGCTCAGGGAAGACTGCGCAGCCGGTGGTCTCGACCAGCGACCAGCGCAGTTCGGCGCCAGCGCTCACTGCCAGGCGGCCACCAGGTGCGGCGGTGAGGTCCTTGCCGTTCAGCTTGCTGGTGAGGCGCACGGCGCCCTCGTCGGTGCGGCGCACCGTCCAGTCGGCGGGCACGGCCGGCGTGGAGCGCCACGTCAGCGGGCTGGTCGCCTGCGGCATGCGGCGGTCCGGGCCGTAGAGCAGGTAGCTGCCCAGCGCGGTGGCCTGCATCCGGAACGGCGTCGCGCCACTGGCTTGCGCACCCCCGAGGCTGTAGCCGCCGGCGTCGCGGACGACGTAGCGGCCGCTGCTGGAGTCCTTCAGCGCGTAGCAGCCGCCGACCACCGAGTAGACGGGCTCAGAGGCCGCGGCGGCCGGGGCCGCACCGGCCAGCGCGAGCAGCGCGCCGACGAGGAGAGAGCGAGTGACGGGGAGCACGCTGACGCACAATGGCGTGCTCCCGCCCAATCAGCAACCTTTTGGTGGGACTCCTACCGTCCGACTGCCTGTTCGAGCTCTCGCTTGGTCATGCTCGACCGTCCGCTCACGTTCTTCTTCTGAGCCTCCGCGTAGAGCTGGTCCTTCGTGCGGCCCTTGGGCTTGTTCGTGCCCGACCGCTCTCCCCCGCGCTCGCCCGGGCTCTTCGGATCCTGCGTCGAGGTCTTCGAGGCGGTCCTGCTCTCGCCGTGCCGCGCCTTCTCTTTGTTGACGACGCGCGCGGCGATCTCTTCGGCGGTGCTCTCGCTCTTGCCCTGCTCGAGCTGCGATTCCTTGACGTGCTCGTACTGGCGGCCGCGTTTGCTGTCCTTCTTCACTCCGCGGGGCGGCATGGTTGCTCCTTCGTCTCGGACCGGTCAGCGGTCTACGACGCCGCCGCTTTGGAGCGGCTGGCCGGCTTGCGGGCTGCGGGCTTGCGCCTCGCCGGCTCGCTGGCGCGCGCCGCACCTGGCGTCGAGGCATCCGGCGCTTCGGTGTCGACGACCCCCCGCACCACGCCGGGCAGCAACCCCTCGAGATGCCGCTGCATCTCCTCTTCTTCCTTGCGGTGGCGCTCAGCGAGCGCCGCCGTCTCGGTGTCGCCGATCTGCGCTGCCACGGTCTCGATCACGCGGTAGTGCGCGATCTCCTCGGCCTCGTTCCAGTAGCAGTCGCGCACTGCGCGCAGCTCGTTGTCGGCCGGGCTGGTGCCACGGAGCGCCTGGAGCGGGAGTTTGGCGAGCGACAGCCCTCGGTTGGCCGCGCCAACCGCGAGCTGCACCACCTTCTCCGCGGTCGCGACGCCCGGAAGCGTGTCGTCGTGGGCGGCGAGGTCGTCGAGGCGCGCGTCGATCGCGCCGATCTGCCGGCGCGTCACGGAGAGGTGGTCCTGCAGCGCGTGCCGCAGCAGCGGGCTCTTGGCCAGGGTGATCTGGCCCTGCAGCGCCGTTTCGAGCTGCCGTTCCTTGCCGCCGGCTTCGATCAGGTACTTGCTGATGACGAGGCGGTCTCGGTTGGTGAGCACGTCGGGCATGCGGTTCCTCCTGCGAGTCGTGCGAGGGCCTTGTGCCCTGCGCGGGGAGCACTCGATCCCGAGGCTAAGGACGGCGTGGCGTCAGCGGCTGGGCCGCTCGGGACAACCCTGGTCGCGCCCGCCATGCCCTGCCCGCAAGCCGCAGAGAAACGCCGCGTACCGTTGACGTATGCTCGGCAAATTAAAGGTTTGACCTCTCAACCTCGCGGCCCCGTATCGCCGCGCAGGCCGTGAGTCGCACAGAACGAGACGCCGCCGGGCCGCTCACCGGCCCGCTGCGCCTCGATGTGGGCTTCCGCCTGTCACTCCTGCTCGACCCGGACGGCACCGTGCGCGCGGTGACCGAGGTCAGCGGCCTGGGCGATGTGCCGCCGGAGGCGTTCGTCGGGCGGTCGATCATCGACATCTCCGCCAGGAACGGCAGCGGCCCGGAGGGCGCCGAGGTCTGGCGCCGCCGGCTCGCCGAAGCCGCCGACGCGGGCGGGACGGTCCACCATGCCGACCGGCCGCCCAACGCCCCGGAATCCGCGCCGGAGTCGATCGACTCGATGCTCACACCGATCCGCCTGCGCGACGGCACGCTGGACTCGTTCCTCTTCGTCATCGAGGACCGCACCGAGTTCCTGCTCGCGCAGCAGTCGATCCGCGAGAGCGAAGAGCGCTTCCGGACCCTCGCAGAGTCGCTGCCGCAGATGGTGTGGTCGTCGCCCGCCACGGGCACGGTCGACTATTTCGCGCCTCGCTGGGCCGAGTTCACCGGGCGCAGCGTCGACGAGCTCATCGGCCAGGGCTACCGAGACCTCATCCACCCCGACGATCTCGAGGCGATCGCAGCTGCGCGGGAGAAGGGCGACTGGAGCAAGCCGATGGTGTTCCGGCTGCTTCGACGCGACGGCGAGTACCGCACGATGGAGTCGTACGCCCAGCCGGTCCGCGGCCGCGACGGCGACTACACGCATCTCGTCGGCGCGACCACCGACATCACCGAACGCCACGCGGCCGAAGATCGCGGCCGCGAGCTGCAGAACCAGCTCAGCACCGCGCTGCAGATGACCGGCCTCGGGCGGTTCACCGTCGATCTCCGGCCGCCAGCGCTCACGGGCGACGACCGGGTCGGCGAGATCTTGGGCAGCGACCCAGCTGACCTGCTCGCAGATTCTGACCCCGAGCACCTCTTCGACCCGATCCACCCGGCCGACAAACAACGGATCCGCGACGCGTTCACCCGCGCGCTCGCCGGGGAGCGGGAGTTCAGCGAGGAGTACCGGATCCACCGCCCCGGCCCGGTCGGCGAGGAGCCGCGTTGGGTCGCCGTCGCCGGGCGCGTCGAGTTCGACGACGCCGGCCCGGTGCGCATGGTCGGCGTCATCGAAGACACCACGAGCCGCCACCTCGAGCAGGAGGCGCGGATCCGCCTGCAGAAGCGCGAGGCGATCGGCACGCTGGCGGGCGGCATCGCCCACGACTTCAACAACGTGATCGGCGCGATCCTCAGCAACGCGGCGCTCGCCGAGACGGAGCTCGACCACGACGCCTCCCCGCGGACCAGCATCCAGGAGATCCGCCGAGGCGCCACCCGGGCGGCCGACCTCGTGCGCCGCCTCCTCTCGCTCAGCCGCGAAGACGAGCCGATGCAGGCCGAGGTCGACGTCGCCGAGATCGTCCGAGAAGTCGCCGCGCTGCTGCTGCCGACGCTCCCGCGCGGCGTGCAGCTCGACGTCACCGTCACGGCGGCCGCTGAACCCGCGACCGTGCTCGGCGACGGCACGCAGCTGCACCAGGTCTTGATGAACCTCGTGACGAACGCGGCCCAGGCGCTCGAGGCCAGCGGCGGCACGATCAGCCTGCGGCTCGACCTTGTCGTGATCGACGAAGCCACCGCCGTGCGCGACGACCCGGTCGGCGAATGCCTGCGCCTGCGGGTCCGCGACGACGGGCCCGGCATGCCGGAGGACGTGCGCCAGCGCGCGTTCGACCCCTTCTTCACCACCAAGCCGGCGGGCGAAGGAACCGGACTAGGACTGGCAGCGAGCCAGACCATCGTGCGCAGCCACGGCGGCTCGATCCGCATCGACAGCGCCGTCGGCTCCCACACCTCGGTGACGGTCCTGCTGCCGAGCCAGCGGTCTGAGACAAGCTCGCCGCCGGCGCCACAGCCGTCGACGGCTGCCCCCGCGGGACCAGCCGCGGCGACGCCGCGCGTCCTGTTCGTCGACGACGAGCCGGCGCTCGCCATGCTCGCCGAGCGGGCGTTGCCGGTCTACGGCTGCCAGCCGTCGGTGTTCACCGATCCGTGCGATGCCCTCGACGCGTTCAAGGCCGCTCCGGACGGCTTCGACGCGCTCGTGACCGACCTGTCGATGCCGCGGCTCACCGGCCTGGAGCTGAGCGCGGCGCTGCGCAAGCTCCGGCCAGACCTTCCGGTCGTGCTGACGTCCGGCTATCTGACGCCTGAGAACGAGGCGGAGGCCCGGCGCCAGGGCATCGGGGCGGTCATCGCCAAGCCGTGCTCGATCGACGACCTCGCCTCAGCCGTGCTGAGGCTCGTGGGGGCGCCCTAAGCAGCCAGCTGCTCGGGAGCAGCGTCGGCGACCGGCGCCATGCCGGTGAGGCCGGGGGTCGCCTGAGCGACGACGGGCGCGGGATCCTCGACGATCTCGGTGATCTTGAGGCCGTAGACGTCGTCCATCACGAGGACTTCGCCGCGGGCGACGAGGCGGTCGTTGACACGCAGCGCCAGCGTGGCGCCGGCGGTCGTGTCGAGCGGCACGACGGCGCCCGGGCCAAGCTCGAGGGCCTCGCCAAGCGTCATCGATGTGCGGCCGAGCTCGACCGTGACCGAGACGCGCACGCCGACGAGGCGCTCGAGGTCGGCGACCGGAGCGGCTTGCGTGGCGGTGAGTTCAGGCGAGTCGAGCATGAGGCAAAGAGGAGAGTCGGATTACTGATCCAGTGGTCTAACGACGTATCTCAGGTATCGGCAGAAGTGGGCCGCTACTGAACCGCGACGTCAGTGAAAATCAGCTCTTCGATCTTCACGTCGGTGTGGGCCTTGATGTCTTCGACGATCTCTTCCTTGAGGTGCTTGCGCTTCGTCTTGTTGATCAGCTCGTCGGCCGAGGCGCCGGTGAGCGAATCGGTGACGATGTCGCGGACGATCGCCTCCTGCGGAAGCGTGCCGTAGCCTTCCGGCGTCTTCGGGGCGCCGTGCCCGCCGCCACCGGCTTCGGCCAGGGCCTCAGCGAGGTAGTGGTGCTTGAGGATCAGGCCCACGTTCAGCTTCGCGAAACGGCCGTCCTGCAGGTTGACCAGGAAGTCCTTGGGCATGATGTAGACCTCGCCGTGGACCTTCGGCTTCGGGGCGGCCTCGGCGGGCGCCTTCGCGAAGAAGGTCTTGCCGGCCAGCAGGCCGACCACGAGGATCACGATGGGGAGGATGAGCTTGGGCTTCATGGGTCTGGTGGGCTAGTGGGTGCTCGGAGGACGAGGACTCAGTGCGAGGCCTCTTCGGTTCCGGAGGGAGCTTCCTCCGAGAAGTGGGTGGCGGTGTCAGAGGCTTCGAGCTCAGCCGCCTTGGCGGCGTCGTCGGAAGCCTCCTCACCATGCGCGGCAGCTTCGGCGTCGTCGGCCTTAGCGGCCGTTTCAGCCTCGGCAGCGACCGACGAGGCGGTCTGGCTGCGCGGCAGGAAGAGTTCGACGCGGCGGTTGCTGGCGCGGCCAGCAGACGACGCGTTGGTCGAGATCGGGTCGTAGTACGCGCGGCCGGTCGCGGTGAGGCGGGCAGGCGAGACCTTGTCGGCGATCAGCTCGCGCACGACCGCGGAGGCGCGGGCCGTCGAAAGCTCCCAGTTGCTCGGGTACTGCCCCGAGACCGGCTGGGTGTCGGTGTGGCCGGAGACGTTCACGGCGTGGCGGCCATCGGCGCGCAGCAGGCGCGCGAGGTCGTTGATCAGCGGGCGAGCGGCAGGCTTGATCGCGGCCGAGCCGGAGTCGAACAGCAGGCCGTCGGTCTTGAGCCGGACGGTCAGGCCATCGGCCGAGACTTCGGTCTGGACCTTGTCGCGCAGGCCAGCCTTGGCGGCCGCGGCCTGGATCATCTGCTCGAGGCGCTTGAGGTCGGACTGCTCCTCCTGGGCCGAGCTGGCCTGGCCGGAGCTCTGCGGGGCGAACGCCTCCTGCAGCGACGGACGCGGCGGAGCGGCGAACGGCGTCGAGACGCCGGACTCGGCGCCCGTCTCCTTGATGGCCTCGCCACCGCTCATCACGGGCGGGCCGTTGAACGCGGAGTTGAGCGACTTGGACAGCTCGTTGAACTTGCCCTTGTTCACGTTCGAGATCGAGAACATGACGATGAACAACGCCATGAGCAGCGTGATCATGTCGGCGTACGTCAGCAGCCAGCGCTCGTCCGGGTGCTCATCGTGCGCAGCATGCTTGTGCTTGCGCGACACGGCTACGCCGCCTTCTTGTCTTCCACGGCCGAGAGCTTCGGAGCGCCCGGGAGCGTGACCGCGTCGCGCTGCTTCGGCGGCACGTACGTGAGGAGCTTCTCGGCGACCATCCGCGGGTTGTCGCCCTTCTGGATGGCGAGGATGCCCTGGATGGTCATGTTCCGCATCTGGACTTCCCAGCCGGAAACCTGCTTGAGGCGGGTGGCGACCGGCAGCGCGATGACGTTCGCGAAGCCGACGCCGCAAAGGGTGGCGATGAAGGCGACGGCGATCGACGGGCCCAGGGAGTCCGGGTCCGACAGGTTGCCGAGGACGTGCACGAGCGAGATGACGGTGCCGAGCACGCCGATCGTCGGCGAGTAGCCGGACGCGAGGCGGAAGACGTCTTCGCCGACCTTGTGGCGGGCCTGCATCGACTCGATCTCGAGCTCGAGGATCTCTTCGACGGCGTGCGCGTCCGTGCCGTCGACGACGAGCTGCAGCCCCTTGCGGGTGAACTCGTCCGGGATCTCCGGGAGCTGGGCCTCGAGGGCCAGGAGGCCGTCGCGGCGGGCGGTGTCGGCGAAGCCGACGAGCCGCTCGACCTGGCCGCCGACGTCGGCAGGCTCAGCCATGAAGGCGGCCTTGTAGCCGGGCACGATCTGCTTCATGCCCTCCATGCCGAGGGAGGCCATGGTCGCGCCGAGGGTGCCGCCGCCGATGATCACGATCGCGGACGGTGCGAACAGCATCATCGGGGTCACGCCTTCGAGGAAGGCACCCGCGATGATCAAGAAGATGGCGACGATAACGCCAATGAGGGCTCCAGCTTTCATCCCTCCGGACATCGGCGGTCCGCAGATGAACTTGCGTGCTTGTCCAACAAGCTGGACAGGTGATCCGTTGCTCGGTATGCAAGCGGCAGGAGGACCCCCGCAACCGCGCCACAAACGGTCCAAGACCCTTTAGCAGCGGGCCTTTTGTGACGAGCCCCCGTGCGGACACGGGTGACCGGAAAGTGGTCTAACCGGTTCTGCGGAGGACGAGTCGGCGCGCGCGGCTAAGCCGCGTCGCCACCGTCTGCGTCGCGTGGGCCGGCGGGAGTATCTGGCGCGATCGCACCAGCTCCGTCGTCGGCGGCCTCGGGCGCGCCGCCCGGGGCCTCGGCCGCTGGCTCGCCGCCTGCGGCGGCGCCGACAGGTGGCGCGTCGCCGCTGGGAACGTCACCTGTTGGACCATCGCCCGCGGCTGCCGCCGCGTCTTGGGCAGCGACGAGCGGGTCCTCCACCAGGGAAGGCGCGGCGCTGAGCTTGCGGCCGGGGATGCCGGTCACGTGCAAGACGAGCGTCCCGTGGTCGCTGACTTCGAGTTCGCCGTGCGCGACGGGCGTTCCGCCCGAGACGAGGTCGACGGGCGCGTCGGCCGCCTCCTCGAGCTCGAGCACCTCGCCCGCCTGCAGATGCAAGACATGCGCGAGCGGCACGTTGGCATGGCCCATGCCGATCGACAGCTCGAGCGGAACCGCCGAGAGCGCGCGGTCGAGCTCGCCGCGCAGCAGCCTGGCGGCAGTGGTGTCCGGCTCCTCGCCCTCTGGCGCCGGCTCCTCGGCCGACTCTGGGGCCGCATCGGCGCCGAGCCGCGCCGCCATGATGCCGGGCACGACGACCACCAGGCGGACCTCGTGCTCGTCGTTGTGGAGGATGAGCACGACGGCGTCCGGGAGCGGGCCGACCTCGGCGCGGATCGCGGCGTCGTCGGCGTTCATCGTGACCTGCGTCGATGAGCAGTCCGGCGGGAGATCGGCGACGGGCGTGATCGCGGCGGCGATCGCCTGCGTCACGGTGGTCGCCGTCTCGCGGGCCGCTTCGGCGACGAGGTCGCTCCACTTCGGCGGCTCGGGATCGTCCGGCTTGCGGTCTTCGGGGGCGACCGGCGCAGGGGTCGCGGGGACATCGAAGCCGAGGACGGCAGCCATCGCGGCAGGCGCGCCGCCGAGCAGCACGCCGCCGGGCGCGACGAAGGTCCAGCGGGTCACGGCGAGCAGGAGCGGGCGCTCCGCGCCGACGAACGGGTCGGCGCCGCGCGGCAGCGGTGTCACGCCGCCGACTTGCACCTGCTCGGGCAGCGCAGCCCGGGCCGCTTCGACGGCGATCTCTGCGATCGGCTCGAAGACGCCGTTCACGAGAGGCCTCCGACGCGGACCGCGCGATGGATGCCGCTGCGGCCGATGTGGCCGTACTGCACGGGCACGCCGTCGACGATCAGGGCCGCGGACTCCGTCGCAGGAGTGGTGAGCGCGATGCGGTCGCCAGGGTGCAGCTCGGCGATCTGGCCCGCGGTGAGGTTGACGGAGCCCAGGCGCACCTGGACCTCGACGTTGGCTTCGCCGAGCCGCGCCTGCACGGCGCGCGTGGACGCAGGGTCGTCGTCGGTGCCGCGGGCCGACGGGCGCGACAGCATCGGCCCGACCGGAGCCAGGGTGGTCTGCGGGAACGCGAGGTGCAGCACGCTGAGCGTGTTGAAGATCTTGACCTCGACCGCGATCAGCAGCATCAGCGCCGTCGGCTCCAGGTCGGCGGCGAGCGTCACGTGCGACCTGACACCGACCTGGGTCAGGCTCGCGCCTGTCGCCTCGTTCCATAGGCGGCCGAGCGAGGTGACGAGCAGGTCGTTCATCCGGCTCAGGAGCGCCCGGTCGATCGTCGTGACCGTGCGCAGCGGCCGGGCCGGGTCGGGCTCGGTGCCGAGCAGCCGCTCGACGACGAGCGACGCCAGCGTCGGGTCGAGGATGATGTAGAACTGCCCGCCAGCCGAAGACTCGACGACGGTCGTCACGGCGTCCTCGGCGGGGATGGGGTGGCCGTCGCGCCAGGTGAGCTCTTTGACCCAGAGCGGGGTGAGCTCGAGGCTCAGCCCAAGGTCGGCGGTGGCGCGTGGGGCCACGATCGGACCGAGGTCGTCGACGAGCCGGCGCAGGCGCGCCTGTTGGTCGGGCGGCAGCGCGCTGGGCGCCGCGAAGTCGACGGGGCGCAGCCACGGCTGGCGGCCGTTGCTGGCGCCGGGATGAAAGATGCGAGGCTCGCTCACGGGAGGTCCACCGGAGGATCGGCACGCACTGGCCGAACCTGTAGGCCCACCCTAGTCCTGCAGTGCGGCGCCCACGGCAGAATGCGTTGTCCGTGCTGGGCCAGGCCCGTGCACTGAGCGTCCGCGCAAGGCAGTGCTCCCAGCCCGCAGCTCGCGCCGAGCGGCCCGCTGAACGCGCTGACGCCCGCTAGACGAGCTTCGGCGTGCCGAAGGTGTGGCGGCCGATCTCGGCGCGCCAGTGCATGACGGCGTCGACCACTTCCTGCGGGGTCTCGGAGACCACGAGGCGGGCGCCGGTCACGAGGGTGATCACGGTGTCGGGGTTGGCTTCGACGGTGGCGACGAGGTCGCAGTTGAGGACGAGCGAAGCGTCGCTCTGGCCGAGGCGGTGAAGGGTGATCATGGGGAAGCCGAAGAGAAGAAGCGCTTCAAGCGTGTGCGGCTGCGCCGTGCGCCCCAGCGAGTGGAGCGGACGGCGCAGCCGCGGCGCGAGAGGGTCTAGCGGATGAGGTTGACCAGGTCCTGGAGCATCTGGTCGGTGGTGGAGATCACGCGCGAGTTGGCCTGGAAGCCGCGCTGCGCGGAGATCATCGTGGTGAACTCGGAGGCCATGTCGACGTTCGACATCTCCAGCACGCCGGCGATGGCGGGGCCGTACTTGCCGCCCGGGGTGCCGTCGAGGGCAGCGCCGGACTGGGCAGTGGCCTGCCAGCGGTTGTTGGTGACGCGCTCGAGGCCCGGCTCGTTGGAGAACTTCGACAGCGAGATGTAGCCGGCGATCGCGCGGCCGTCGGCGCCGATCGGCGGCAGGGCGGCCGGCTGGGTGAAGCCCGCCGGCGGGATGTAGCTCACGGCGCCATCGGGGGCGATGGCGACGTTCGTCGCGCCCTCGGGGATCTCGATGTAGCAGTCGGCGATGCCCGCGCCGCCGGCGGTGTCGGTGCCGACCTTGCCCATGACGTAGTAGCCGTCGGTCGTGACGAGGAAGCCCTTGTCGTTGCGCGAGAAGTTGCCTGCGCGGGTGTAGTTGACGTCGGCGCCAGTCGGCGTCGCAGCCGTCGGGTTGCCAGGCGTGGTGGTGCCGTTGCCGACGCGGATCCAGCCCTCGCCCTGGATGGCGATGTCGAGCGAACCGCCCGTGACCTGGAAGGAGCCGGAGCCCATCTGGTTGCCGATCGAGCCGACGTTGACGCCGAGGCCGATCTGCTTGGAGTTGCTGCCGCCGTAGCCCGGGCTCGAAGCGGCGCCGGTGCCCTGCAGCTGCGTGAGGGAGTCCTGGAACGACGTGCGGCTGTTCTTGTAGCCGATCGTGTTGACGTTGGCCAGGTTGTTCGACGTGACGTCGAGGAGGATCTGGTGAGCCTTGAGACCGCTCTGGGCGGTGAACATGGATCGCATCATCGGGACATCGTGTCCTTTGCTGTGCGGCCTCCCCTGAGGGGTCCGGCCTGGGATTAGGTGAGAGTGGGTGAAGGCGATGAACCGGCCCGCTTCTTGCGTGCCGCGCCTTCTACTTGATTAGTCGGCCGACTGGTCAGAGGAGTTGACCGCTGTCCAGTCGAATTCGACACATCGAAACGCGATTTAAGATCTGAGCCGCGCTGGCGACTCAGGCGATGACCGCGGAGTCGATGTTGGTGAAGACGTGCTCCTTCATGTGGTCGCGGCCAACGGCCGTGATCACGGTGCGGGACGGCACGCCGACGACGAACGCGTTCTGATCGATCAGGACGACGGCGGCACGCGAGCCCTTGGAGGCGGCGCGGTCCACCCCCTCCCCCAGGCGCTGCTGCGTGGCAGCGTCCATGGTGATCCCGCGGCGCTCGATGCGCTGCAGGGCGTGACCGGAGAACGTGACGGGTTGAGACTTGGCCGGGGCCTGGGTCGCGGTTTCGCGCAGCACCTGCGCGAACTCCGGACCGCTCCGGGACTGGTCGCCGACGCGCGAGGTGCGCGTCGGTGCTCCGACCCCGGGAACCGCTGACGGGCCTGGCGGGATGAGCGCCGGGTTGACGGGGACGGTCATCGCACCTCGATCAGGTTGGCGGGGTTGATGCCGTCGATACCACCGACGGTGAGCATCGGGCCATCCGAGGTGACCTTGATCTTGTCGACCGTGGCCGTCACATCGAGGCCGTTGGCGTCTTTGTAGGTGACGGTGCGGCCGAGCAGCGCGGTGGCGCGCTGCGTGTCGATCGAGGACGCGAGCTTGGTCATCTGCGCCGCCATGTTGTTCATCTGCTCGAGCGAGGAGAACTGGGCGAGCTGCGCCATCTGCGCCGAGGAGTCGGTCGGGTTCATCGGGTCCTGGGTGCGCGCCTGCGCGGCCAGGAGCTTGAGGAACGCGTCCTTGTCCATGGCGGACTGCTTGTCCTTGGTGGTGACCGTCGGGGTCTTGTTGACCCCCGAGAGGTCGAGGTTCCCGTTGGAGACGTTGTTGTAGTTGACGGTGGTCATCGTGATCAGCTTCAGATCGTGGGAATCAGGCACGCAGGTCGACGAGGCGGCCGGGAACCAGAGGTTCCGGGGCCGGCTGCTCTTCGAGCGTCAGGTGCAGGGTCTGAGCGGCGCCCTCCGTGGTGCCTTCGTGGCCGTTGCGGCCGTGTGAGCTGCCGAAGCGGCCGCCCATCGCGTCACCGGCTGCTTGCCGGTCGCCTCGGCCGTGGCCCTGGTCGCCGGCGAAACCGGTCTCCAGGCGGGCGAGGTCGACGCCCTGCTGCTGCAGGGAGTCCTTGAGGTCCTGTCCGGCGCGCTGCAGCGCCGCGGCGGCTTCGGGCCGCTCGGCGATCAGGCGGGCGGTGACGCCGTCCTGTCCGAAGATCAGCGTGACCTGGATGCCGCCGAGCTGCTCGGGAGCCAGCGCGATGCGCGCGGCCGAGTGGCCGCGCGTGCGCGACAGGTGGACCAGAGCTTCGATCGCCGCCGACTGCGCGCTCGGCGTCGGGGCCTGCACGGTCGGGGTGGCCGGAGCTGCGGCGGTCGAGACAGCCGGCGCAGTCGCCGGGGCCACCGTGATCGGCGTGGCGTCGGCCGCCGGAGCGACCGCAGCGGGCTGCTGTGCGGGCGCCGCTGCCT
>JAEYAL010000172.1 GCA_023404805.1 Actinomycetes bacterium | reverse complement strand
GCTGAGCACGCGCCGCGCCAGGGGCCGGCCGCCGATCGCGCTCGCGCGCAGCCGGGTGGTTCCGATCGGCCGGCTCACCGCACCGCACCGTGCCGCGCGGACGCCGCATCGAGCCGACGCGCGTCAGCGAGGAGCTGGCGGCGGTCGGCGTGCTGGAGGTCGAGGATCGAGTCCAGCGCCCAGTGGAGGTGGAAGGCGAGCTCGGCCGCCTCCGACAGGAGCACCTGCGGGGACGGCCGAGTCATTCCCCCAGGCGCCCGTCCCGGATCTCGGCGAGGTCGATCTCGAAGGCTTCGTGGCACGACGGGCACGCCACCGTGCCCACCGCCTCGCCGCCCGTGTTGAGCCGCTCGTAGACCCGCTGGAGGTGGTCGAAGTCCGCCGCGTAGAGCTGCTCGACCAGCCCGGGAGTGATGTCGGTGACCGGGCCGATGCGCGTGACGACGCGCGACAACAGGAGTACGGCGAGGTACGCCTCGTTGCGGCGCACCTCCGGGTCGCGCTGCGGCTCGATCTCGTCGCGGGCCGTGGCCAGGCGCATCGTGCCATCACGATGCACCTCGCCGGCGGGTCCGACGAGACCACGCGGCAGCGTGAACGCGTACTCCGTCTGCATCAGACGCGCTTGTAGTTCTCGACCGAGATCGTGATCTCTTCGACCGCAGCCTGATCCTGCGACGCGTTCATCGTCGCCGGCGTGTACTTGCTCGGCCAGCCGCCCTCGAACGAGTAGCTCGCGACGACCTTCATCTCGGAGTCGAGCATCATCAGGGTCCCGTTGCAGCGGGCTTCCTTGTATTTGCCGTCGACGACCTGCTGGCGCCACTTCCAGAGGTCCAGCCCCGGGTCGACTCCGCGCTTGAGCACGATGTCGTTGAACTTCAGGTTCCCCGGGATCTTGCGGATCTGCACGTGGCCGTCGGGGCCCGCGATCTTCTGCTCGATGACGGCGTTCTCCGAGCCGCCGCCGCTCGCTTCGGTGAACAGCCCGCCGCCCTCGCGGCCGTCCAGCTTGAGCTGGAAGTACAGACTGCCGTGGATCTCATCAGCCATTCTCGGCCTCCTTCAGGTTCTTGGGTTGGGCTTCGCAGCTAGGAGAGCTGCGAGCCGCCTTCGGCGAACTGGCTCAGTCGGAACACGACGAACTCGGCGGGCTTGACCGGCGCGATGCCGATCTCGCACACGACCTGGCCGGCCTCGATCACGTCCGGCGGGTTGGTCTCCGCGTCACACTTGACGTAGAAGGCCTCCGACGGCGTGGAGCCGAACAGCGCGCCGTCACGCCACGTGCGCGTGAGGAAGTTCGTGGCAGCCACGCGGAGCTGGATCCAGAGCTTCTCGTCGTTGGGCTCGAACACCGACCACTGCGTGCCTTCCATGATGGATTCGGACACGTAGTTGAAGAGGCGGCGCACGTTGACGTAGCGCCACTCCGGGTCGCTGGAGAGGGTGCGGGCGCCCCACACGCGGATGCCGCGGCCGGGGAAGGTGCGGATGCAGTTGATGCCGACGCGGTTCAGGCTGCCCTGCTCGGCCTGCGTGATCTGGAAGCCGACGCCGGTCGCACCGAGGGCGACCTCGTTGGCGGGGGCCTTGTGCACGCCGCGGGTCGCATCGGTGCGGCACCAGACGCCAGCCATGTGGCCGCTCGGCGGGACCTGGATCGGGCGCTTGGTGATCGGGTCGGTGACCTCGAGCCACGGGTAGTACAGCGCTGCGAACTTCGAGTCGTAGCCGGCGTCGTCCAGGCGCCAGTCGAGCACGTCCTGAGGGAGCAGGCCGGGAGGCGCGTCGAGGATCGCCATGCGGTCGCCGGCGTTCTCGCAATGCGCGATCAGCTGGGTCTGGACCTCCTTGACGATGTGCGAGCCGCCGTTGCCGGCGTTGCCCGCCACAGCCCAGAGGTCGGGCACCGAGACCATCGTGACCTCGTCGATCGCCGCGAGGCCGCCGATGCCGCGGCGGCGGGCGATGTCGCCCGAGATGTCGCTCACGTCGACCGACTCCACGCCGATCGAGGGGACGGTCAGCGTGTACGAGCCGGTGGCCGGCGTGCGCTGCACCTCGGGGAGGGCCGCGCCCGTCTCCTCGATGCTGATGAGCTTCGACGCGGCGTTGACCTTGGTAGCGAGGTTCGTGCGGCCCTTCTTGAGCGTGAGGCCGTCGAACTCCTCGCGGTCGGCGCCGCTCTTGACGACGAGCTTGTAGAGCGGCTCGCGGGGCTCGGACTTGCCGTCGCTGTCGCCGTCGCCCTTCGTCTCCTTCGGCGCCGGAGCAGCCTCCGTGAGCTCGACTTCGATCGGGCCGTCGCCGTTGGTGCTCTCAAGCGCCGTGATGCGGAACGCCTCCAGGGCGTTGTCGGACGCCGACGGAAGGGCGGCCACCGCCGTCGGCTCGTCGGCGCCGTGGCCGATGCGCACGATCCAGCAGAGGCTGCCGCCGTTCTGGAAGAAGCCGTAGACCGCGTGCGCGAGGTACGCGCCCTCCATGAACGGGCCGTTCTCCGTCTGCACCGGATCGCCGAACTGCTTGGCGAACTCGGTCCAGTTCGACACGCGCGTCGGCGTGTTCAGCGGTCCGCCGGGAGCCAGGCCGACGAATGCGGCGACCGAGGTGCTGACACCTTCGATCGGCTTGCTCGTCGACGGGATCTCCTCGACATAAACGCCTGGAGTGAGGTAGTTGGGCATAGGTCAGTCGTCCTCGGGCGCACTGGTGGGCTTGGTGGTGACGAGCTCGGCGCAGAGCTCAGTGGGGGTGCTCCCGAGCACGAACCGCGGCACGGTCGCTCCCGGGTCCAGGACCTCCATCACGTCCTCGCGCCGTGCCCACAGGACCACTTTGGTCTCGGGGCACGCAGAGCGGACGATGGCGGTGAGATCGCGCGGCGCGTCGCCGTCGAGGTCCAGGACGACCGCCGAAGGGCGGACGCGCTGAACGGTCTCGGCGAGATCGGCACCGGCCGGCGCGGTTACGACTTCGACACCACGCTCGCTCAGGATGCCGCTCATGCCGCTGCCGGCGATGCTGCCGAGGTCGGCGAGCAGCACCGGCGCGGTGGAGAGTGGGGTCAAGTCGGACACCCGCCCACCCTTCCAACGGGGTGCCGGGTCGCGCCAGGGCGAACCGGACAGCCCTTTGGGCAGACTCGCGCTGCGCGGACGGCCGGCTGCCGGTCGTGGTCGGCCCGGGCGGCGGGCGGGGCGGCTCACTTCGAGGCCCCCCGGGCGCGCTTGCCGCGCGCCGGCGC
>JAEYAL010000164.1 GCA_023404805.1 Actinomycetes bacterium | reverse complement strand
TGGCAGCGGTCCGCGCCGCGGCGACCGCGACCGCCTCGACCGCGGCCCTGGGCCGATCGGAGGCCGGACCGGCGGCAGACCGCAGCGCGGCCGCGACGAGTCCCCGGCGCCGAACGACCGCCTCGTCTACGGCCGCAACCCCGTCCGCGAGCTGCTGCGGGCCAAGCGCCGCGCGGTGCACATGATCTACGCGACCGAGCAGGTCGCGGGTGCCGACTGGCTGGCCGGCGCGCCCGTCTCGGTCTCCAGCTCTGACCGCCTCGCCGACCTCGCTGGCACCTACGACCACCAAGGCGTGGTCGCCGAGTGCGACGGCTACCCGTACGTGCCGCTCAGCGAGCTCCTCGGCAAGCCCGGGGTCGTCATCGTGCTCGACGAGATCACCGACCCGCGCAACGTCGGCGCGATCGCCCGCACCGCCGAAGCCACGGGCGCGCTCGGCCTCGTGCTCCCCGAGCGCCGCTCGGCGCGCGTCACCGGCACCGTCTGCAAGACCTCCGCGGGCGCCATCGAGCACCTCAAGGTCGCAGAGGTCGTGAACCTCTCCGACACCCTCGAGGCGTTCCGCAACGCCGGCGCCTGGAGCTACGGCGCCGCGATGGACGGCACCCCCGTCGGCGACCTCGACCTGACGGGCACTGTCGTCTTCGTCCTCGGTGGCGAAGGGAAGGGGCTGCGCCCCCGCGTCGCCTCGAACTGCGACGGCCTCGTGTCGCTGCCGATGGTCGGCCAGGTCGACTCGCTCAACGTGAGCGCCGCCGCCGCGGTCCTCATGTACGCCGCCTTCACGGCGCAGCGCTCCTGAGCTAGCCCGCCTCCGCGCGCGTCTGGCTGAGGCGGGCGTTGTGGCGCGTCGGCGTCTGCAGGTTTGCAGCGTGGCGCTGCATACCTGCGGCGTGGAACTGGGTTGGTCTGGGTACTCCAGCGATCGCGAACGCCTGTTCGCGTCCTGAGGAGGAGTTGCGCCTGAGGCGGCGAACTCCTCATTCGGTTGCGCGTGGCTGTCCCCGCTCGCAGCCGACGCAGCGTTGCGGCTGACCGCGTGTGACCCACGCGCCGGTTTGCAAGCGCGTCGCATCACGCCGGAAGCCCAGTCAGCAGCGGAGCGTGGCAACGCGAACGCCCGAGAACGCTGGACATTTCCGCCCTGGCTGAGGCGCTGTCCATGAGGCTGGATCGGTGACTTGCGGTGAGGCTCCCTGAGGGTTCGCGCAAGGGCTGCAAGCCTTCGTGCGCGAATTGCTTGACATGCAGGCTTTCTTGCGGCTAGGTTGCGACCCAACGAGCCTCAGGTCGATCTTGAGGCTGAGGGGTCGACCTAAGGTCGAGCCCGCACAAAACTCACACCGAACTCGATTTGGTTGGCACCCTGGGAGGGGACTGTCATCCGGATCAGCTCCCCGACATCGGCCCACCCATGGCCGATCGAAAGACTGACCCGTGGCTCACATCTCCCGCCGTGCTTCAAGCGACGTCCGCGTCGACGACAAGTTCCTCATCGCGATGGCCAAGAACGGCGATCGCCGCGCGCATGACCAGATCGTGCGCCGCTACTACGGCTTCGTCCGCATGAAGGCGTCGTCGTACTTCCTCGTCGGCGGCGACCACGACGACCTCATCCAGGAGGGTCTCGTCGGCCTCTACAAGGCCGTGCGCGACTTCCGCCCGGACCGCGAGAGCTCGTTCCGCAACTTCGCGGAGCTCTGCATCACGCGCCAGATCATCACCGCGGTGAAGACCTCCACCCGCAACAAGCACAAGCCGCTCAACGGCTACGTCTCGTTCTCGCGCACCGCAGCCAGCGCGATGGAGAACGAGCCGACGCTCGAGGAGATGCTCCCGGGGCCCGCGACGCTCGATCCGGCCTCCAAGGCCGTTTCGGCGGAGGAGCTCGGCGCGCTCGTCGGCTGCCTCTCCAGCAAGCTCAGCGAGCTTGAGAGCCGCGCCCTGGCGCTCTACCTCGACGGCCGCTCCTACGAGGAGATCGGCGAGCGCGTCGGCTGCCCGCCGAAGGCCATCGACAACGCTCTGCAGCGCGTCAAGCGCAAGGTGCAGACGCACCTGCGCGAGCGCGAAGAAGGCCTCGCCTTCGGGTCCTAGCCCGCATCTGCACCGGCGGTGGCCTTGGGAGGGCTGCCGCGCCGCGGTGCACCGATCAAACGGCGAAGGGGCCGCCCCGGGAAGTCAGTCCCCGGGGCGGCCCCTTCTCTGTGCCGAGGCGGCGGCCCGGCGGGCAGCCGGGCCGTCTGCGGAAGGTGTGGCCTACTGGCCGCCCTGCGCCTGGGCCTGCTCCAGCGCCTGCTGGATCTGGGCCTGGGTCGCGGCGTCGGCGCCACCCGCGGCACCAGCACCGCCAGCAGCGGAGACCGGCGCGCCCTTCTTCGTCTTCTCGGCGTCGACGATGAACACCAGCGTCTCGCCACCGGGGATGTCGGTGCCCTGGCCCTGGTCGCCGTAGCCCTTCGCGGGCGGGACGATCAGCAGGCGGCGGCCGCCGACCTTCATGCCCGGGAGGCCTTCGGTCCAGCCGTCGATGACGGAACCCTGGGCGAGAGTGAACGGGATGGCCTTCTCGGGCCGGTCCCAGCTGGCGTCGAACTGCTTGTTGCCCGACCAGGCCACGCCGACGTAGCGCGCGGTGAGCTCGTCGCCCTTCTTCACGGTCGGGCCGGTGCCGACGACGATGTCCTTCTTGATGATCTTGTCGCCGGTGGGCGGCAGGACATCCGGGATGTCGATCGCGGGCTTCTTCTTCAGGTCTTCGGCGTTGCCGACGGCGATGCCTTCGACTTTGACGGCAGGCGTCGTGGACGAGGCCGTCTTCTCGTCGTCGCCACAAGCGGCGAGGGAGGTCCCGGCGGCGGCGATGAGGAGAGCCGCGGCGACGCGCCGGGTGGTGGTGCGGAGAGTCATGGTTCGCAGAACCGTACCCATCGCGCGCCCGCGACGGCGCACCCCTACGTGCGCGCCCGCACAATCGGGGGCTGCAAGCCGGGAAAGGGACTCGAACCCTCGACCTACCGCTTACAAGGCGGTTGCTCTACCAACTGAGCTATCCCGGCGTGGAGTTCCAAGGTACCCCTTCCGGATAAATTGGAGGGATGACGCAGTCGACCGGCGACAACGCCACCGCTGAAGCCGTCTGCTTCCGGCACCCGAACCGCCCGACGAACGTGCGGTGCCAGAACTGCGAGAAGCCGATCTGCTCGGACTGCATGCGGGACTCGCCGATGGGCTACCGGTGCCCGGACTGCGCGCCGCAGCGCAAGTTCGCCCTGGCCGACGACCTCATGGTCACCAAGGCGATCATCGGCATCAACATCGCGGTCTTCGTGGTCGGCTTCCTCCTGGCGGGCACCAGCGGCAACCCGCTCACGAGCAGCGGCTCGTCGCTCACGACGGAGGGCGCGCTGGTGGTCAGCCGCTGCGTCGAGGGCTTCACGCAGGGCGGCAACCTGATCTGCACCGATCAGATCGGCGTGGCCGAGGGCGAGTGGTACCGCCTGATCACGTCGGGCTTCTTGCACAGCGGCCTGCTGCACATCGCGTTCAACATGTACTTCATCTGGATGTTCGGCCAGCTGCTGGAGCCGAGCCTCGGCCGCCTGCGCTTCGGGCTGCTCTATTTCGTCAGCCTGCTCGGCGGCTCGATCGGCGCGATGCTGTACTCGGGTCCGCAGACGCTCACCGTCGGCGCGTCGGGCGCCGCGTTCGGCCTCCTCGGTGCGGCGCTCGTGGTGTCACGGCTGCGGCGGATCGATTCGCTCACGAACGATCTGCTCATGATCGCGGTGCTGAACTTCGCGATCGGCTTTATCCCGGGCTTCAACATCTCGATCGGCGGCCACGTCGGCGGCTTCATCGCCGGCGGCATCGCGGGCTGGATCGCGTTCGGGCCGCTCGCGCGGAACCGCGCGGCGGTCGTCGCGGTGCTCTCAGTGGCGCTCGTGGCGCTGTTCATCGGCGGCATCGCGGTCGCCGACATGCGCGCGGTCGTCTAGCTGGATGGTTCCGGTGACCCCGCACGCCGTGCAGACGCGCCACGCCGCCCCAGAGCCGACGCTCTAGCGCACTTCGACGTAGGACCCGTCGGGCGCCTCGATGCCGCTCGTCGGGTGCAGCAGCGCGCTCAGCAGCTCCAAGCCGTCGACGAGCCGCGGCCCTGGGCGCGAGAAGTACGCGCTGGCGTTGACGGCGTAGATCTTGTCGGCGCCGAGCACGGCGAGCTTGTCCCAGTGCCCCAGCGCTTCCTCGCGCGCCTCGTCGACGCCGCGGCCGCACGGCATGACGATCACGACGTCCGGCGAGGCGGCGGCGGCGACCTCCCAGGGCATCGTCTCGGAGTGTTCGCCGGGGAGCCCGAGCACGTCTTCGCCGCCTGCGTAGTCGATCATCTGCGGCACCCAGTGTCCGCCGATGAAGAGCGGGTCGAGCCACTCGACGGCGAGCACCTTGGGCTTGTCGAGGCCGCGCGAGGCGAGACGCACCCGGTCGATGCGGGCCGCGAGCTCTTCGACGAGGTCGACGCCTTCGTCCTTGCGGTCGGTGAGCTGCGCGATGGTGCGGATGTCGCCGAGGGCCTCCCCGAGTGTGTGCGGGTCGAGCGCGACGACCTGCGGTGGGCGCTCGAAGGTCTGGGCGATGGCCTCGACGTCTTCGACGGCGACGGCGCAGACGGTGCAGAGCGACTGCGTCACGATCAGATCGGGGTCCAGCTCGCGGAGCGCTTCGATGTCGAGCTCGTAGATCGACTCGCCGCCGGAGGTCTGCTCGCGGACAGCCTCGTCGATCTCGATCGCCGTCAGGTCGCTGGGCAGGCGGTCGCGGGTGACCTTGGGCAGCTCGGTCGCCTGCCACGGGTAGTCGCACTCGTGGGTGACGCCGACGACGTCGTCTTCGAGGTCGAGCGCGAAGAGCAGCTCAGTGGCGTGGGGGACGAGGCTGACGATGCGCACGGCCCAGCAGGCTAGAGGGTCGGCGGACGCGGCGGGCTCGGCGGTGGACCCCGGCGGGGTGCGCGGGCTCCGGTCGAGCGAGACGGCCCCAGAAACGTGAAAGGCCCGGCTTTCGCCGGGCCTTTCCCAGTGTGTGTCACCAACATCTGGAGGAAGACAATGATCGGTGTCCAGTCGATCGTTGCCTTCATAGATTCGGCGAGATCGGCGTCGGCCTTTACCCCGCTGGACGTTCGTTCTAGAGAACCCGCGGGTTCATAAATTCGCGCCTGAGCGGGAGGAAAGCGGATTTACCGGCGGTGCTGCCCTAAAGCGCAGGCACCGCAGGTCGCACCGGAGATTGGGGGCGCATGGCACGCCCCCAGCACCCGGATTCAGGCGCGCGGCGGGTACATGCCCGAGCCGGTCTTGCGGCCGAGCTCGCCCGCGGCGATCTTCTCGTCGACGAGGCCGGGGATCTCGGTCGAGATCATCTCGCCGATGGCCTTCGACACGTCGAGGCCGACGAGGTCGAGAAGGGCGAGCGGGCCCATCGGGTGGCCGGCGCCGAGCTTCATGCAGGTGTCGATCGCCTTGGCATCGAGGCCCGTCTCCTCCATGAGCTTCACGGCGTCGAACAGGTACGGGAAGAGGAGGCGGTTGACGACGAAGCCCGGGGTGTCCGGAACTTCCACGCCGGTCTTGCCGAGGGCCTCGACGAGCGCGCGGGTGCGGTCCTTGGTCGCGTCGGTGGCGGCGGCCGGGAAGATGACCTCCACCAGCTTCATCAGCGGGACCGGGTTGAACACGTGCAGGCCGACGAAGCGCTCGCCCAGGCCCGAGAGGTCGGCGAGCTTCTCGATCGACAGCGACGAGGTGGTCGTCGAGAGGACGGCATCCGGGCCGGCAAGCTCGGCGAGCTTCTGCAGGAGCGGGGTCTTGACGTCGTAGTCCTCGGACACGGCCTCGACGAGGAACGTCGCGGCGCCGAGGTCGTCCTGGTTCGTGGTGACGGTGACGCGCGAGACGTCAGCGCCCTCGAGGCGGGATGCGGCCTTCTCGATCGCGGCTTGCGCGCGCTGCTGGGAGGCTTCGCTGCGGGCCCACAGGATGACCTCGCCGGTCACCGAGCCAACGGCGGCCAGGCCGGTCGCGATCGTGCCGCTGCCGGCGATGCCGAGCTTCTCTGCCATGGGAGCTTCCTCTGGGGTGAAGGTGGGGTTCGTTGGCGACGCGGGGCAGGGCCCCGTCGAAGATGCGCGCGCGTAGCTTCGGGCGCAGGCGCCACAGGGTAGAGGCGCGCGGCGGCTCGCGGCGTCCCGCCCGGCCGCGGTGGCCGCGCGCCCGCATTGCACCGGTCGCTGGACTGGTCGCCGACTACTCGCTACGGTCCGTCTCGTGTCCCATGCTGCTGTCCTCAGAAATCGCGCTGCGGTGGTGCTGGGCGCCTGCCTCCTCGCGCCCGCGGTCGCGCAGGCCGGCGTCGAGCAGGGGCCGCGCGCCGTCTTCGGGCCGAGCGCGCCGCAGACGGTCACGGCACGGCCGACGGGCTGGCTCCAGGTCAGCACCGCGCCCGCGCGCCGGGCCAGCGACAGCGTCGGCATCAACCTCGACACGTGGAGCAAGAGCGGCGCCTACACGCCCGATCGCTGGCCGAACCTCATGCAGGCGCTGCGCGGCTCGGGCATCTCGCGGGCCCGCGTCGACGTGCACCTCGTGAGCGGCGACTGGGGGACGCAGCGGCAGATGGAGATGGGCAAGGCCGGGTTCAAACTCGACGTGCAGCTCGGCGACGCCTTCGGCCGCTACAGCGCTGGGCCGCTGGACCGCGTCTACGAGGTCTTCCGCACCAAGCTGCTGCCGTACGCCGAGGCGGTCGAAGGCACGAACGAGCCGGACCTGGCCGGGCCGGCCGACTGGGGGCTGACGGCGCTAGCCCACCAGCGGTCGCTCGTCGCGGCGCTGGGCGCCACGCCGGGCGCCGACCGCCTCGCGGTCTACGGCCCGAGCACCGCGCGGCCGGCGAACCAGCGCTGGTACGGCAGCCTCTCGGGCCTCGCCGACTACGCGAACGCCCACGCCTACAGCGGTGGCCGTTACGGCGCCCTGGGCTTCGACATGTTCGTCCCGCCCGCGCAGCAGCTTCTGCCGGGCGGCGCCACCGTCGTCACGGAGACCGGCGTCCACACCTCGACCGACGGGACCTACTCGCAGCCCGGCGTCTCGGAGGCGGTGGCGGCGCGCTACGCCCCCAAAGGCCTACTCGAAGCGTTCCGCCGCGGGATCCCGCGCACGTACCTGTTCGACCTCGTCGACCGCTTCGACGACCCCGACAAGAAGCGCGTCGAGGCGCACTTCGGGCTGCTGCGGACCGACGGGACGCCGAAGCCGGCCTACGGCGCGGTGCGCCGGCTGATGGCGGAGCTGCGCGACCCCAAGGGCGACGTGAAGCTCGCGACGGCGCCGGTGGCGGTCAAGCCGAAAGGCAAGCTGCCGGACGACGTGCGGATCATCGCCCTGCGCCACTCCGACGGCTCGCTCGTCCTCGCGCTCTGGCGGGAGCGTTCGCTGTGGGACACCGCGAAGGTCGAGCCGATCGGCGCCCCGACCACCAAGGTGCACCTGGATCTCGGCGAGCGGTACCTCGTCGGGCGCGTCAGGACGATCGCCGGCGGCCGCACGAGCTGGCAGCTCCCGTTCCTCACCGGGCTCGACCTGCGGGTGAGCGACGACGTGACGGTGGTCCGGTTGAGCACGCGCCTGCGCTGAGGGGTCCGCAGGGAAGGCCGATTTTCGGCGTTCAGGGCGGAGGGCTGCCGGCGCCGTCGCGGGGTGACCGGTTGCTCCGGCCCGCGCATCTGCGCAAGATGCTGAGGTGGCTCTCCTTCGCGGCACGTTCTGGCGCCGGCGGCGCGCGCGTGCCGCCGCCCTGGCAGCCGTGAGCGTGGCGGCGCTGCTGCTCGGACTCGCGTGGGCGCTGCAGCCCGAGCCGCCGGTGCCCGACGGCCCTGTCCGCACGACCGGCGAGCTGACGGG
>JAEYAL010000108.1 GCA_023404805.1 Actinomycetes bacterium | reverse complement strand
CCTGGGGCCCGCCCGAGCCGCTCGCGCTGTTGCCGCTCGCGGCGGGCGGCGCGGCGCTGTTGCCGACCGCCGGGTTCGTCGTGGTGGGCGCGTTGCGGCTGGCGCGGGGCGCCGTCGTCGCAGCGGGGCTGCCTGTGGAGCGGACCTGCGCGGCCTTCGGCTTCTGCGAGTGGACGCGGTACGGGTCCTCCTCGCCCTCGGTCACCTTGCCGGGCGCGAAGTCCTGGTCGGTGCCGGTGAACGCGTGCTCGCGCACGTCCGGCCCGTCGAACAGGCTGGCGGCAGCCGCGGTCCCCACGCCGGCCAGCGCGAGGGAGCCAAGCGCCACCATGGCGAGCTGCGGAGGCGTGAGCGCCTTGAGGCGCGAGACGAGGGACGACCCAGTAGGCACGCTAGGTACTTGGTCGGCGGGAAGGGCCGCGCGCTTGAGGGCAGGCGCGCAGGCCGGCGCCCAAGCGGGCAGTTGGCTGACCGGGGGTGACGCGCGCCCGAGCACGGGAGCATCTCGCGCAGCAGCGAAGCTCAGGCGTGTGTCGGCGCCAACAACGGACTTTGACCTCGCCCGGACCCGCGACCTCGAGGGCCGCGGCAGGCACGTCTGGAACCGGCGGGTCGTCCTCGCTCTGATGGCGGCGTTCGTCGTGGCGGCGCTTGCGGGCCTGTTCGGTCAGTCGCCGACGGTGCGGACGGCGACCAGCGACTCGATGGCGCTGCGCGTGCAGATGCCCGAGGAGGTGCGCGGAGGCCTGATGTTCCCCGTGCGGATCGAGGTCCGCGCGAACGAGAACGTCTCGTCGCCGCAGGTGGTGATCGGTTCGGGGTTCGTCGAGGGCATGCACCTCAACACGCTGGAGCCGGCGCCGGTGTCTGAGACGACCCGGCCGCCGAAGGACGGAAACCCCGGGGCGCTCGCGCTGACCTACCCATCGCTCGACGCGGGCGACACCCTGACCGTCTACCTGCAGCTCCAGGCCAACCCGACGACCGTCGGCAACCAGGACGCGTCGGTCTCGGTCGAAGGGCCCGGCGTCGATGCGGTGCGGTCGCCAGCCACCCTCCACGTCCTCCCGTAACCCGAGGAACCCCCATGGACCTCGCACTCCGAGCTGCCTTCATCTACATCCTGATCTGGATCGTCACGCGCGTCGTCGGGCGCCGTGAGCTGTCGACGATGCAGCCGTTCGACCTGATCCTGCTGGTCGTGATCGGCGACATGGTCCAGCAGGGCGTCACGCAGAGCGACAACTCCGTCACCGGCGCGCTGATCGTGATCTTCACGTTCGCGCTGCTGACCGTGTTCTTCTCTTACGTCTCGTTCAAGTTCCCGCGCCTGCGGCCGGCGATGGAGGGCGAGCCGCTCGTGCTCGTGGAGGACGGCCAGGTGATCGACCGCAACCTGCGGCGCGAGCGCATCACCCGCGACGAGATCGACGCCGAGGCGCGGCTCAACTCGATCGGCGACTTGGCTGAGGTGCGGTTCGCCGTGTTGGAGACGAACGGCACGATTTCCTTCGTCAAGAAGTAGACGCGCGCCGCTCGAACACGTAGACGACGGACTCGAGCTCCGGCGGCAGCACCAGCGCGGAGAGGTCGTCGTCGGTCCGCCGGGCGAAGCGCGCTTCGGCGGCGCGGTACGCGGCGTGGTCGCCCCAACCTGGCGTGTAGCGGTTCCCGATCACGATGTACGTCTCCACGCTGGCGGTGTCGAACACCGCCGCCTCGAAGGTGTTGTCGGCCGGCGGCCAGGAGCACACCACCACCTGCGGCGCATACGCCCGCAGCGCGGCGGCGGCGTCCAGGCGCTCCACCGCCTCCGGAAACTCGATCGCGTCCCATGAGTGGTCGTCGGTGGCGCGGATCGGCACGCCGGCGTCGCCGAGGAACCGGCTCAGGGTGCCGTCGCCGGCGGCGATCTCAAGCGCGTCGCGCCCGCCGATGAGCGACGCCAGCCCGGCGACGAACTCCCCGGAGTAGAAGCAGTAGATGCCCTTGGGCTGGACAAGCGTCATCAAGCGCGAGCGCTCCTGCAGCGTCGGCCACACCGCGCAGAACTCCTCCAGGTCGACGGGCTTGCGCCGCAAGGCCCCGCCCTCAAACAGCAGCTCCTGCATCACCAGGCCCTCCTGCTCGCTGAGGCGGACCGACCCGCTCTCGACGCCGGTGGCGGCGCGCGTCGCCAGCGCACGGATGGCGTGCGCGGCCATCCGCTGGCGCACCATCGCCGCGAGCACCGGATCGAGTCCCGTCACCGACCGCTTGCCGCCGCGGGCGACGACCGGCTCAGCAAGCGACCGCGCGTAGGCATCCAGCGCCGCGCGGTCGCCGCGGTCGACGATCGCCATCAGCTCGGCCTCCACGATGCGCCACTGGTCCGGGTACGCGGCCCGGAGCTCGTCGAGCGGCGGATCGCTCTTGAGCCACGCTCGGATTTGCGCGGGCTTGCGGCGGACAGACACAGGCCGCCAGCCTCTCCGATCGGCCGGTCGGCCGCAACAGCGCCGCCGGGCAACGAGGTTGACCACCGTTGACCGCATTGCGGTCCAGCGGCTAGGTTGTGCCACCCGCTGCGCCCGCCCTGCGCGCCGCTCGCCCCCGCCGCCTCGGAGCGCACTCCTTTGTCTTCATCCCGCCTGCGCCGCTTCCGCGGCTGCGTGCTCGCTGCTACCGCCGCGCTCTGCGCCGCGATCCCGGCCGCCTCCAGCGCCGCCGTCGGACCGATCCCCTCGGGGTACGTCACGAACGGCACCGTGAACGCCACCACGACCGACGCCTCGGGGCAGATCTACATCGGCGGCGACTTCGACAGCGTCGGACCCCGCCTGGCGGGCGCCACCTTCGCCGACACGACCAGCGGCGAGCCCGTCGCAGGCTTCCCGCAGGTCACCGGCACCGTCAACGCGGTCGAAGCCGACGGGGCGGGCGGCTGGTTCATCGGCGGCGCGTTCAGCGCAGTCGCCGACGTCAAGCGCGCGAACCTCGCCCATGTCCTCGCGGATGGCACCGTCGATCCGGACTGGAATCCCGCGGCGAGCTCGACCGTCAACGCGCTCGCGCGCAGCGGCAGCACGCTCTACCTCGGCGGCACCTTCGGCACCGTCGGCGGCAAGCCGCGCAGCCGCCTCGCGCGGATCTCGACAACGGGCACCGGTGCGGCCGATCCGACGTGGTACCCGGAGGCCTCCAACACGGTCTACGCGCTCGTGCTGCGCGGGACGACGCTCTACGTCGGCGGCAGCCTCGGCGACATCAGCGGCGCTCCGTGCGTGAACGTCTGCCGCCTCTCGACGACCGGCGGTCCGACCGGCGCCGTCGACCCGGGCTGGCAGCTGGCCGCCCCGGCAAACCAGGTCCGCTCGCTCGAAGTCACCGACTCGGCCGTCTACATCGGCGGCACGTTCTTCAGCGCCGGCGGCGCCTTGCGCATCGGCGTGGCCAAGCTCTCGCTGACCGACGCCACCGTCGACCCGGCGTGGGACGCCGACGTCGACGCCGCCGGCCCGGTCGAGATCAATGCCCTCAAGGTGATCGGGAGCAAGCTCTACATCGGCGGCTGGTTCGCGGGGATCGGCAACTCCCTCGCCTACTCGCACCTCGCGCGCGTCTCGGCCACCGGCAGCGGCGCCGTCGACGCGACGTGGACGCCCGACAACCTCAGCGGCAAAGTCCGCTCGCTGAGCGCCGTCGGCGACCAGCTCTACGTCGGCGGCGAGTTCACCGAGGCCGGCTTCCAGCGCCATATGGGTGCCTTGCGGCTGTCGATCGCCGCGGGCGCCGACGCCGACGTGTCGACCTGGACGCCCAACCTCAACGGCCCCGCCAACGTCGTGGCCGTCGTCGGCGCACGCGTGCTTCTGGCAGGCAGCTTCACCTCCGCGGGCAGCAACAACCGCGCCCGCAGCGGCCTCGCGCGGTTCGACGCCGCCGGGCGCCTGGACACGACGTGGGCGCCGCAGCCGCTCGTGGGCGGGATCACCGCCATCGCGACCAGCGCCGACTCGCTCTACTCCGGCGGGCTCGGCGATATCTCGAAGGTCTCGCTGAACGGCGCCGGGGCCCGCGACACGGCGTGGAACGTCACGATCCCGCTGCCGGTCGCGTCGCTTGCCGTCGGCAACGGCGCGCTCTACGCCGGCCTCGGCAACCGCAGCGGCGGCGACAGCTCGACGCCTGACTCGCTCCGCAAGTACAACGCCACGGGCACGGGAGCCGAAGACACCACATGGAACCCAGACATCAACGGCGCCGTCCTGTCGATGTCGCTGTCGGGCTCGAGCCTCTACGCCGTCGGCAGCTTCCCCGGCGACGGCGGAGCCCTGCCGGGCTACGCGGTCAAGCTGTCGGCGACCGGCGTCGGCGCCGTCGACTCGGGCTGGCACCCGGCGGTCGAAGGCCCCGTGATCGCCCTCGCCCGCGCAGGCGACGCGTTCTACCTCGGCGGCCTGTTCACCAGGATCGGCGGCGTCGGGCGGACGCGGGCGGCCAAGGTGTCGGTGAGCGGCGCGGGCGCCGTCGACCCGGCCTGGAACCCGAGCGTCAACAACACCGTCCGCGCTGTCGCGGTGAGCGGCAACGACGTCTACCTCGGCGGCACCTTCTCGGTCGTCAACGGCGAGCCGAGCAATCGCATCGCCCGCGTCTCGGTCAGCGACGCCGCGTTCGATCCGAAGTTCGACCCAGTCGTGGTCGGACCGAACATCAGCAACCTGATCGCGACCGGCTCGCGCGTGTTCGCCGGCGGCCTGTTCAGCTCCATCACCGACCGGCCCGTCGGCGGGTTCGCCATGTTCGACCTCGCCGCGCCGACGATCGCGATCACGTCGCCCGCCGACGGCGCGCAGTTCACGCAGGGCGACCAGGCCGCGGTCGCGTTCACGTGCACCGACGAGGGCGGTGTGCTCGGCAGCTGCACCGGCACGCAGGCCGCTGGGGCTGCGCTCGACACCAGCACGGTCGGCACGCGCTCCTTCACGGTCAAGGCCACTGACGAGAGCGGCAACCCCGCCGAGCGCACGGTGTCGTACACGGTGAACGCTCCGCCGCCCGGCCCGCCGGCGC
>JAEYAL010000096.1 GCA_023404805.1 Actinomycetes bacterium | reverse complement strand
GAGCAGGTGCACCGCCCGCGCCGGCTCGTGATCGCATCGCCGGTCGCGTCGCATGAGGCGGTGGCGCTCCTGGAGCCGGAGGCCGACCTGATCGACGTGGTCGAGGTCCCGGACCGCTTCGAGGCGGTCGGCCACTGGTACGTCGACTTCGGCCAGACCTCCGACGCAGAGGTCGTGGCGCTGCTCAGCGGCGCGTCTGGCCGGCCAGGACCTGGGTGACCGTCTCGGCGATCCGCCGTTCCCGCGTCTCCGGCCGCTTGGCCTCGGCGACCCAGCGCGCGTACTCCTTGCGATGTGAGTAGGCGAGGGCGTCGAACGCCGCCCGCGCTGCCGTGTCGGCGGTAAGCGCCGCCGCGAGGTCGTCCGGCACGTCGACATCTCGAGGCGCCGCGTCGAGGACGACATCGATGGTGATCTCGTCGCCAGCTTCGACGCCCGCCGCCAGGCGGCTGGCCTTGTTGAAGCCCAGCAGCGACTCGCCGCCCATGCGGCCGATCCGGCCGCCGAACGTGTAGCCGCCGTTGACGGTCACCTGCACGGGCGGCGTCTTCGCGCCCTGGCCGATCTCGGCCACCTGCTCGTCGGTGAGGATCACCGCGGCGGCGGGGCCACGCGGCTGCAGGATCGTGGTGATGCGGACGGGTTCAGGCATGACGGCCTTCCTTGCGGCGGTCATCGCGGCGGTGTGCGATGGACCGAAGCACATGGTTACTGGTGGTCCTTGCGGGACCCGATGCGGATCTTGTTGCCGAACGGGTCCCTGATTCCGAAGTCGGTGCCGTAGTCGCGCTCGGTCGGCTCGTCGGTGATGTCGACGCCCTTGCCGACGAGGTCCTCGTAGACGCCGATCGGATCGTCGGTCGTGAAGAACAGCGTGCCGGCGGTGGCGCCCTTGGACAGCAGCTCACGGGCGACCTCCGCGGTGGCCTCGTCCATCGACGGCGGCGCGGGGCGCTCGAGGAGGATCTCGCGCTTGGGATCGCCGGGGACGCTGACGGTGAGCCACCGCATGAAGCCGAGGTCGGCGTCGGTGTTCACCTCCAGTCCGAGCTTCCCGACGTAGAAGTCGAGCGCTTCGTCCTGGTCGAGGACGTAGGTGGTGGTGATCGAGAGGTTCTTGAGCATGGGTCGGAACCTACGGGCGGGCCGCGGGCTCCGCTTGTCCAAAACTGCTCGGTTGCGCGAGGCCCCGCCGCGGCGCCCCCGGTGAACGTCCTTTAGTAGTCGCTATAGCAACCATGAAAGGACGCTCAGTGAGGTTCAGCGGCCGGTGACTTCGGTGCTGGGCCGCGTCCACGCCTTTTCGAAGCACGTCGGCACGAACGCGGGGACGGCGCTGCGGTCGGTCCGCCCGCGGTCGCGGAACGACGACGGCGTCTCGCCGACGATCTCGCGGAACTGCCGCGTGAACGTCGCGACGCTGGCAAAGCCCACGTCGACGCAGATCTCGCCGACGGTCAGCTCGCTGGTGCGCAGCAGCGCCATGGCCCGCTCGATGCGGCGGCGCTGCAGATACCGGTTGGGCGTCTCGCCGAACGTCGCCTTGAACGACCGGATGAAGTGCGCCTCGCTCATGATCGCCACGCGCGCGAGCGCAGGAACGTCGAGCGGCTCCGCGTAGGCGCGGTCGATGGCGTCGCGGGCCCGCAGCAGGCGGCGGTTGTGGTCTTCCTCGGCGCGTCCCACCGGCCCACAGGCTACGCCGCTCGCGCGTCCTCGCTAGCATGTGCCGCCGCGGTCGCTTCGCACGGCCGCCACGGCGAGATAGCTCAGTTGGTAGAGCACACGACTGAAAATCGTGGTGTCCCGGGTTCAAGTCCCGGTCTCGCCATCGCCCCGAGGGCCCCGCACCGCGCGGGGCCCTCGGTCGTTTCGGCCGCCGGCCTCCCGCGGGTGTACTGCACCGCGGGCTGGGCCAGGGCTCCTTCGGCGACGAGGCCGTCGCGGTCGCTGGGCGATCAGCGGCGGATGGCGAAGCGCAGCGTCTGCGGCGGCGAGGTGCCGGCCTGCCCGGAGGACGTGGCGGTGATCCGCGCCCGGTAGCTTCCGGCCTTCAGCCGCGTGGTGCCGATCCTGCCCTTGAGCTTGAGGCTGCCTCCGCCGGCGGCCGCGGCAACCGTGGTGCGGCCGGCCGGCCGGAAGCGTCCGCGCACCCGCCGGTCCAGCTCGACCGTGACGGTCCCGGCCGCGGACAGCAGCCAGCGGAACGTCAGCGCCTTCCCGGCGCGCGGCTGCTTCGGCGCGACGGTGAATGCCGACACGGTGAGCGGCTGCGCAGCCGCCGGCGTCCCGCTCCCGGCAGGAGGTGTCTCGCTTCCGGCCGGCGGCGTCCCGCCGCTGCCTCCGGGTTGAGTCCCGCTCCCGCTCCCACCGGAGGCGGGCGGGGGCGCGGGCGCCGCGACGGTCCACGTGCGCGACGCCGGAGACGGGCCAGGATCGTCGGCGACGGCGGCGACCTCGAGCGTGTGCTGCCCGATGGCGAGACCGCGGACCTCTTTGCTGCTGCCGCACGGCGTGAACGGGGCGCCGTCAAGGGAGCAGGTGAAGCCGGCGGTCGCGCCGGAAGGCGCTCCCGCGAACGTGAAGACGGCATCAGGCGAGGCGACCGTGCTGCCTTCCGCCGGGCCGCTGGTGATCGACGTGTCCGGCGGCAGGCAGCGCGCTGGCGTGAGCAGCAGGGTCCAGCTGGCCAGCGAGCCGCCGTTCCCGGCGAACTGATCGGCGACCGTCAGCCTCCAGATCCCGTTCGCGTCCTCGCCGCGCAAGGCGGCCAGTCCTTCGCTCGGCGCCAGCGGCGTCGCCACGACTCCGCTCGTGAACGGGTGGTCGGAGGTAAGGCCGGCGTTCGTGAAATACGGGAGCTGCCCGCCGGGGTTGGCCGTGTCGCGCCACGTGGTGCCCGCGAACACATTGTCCGCGCCGCCGCCTGAAGCGAACACGCCGGTCGAGAGGAACACCGTCGTGCCGCCCGGCGACGTGAGCGCGATCTGCGGATCATCCGCCTGCGTGTGGAGCAGGTTCATCGTGACCGCGACGCTTCCGAGGTACGGCGACTCGCCGAACGCCTCGATCTCGGAGGTGACCACCGATGGCGCGGCTGCCGAGATCACACTGCCCGGCGAGACGGTGTAGCTCGACGCCGACAGGGGCGTCGGCTCTGCCGCGAGCGACTGGAGATCCAGGCCCCACGACTGCAGGCTTCCGGTGCCGACGGCGTCGTCGATGCTCGCCGTCAGCGTCCAGGTGCCGTTGGGGTTCTCGCCGATGAACGCCCCGAGCGGCTCCTCGGGAGTCAGCAGCGCAGCTGCCTGGCCGGAGACGTAGGGATGCGTCTGCACGTTGCCGGCCATCGGCACGGCGGTGGCGGTCGGGATGCCGCCAGGCGCGGCGTCGTCGTCCCACCGTGTTCCGGCGAACACATCGGAGGCAACGCCGCCGTTGTCAGTGGTCAGGGTCACGGTCGTCCCGGCGGGCGACGTGACCGTGAGGTCGAGATCGGCGGCGACGGCCGTCGTGATGGTGGTCAGGACGTCGACGTCGCCGAGCACCGGCTGGAGTCCGGAGACGGCGATCGTCGACGTCGTCACGGCCAGGCCCGGCAGCGGGGTGGCGGTCGTGTTGGACGGGGTGGCGGTGACGGGTGCGCCGCAGTTGCGGGGCGGGGCCGGAGCCGACGCCAGCGAGCACGTGGCGGCGCATCCGGCCGCAACGCACCAGGCGGTCAGCGCGGCAAAGAAGTGGCGCATTTCCGCTCACAGTACGCCGCGGGAATTCGGTGTGTCAACCAGGGCCCCGCCTGCTCGGAGAGGTGGACGGGCGTGACGCGGCCGCGAAGGCATCCTGCGGCCGACTGCCGCCAGCGCCCGTGCTGCGCGAGTACCCTGAGGCCGTGCGCTACAGCGGGACTGAATCCGACGACGACCGCGCTGGCTGGTTCCGTCTGGGCCAGGTCGAGATGACGACGACCAACCTGGTCCTCTTCGTCTGGGTCGTCACGCTGTTCATCTGGGCGGCCGAGCCCGTCGACAAGCCCATCACGCAGGGCATGGCGCTCATCCCCGATGAGGTCGCAGCGGGCGAGGCGTGGCGGCTGGTCACCTGGCCGTGGTCGCACGCGGGCTTCTCGCTTTGGGACATCATCGGCGCCGCGATCTTCTGGCTGTTCGGCACCGAGCTGGAGCGGCAGGTCGGCCGCAAGCGCTTCACCTGGCTGATCGGCTCGTCGATCGTGATCATCTCGGGCGTCGCGACGGTCCTCGGGTTGCTCCTCGCCCGCGACACGGTCATCTCCGACCTCGGCCTGCTCCAACTCGTGGTCCTGCTGCTCTACATCGCCGAGCACCCGACGCGCCCGTTCTTCTTCAACATCCAGGCGTGGATCATCGGCGCCGTGATCGTCGCGCTCGAAGTGTTCAACGACGTCGCCTTCCGCGAGTGGGTGCGCCTGCTCACCGTCGTCGTGGCCGCGGGCCTGATCGCCCTTGTCGCCCGCAAGATCGACCTCCTGACGCAGTACGAGCGCGTGCCCGACGTGCACTTCCCGCGCCGCAAGCGCAAGGGCGAGACGTCGGCGCCGGGGCGTCGGCGCGGCTCAGCCCCGCGCGGCCCCGCAGCGGCCGGCCCGGCCACCGGCGGGACGAAGAAGCCCGGCTCGCTCTGGGGCCGCAAGGCCGAGAACGAACCCGCCGAGATCGTCCAGATGCCGACGCGGCCGCGCCCGCAACCGGTGGTCGACACCACGGTCCCCGACGTCTCCGCCGACGACCTCGCGCTCGACGCCCTGCTCGACAAGATCGCCGACGGCGGGATGGACTCCCTGACCGACGCCGAGCGCGCGAGCCTCACGGAGCTGACCGCGCGGCGCAAGGGCCGGCCGACGAGTTAGCCGCCGGGCTTCCTGACCAGTTCAGGGGGCCGGTTCCGGGGTGCCCCCTGATGTGGGCGGCTTGCTGCTGATGGATCGTCGGCGGCATGCACCAGCCACCACTCGCTTCCATCCCCGATCAGCCACCGCGAGCTGAGGTCCTCCGCGCGCTCGGCGCTCGCGGCGTGAGCGCCCGCGCGACCGTGCTCGCGATGCGCCCGACAGGCCGCACCCGGCCTGGCCACGCCCCGGCCGAGTACGAGTTCCGGCTGCGGTTCAACACCGCCGCCGGACAGGCCGTCACGGCGACCGTGCGCCAGTTCATGGCGCCCCGCGCGCTCGTGGGCCTCGCCCCGGGGCTGCCCGCCACGATCCTGCACGACCGCGACGAGCCGACGACGCTCGTCGTCCGCCGGTCACCCGATGCCGCGCGCCACCTTGCTGCCGCGGCGGCGGCCCCGGCGCTGCGGACGG